>NZ_CP108002.1:2118181-2420778 GCF_041435055.1 Streptomyces sp. NBC_00341 | reverse complement strand
CGATGCTGCGCCGCGGGTCGAGGGTGTCGTCGGCCACGTCGTGGTCGAAGCGCACGATCCGTGCCGAGTGGATCGGTGAGCTGACGGCGGTGGTGCCGCGGGCGGTGAGCACGTCCACGTCGTGCACGCCCAGCGCGCTGAGAGCGGTCACCGCGCCGCGAGCGGTGGCGCCGAAGCCGATCACCGCCGCACGCCGCCGACGCCCGTAGTCACCGGTCGCCCCGGTCAGCTGCATGGCGTGCAGCACCGACGAGTAGCCGGCCAACTCGTTGTTCTTGTGGAAGACGTGCAGGTTGAACCCGCCCTTCGAGGTCCAGTGGTGCATCGCCTCGAAGGCGATCAGGGTGAGCCTGCGGTCGATGGCGGCCTGCGTGACCTTCTCGTCCTGCACGCAGTGCGGCCACCCCCACAGCACCTGCCCGTCCCGCAGCTCCGCCACGTCCTCGTGCAGCGGTTTGGCCAGCAGGATGACGTCGCTCTCGGCGATCAGCTCCTCGCGTGAGCGGAAACCGGCCACGTGCGGTGCGAGCTGGGAGTCCGGGACACCGAAGTGCTCTCCGTATCCGGTCTGCAGAAAGATGCTGGGGCGGAGGTCGGCGTCGATGCGTTCGAAGTGCGCCGGGTGGATCGGCAGACGGTGTTCGTTCTCTTTACGGGCCTGCGACACGATTCCGAGCTTGAGCTGCTGCAAAATACCCCTCTGATTATCCCCTGTGTAACACACTCCGAAGGGGTGCGGACTCGGTCGACGGCGTTCCTTCGGGCCAGAGCGCGGCGTGAGCGCGGCGCTCACCGCGGGCTCCCGGAGGACAACCATTCGCGTGGACCGGTGGTCATACCCCTGCCATCCGCGTACCGGGTGGGCTCGGTCAGCTGCGCCCAGGGGTTCCTGCGGCGCCGGAACATAGGGGACCGCTTTCATGCGTCACCGCACCACCCTGGCAGCCTTCGCCGGGGCACTCGCCCTGTCCGCGCTCGCGATTCCGGGGGCCGCCCAGGCGGACGAGGTCTCGGGCGATGTCAAGATCACGAAGGTGGTCGTCAACGGCGGGAAGAACATCGTCCTGGGGACCACGGACGTGAAGAGGTTCACCATCGCGGTGACCGCCACGGACGACTCGGGCATCGAAGTCGGGAAGACCTTCCCGGTCATGTGGCACACAGCCCTGCCGAACGGCGACGCCTACGGTCTCGTGACCCCTGACAACATCCTGGGCAAGTGCGTGCGTCAGAGCTTCACCACGACCACCTGCACCTACGCGATGACGATCAACCCGCGCATCGAACCCCAGGACAACACCACGGCCGGGACCTGGACCGTGAGCGCCTACGCGATGGCCAACGACGGTGACTACATCGGCAAGGATTCGGCCGCCAAGGCTAAGGTCCTGCGCAACTCCAGGCTGACGGTCAACGCCTCGCCGGAGCCGGTGAAGAAGAACAAGACGATCACCGTCACGGGCGCCCTGACCCGCGCCAACTGGGTGACCTACAAGTACGCGGGCTACACCAAGCAGTCGGTGAAGCTCCAGTTCAAAAAGAAGGGAACGAGCACCTACAAGACCCTCAAGACCGTGAAGACGGACAGCAAGGGCAACCTCAGGACGACGACGAAGGCCACGTCGGACGGCTACTTCCGCTACTCCTTCGCCGGCACGCCCACGACCCCGGCGGTCACCTCCGCGGTGGACTACGTGGACGTGAAGTAACCCCTTCCGCGACGGTCGACAGCCGGCCACCGTCCGCACGGGCAAGGCCGCTTGGCCGCTTGGCCGCGTGGCAGGCAGCCGGCCGTGTGCCCGTCGCGTCTGCCGCCGGTGATCGTATGCTGCGGGAATGTTCACTCGAATGCTTGCACGGGCGGGCGGAGGCCCGGTGGACGTCGACGCGCAGGTGCTCGCCGGCGTCGTGCGTCCTGGAGACACGGTCCCCGGTCGGGTGGTGGTCCGGGGCGGCCTGCTCGGCACGGAGATCCAGGGCTTCTCCTTCGAGGTGCTGGCGACCTGGCCCGCCGCCCCCGGTGCCCGTGCCGGTGACGACGAGATCAACCGCGGCTATGCGTACGGCCCCTTCCCGGTCTCGAGGGGGGAGGAGGTCGTCGTGCCCTTCACGGTCCGGCTGCCCTGGGCGACGCCCTTTACCGAGGTGGCGGGGCGTGCGCCGGTGATCGTCCTGGAACTGCGGACGCGCGTGGACGACAGCGCGCTCAGGCCCGGTTCGGACGAGGACCTGCTGCACGTCTCGCCGTTGCCCCTGCACGCGGCCGTCGTCGACGCCTTTGCCGGGCACGGATACGCCTGCGAGGCGGGGCGGTTGGTCGAGGAGTGGATCCCGGACCTCGACCAGGCCTCCGACTTCTACCAGTTGCTCGAACTGCGGGACCGCACGACGGACGGGATCGGCACGGGCCTCGAACTCGTCCTCCTCACCAATGCGGTCGGCTGCGAGGTCCTGCTGCGACGCTCCGGTCACGGCATCCAGTCCTGGGACGAGAAGCCTCCGGCCGCCCGGTTCGTAGCGGCACACCACGATCTCGACCGCTCCGACTGGAACCGGCTGGTGGGTGACTGGCTGCGCCGGGTGGGGGCGGTGTGAGCCTCCCGCACGGCTGCACTCCCGTGGCGAACCCGGTCGACCCGGCCGCATCCGCCCGACAGGCGAGCGGCGGCTCGGTATCGTCCGCTCCGAACATCGAAGGGTTGCTGGCCAAGTGACAGATACCGACTTCACGCCAATGTTCCGAGGGTGGATCGCCGCGCACCAAGCTGTACTCGGGGCTCAAGGGATCGAGTGCGAGTCGGGAGAGAACCCAGAAAGTGCGGGCAGTGATCCCGTCATGTGGCTGGACCTCTTCAATGGTGTGCGGGGAGGGCGACTCGCACTGTGGCGCGGAGGCGAAGTGGAGTTGGATGTCGCTGACCTGGACAGTGGACAGGCCATTCCGCGGCATTTTGTGATCTCGTGTCCGCAGGACATCGTTCCGTTCATTGATCGGCTGCTCGAATGGACTGAGGCCGGCGAGGCCGGCAACGAGATCTGAGCGCCGGACGTCAGGTCGGTGCCGGCCCCGCTCGGACGACGCGGCGATCAGCCGCGCCATCGGCACCGTTGCCGCGCGTGCCGTTGCCGCGCTACAGGAAACGGGTGCCTGAAGCCCTCCACGGGTCCGCCCGCTGGTACTGAGAGTTCAGCCGGAGACGCTGAACCACCCCGGCCGCACCTCGGTCAGAAGCGGTTGCAGCGACAGCACTGCGGACCGCAGGTCCTCATCCGTGACGTCAACAGGATCCGGCAGGCTCAGCCCGTACCGGCGCAGTCGCCAGAGGTCGAAGACTGCACTCCCGTCGGCCGCGAAGTCCACATCGACCTCAATACCGTTGTCGCTGACGAAGCGGCAGCCTGCCCCATGAACCGTGTAGGAGCAGGCGCCGATGTGATCACTCCGCCCGATCCGGCGCGACCGGGCCTGGCCGAGGACATCTGCCAGTCGATCGAGCGAGGGCATCGCCACCCTCATGGCCTCGTCGATCGCGTGCAGAGCGTGGACGTAACCGAGTACGAGGTCTCGTGAAGCCCCAACCCGTTCCATACGGAGTCATCTCTTCCCATGGAGCCGCCGGTTGAGCGGAGGTGCGGGTGCGACCGGAAGCCCGTTGCCTGATCAGCCCTGCCGGTCGATTTCCCGTACTGGCGGAGGGTCTGCGATTTCTCCCGCCGCGGCCGGTCCTGCGACCAGGCGCGTGAGGCTGTACGACTGTGTCGCCGCGTGTGCCTCGACGAGGGCTCGCTGCCGGATGCGGCCGCCGAACAACTGAATCGTGGTGGCGGCCAGGACGTCGTCCCTGCCGATGGTCCGCGCGTCCCCTCGGCGGGTGGACAGGGCCCCGAGGGAATCCTGGAGAGACGGGGACGTGGACGGGGGCGGTTCGTCCGATGTCACGAGGGTGACCGTGCCGAAGCGTTTGACCCCGCCCTCGCGGACGACCATGGCCGCATCCCGGGCGAGGTCCGTCAGGAACACGCTCGCGATTCCGTCCAGGTCGCGGACCATCGCCGGGACGGCCGTCACCCCCTGGTTCCGCAGCAGCTGCTTGACCCCGGCCTCGAACCGGTGGGCGCCGGCCACACCACTCGGTCTGCGCGACCTGCTGCGCTTACGAGGGGGCACGATGACACCTTCGGCGTCGTACATGACACCGTTCAGGCCCTTGAACGTCGGGCTGTGGTCGTACCACTTGCCGCCCACCTCCAGCTCGACGTTCCGGTCGATCGCCGAGAGGAGGTCCCTGGGTATCAGCTTCTTGCGGGCCTCCTCCGCCGCAGCTCCCCTCGCGGCGTCGATGATCTCCGTCAGCACGGTCCGCGTCACCGACGCGGCGGCCCACGTGGCCGACCGGGAGACGTGCATCGGGGTCACGTCCCTGAAAACCGTTCTGACGAGAGAAGGCTTGAACGGAGAGACGTCCTTGAGCGCATCGGTCTCGGGACCGATGCGCTCAAGGCGCGTGGGCTGTGCGGTCATTGGAAGAAGCCTCCCTTGGGGCTGTCACGTAAATGATCTCTGACCGTGTCCGGTCCTCCGGAGACAGGCTCCACGCCCGCTCCTTGCCGACGGCGTCCGCACCCGCGCGTCGCGGAACCGTTACCGCCATCCCTGAAGAACGCGAGTTCGGCCCGGTGAACGGGGCTGTCCAGGACGGCACCGCTGCCGTGTCGGGCCGGCCACGCGATGATCATTCCAGTCCTCCTGCCGTCGCGGGTCCCGTTTCCTCGGCCCAACGTCGGCTCCAGGCGTCCAGCGGGCTCAGCGCCTCGACAAGGTCCTGGCCGAGCCGGGTGAGGCGGTAGCCGTCGCCGTCCGGGGCGAGCAGGCGGGCGCCGGACAGTTCCTCGATCCGGGTACTGAGCACGCTGGAGGACATGCGCTCGCATCGGCGCTGCAACTCACGGAAGCCGGCCGGAGCTTGACTTAGTTCCCACAGGATCCGCATCGTCCAACGCCGTCCGAGCAGGTCGAGCGCGGCCATCACCGGACGACCCGATTCGGACCCTCGCACTGGCACACCCGGACGTGGCGCGCTGGCTTCCATACTCACTCCTTGCGCTTCGGTTATCGAAGCATCATAGTGATTCGAAAATCGAAGCAGGAGGTGTCGCGATGTCACGCATAGAACCGCTCACCCCGCCCTACCCCGCCGACGTCGACCGGGCGCTCCGCCGATGGATGCCGCCGGGTGTGCCGCACGAGCCCCTCGCGCTGTTCCGCGTACTGCACCGTAACCCGGAGCTGGCCTCACGCATGTTCGCCCTCGGTGCCGGTCTGCTTGGCCATGGGCTCCTCCCCGCCATCGACCGGGAGATCGTCATCGCCCGCGTGACCGCGCGATCCGCCTGCGCTTACGAATGGGGCGTCCACGCCGCGACCCTGGCCCCGCAGGCCGGACTCGACCCGCAACAACTCCGGGCAACTACCTACCCCGACGCAGCAGTCGGCGCTCCATGGTCGCCACGCCACACGGCACTGCTCCACGCCGTGGACGAACTGAACGACACGAACCGGCTCACCCAGTCCACCTGGGATGCCCTGCGCAGGTCCTACGAAGAGGCCCAGTTACTTGAACTGCTCGTACTGGTCGGCTGGTACCGAACCATCAGCTACCTGGCCAACGGCCTCCTGCTGGAAGAGGAACCCTGGGGTACCCCGTTCCCCGCGCGGTGACTACGTTCCGCTCCTACCGACCACCAACCCGTAAGTCGGACGTACTCGTCCCCACACTGGAGGTTCCATGCCCAAGGGCTACTGGGTCAGCGCCTACCGCACCATCTCGGACCCCGAGAAGCTGGCCGCCTACAACAAGCTTGCCCCCACGGCCGTCAAGGCCGGGGGCGGTCGGATCTTCGCCCGTGGCGGTCGGGTCGTGGCGCATGGCGCCGGAATCCCCGAGCGCACCGTCCTGATCGAGTTCGACAGCTTCGAGCAGGCCGTCGCGGCGTACGAGAGCGCGGCCTACCAGGAGGCGCTGGTCGCACTTTCCGACGGCGTCGAGCGCGACTTCCGTATCGTCGAAGGCATCGACTGACCTACTCCCAGTCGTGCAGAAGGTCCTCGAACTCCCCGGAGTGTCCCGGCGTGTGGTCGACGAACAGCAGGCAGTCCTGTTGCCGGTGGGGAGCGAGGGCCGGGTCCACCATCTCGCACTGTGCGGCACAGACGTAGGTGAAGCAGTCGCCGTTCCGGCGCAGCGCACCCGTACGTCGAAGGCGCCGCGACCGCATGTCGGAGCGTTCATCCGTCCGAGGGGACATCCGGCTCTTCGGCCCCGAAGCGGTGCCCTGTTGCGCGATGGTGCAGCGGTCCTACGAGAGGGGTTCACCGTGGAGCGTTCGCTCGCGCCGCACGAGGCGGCCATCACCGCGGCCGGTGTGCGGCTTGTCCTGTCCTGTGACGTGGCGGGTGATCTGGACGACGCGGTCCTCGCGCAGGCCCTGGCCCACCTGCAAGCCAGTACGCCGCTGCTCACTGGAAAGATCACCCAGGGGCCGGGGAACCAGCCGCTGGTCGTCATCCCGGACGCGGACGCGGGGCCGGTTCTCGGGCACGGCGCCGATTTCGACGAGGAGATCAACGCCCCTCTCGCCTGGGATCAGGGTCCGCTGCTGCGGGCAACCGTGGTGCGGGAGCCGGGACGTACCCGGGTGGTGTTGAGCCTGCCGAGGGCGTTCTCGGACGGGATGAGCTACCTCTCCCTCCACCAGCGCCTGTGGGACACCTACACCTCGCTGGCCACCGGCCGCCCCGTCTCCGCAGGCCTGATCCAGCCGGTCCTGGGACCGGCCCTGGACGACCTGCTCGCTCCCCGCTTCACCTCCGCGCAGTTGCGGGACTTCGTGGCCGAACGCGCGCGGCTGGATGCCGAGAGGCCGCCCGCACTCGTGCCCGCCCTCGCCTCCCACGACGGTGGCCCCGGGGAGGACATGAGCCTCCGCGTCATCGGGATCGATCTCGACGGCGACCGGTGCGAGGGGCTGGTGCGGCGCGCGAGGGAGGCCTCGCTGTCGGTCAACTCCCTGGTCTCGGGAGTCCTGTTGACCAGCCTGCGCTCCCTGCTGCCGAATCAGGACGGCCCGGCCCGGCTGCTGTGCACCACCGCGGTCGACATGCGCCGCAGGCTCACCCCGCCCCTGCCGGCCGAGGTACTGCAGTCCGCCGCGACCACCACGTCCATCCGCCTGGAGGTCAGCGGGGAGGCCGACCCCGTCGCGGTCGGGCAGGACCTGGCCGCCCGGCTGAAGGCAGACCTGGACAGCGGGGCCGCGGCGATGGAACTGGCGGCCTTCCCCTACATGCTCGACCAGCACCCGCCCAGCCTCGTCATCACCAACGTGGGCACCATCACCGAACCCGCCCTCCCCGAGGGCCTGCGGGTCAGCGATGTGCGCCTGGCTCCGCTCGGCCACGTACCGATGATCTTCGCCGTCGTCAGCCGCTACCAGGCACGGCTGGCCGTCGATCTCACCTACAGCAGGGCCTGGTACACCGACGCTCAGATCAGGCAACTGAGCGACCACGCGTCCGCCGCCTTCGACCACCTCACCACTGCGGACGGTGCACTCCTCCGTTACTGAACCGTGGACCTGTGCCCACCACGGTGCGACGGTGCCGCAGTACTCGGCACGCGTCATGCTCCAACGACGCCGCAAAACGGTCGTGGCCTGCGACGTCTGCCACGACCGCATCCACTCGGAACAGCCGGTCAGAACACTCACGCCGTAGTCACTGGAGAGCCGGATGACAGGGAAACCGTCATGTCCGGTTCGGCGGGAGGCCGCGCGGAACCGGACTCGTCCACGGCGAGCACCTCACCGCGCGGCCGACCCAACCGCCTGGATCATGATGCACCGCCGCCTCGCCCGCGACTACGAGACCAACCCGCACACTCCGAA
The DNA here is from genome assembly GCF_041435055.1 of Streptomyces sp. NBC_00341. Taxonomy (NCBI): domain Bacteria; kingdom Bacillati; phylum Actinomycetota; class Actinomycetes; order Kitasatosporales; family Streptomycetaceae; genus Streptomyces; species Streptomyces sp. NBC_00341. Next base: position 2,412,834 of record NZ_CP108002.1, on the reverse strand, counting down.
AGCATGATCCGCATCGCGATGATCTCGAACCTCTCGAACCTCTCGAAACGAGCAACCGACGAATCCAGAAGCGAGTTGGGAATACCGGATTGGTCCGGGATCGGAACTGTCTTCCGCTGCAGGCGTGAAGCTGTGGCGACACCGACGACGTTGACGCCCTTGAGCCCGATCGGCCGACCATGGTCTACGCAGTTCCTGTACGGTCGTTCCGGAACCGGGCCGTTCGGGCTTGCCTCGCGCCACCGCACGCCGGCGCGTGCCCGGTGCACTGGCCTGCCGATCGCCTGTCGATGGGTTTTGCCTCCTGCGAAGTCGTCTGCCCCGCCCGGCCCTTCGCTCCCCCGGAACGGCTGGATCGGATGAATTCCAGTCATGGGCGGGCGCCGTGGGCACCGGGTCGTGACATGAGCCCCAACCGAGACTTGAGTAAGGAACCGCATGGCACGCGAGCATGATCCTTCCAGCCACATACCGTCGCGGCCGGACGCATCCGCAGGCGCCTCCGGGGCAGTCGACCCGTCCGCGAGTTCACCGGTGTCTGTCCGCCGGGCGGTTCCGATGCGAGGAACGGCCGGAGACCCCGGCGACGCCCTGATGCCGGGCGGATCACGCAACGGCAAGGACACCTCCTTCCCTGCGGCCGGCCCGGACGCGGGCGCGCGCAGCCCTTCGAGCGAGAGCGAGGAGAGCGAGGGCTCCGGCCACGAGGCTCCCGAGGCCGCGGGCAGCCAGAAGGAGACCGAGGAACAGGCGGGTGGCGAGGGCGCCGCCGGTGCCTCTTCGGCCGTCGGTGCCGCGCGGGCCGGCGGCACTCCGGAGCCGGCGGCGGAGGAGCCCTCCGAAGCCACGTCGACCACCTCCGCGGAGGCCGGGGCCACTTCGGCGACGTCGGCATCGTCCGCGTCCCCGGACCCGGACCCGGACCCTGACCCGGCCGTAGCGCCCGCCACCACCCGCACCGTCGGGGGGACCCCGCCCGCCGCCGCCGCTGCGGCAGCGGCGGGAGACGGCGGCGGCGGCGCGGGTACGCACGCGGACGACGTACCGCCCAACGGCCGTCTGAAGAAGCCGATGCTGGCCGCGGCGGCGATCGCCGGTGCGGTACTGATCTCGGTGCCGTTCCTCGTGGCGGGCCAGAACGACCGCAAGCCCGAGAAGGAGCAGACACAGAACGCGGCGGGCACGGTTCTGAACAGCGAACGCCCTGTGCCCCCGGAGACCTACACCAGCGAGTCACCGAAGCCCTCCGTGACACCGAGTGAGAAGAAGAAGGAGAAGGAGAAGAAGAAAGAGACGGTGAGGCCGTCCACCACACCGACCCTCAAGGCGGCGATCGCCCCGCCACCGCCGCCGAAGGCGCCCGCGACCCGGCCCACGGCCACTGTGACGGCGAAAGCACCGCCGGGGACGGCCGCCAGCGTTATGAACAGCCTCGCGAAGAACGACCCCCACGGGCGACACATCTGCTACCGGGCCTTCGTGGCAGGACACGGCTGGCAGCAGCCGGTGTGCGACGGGACCATCACCGGCACGACGGACCAGGGCAAGAAGATCACGGCCCTCAACATCGCGGTGTGGAACGTCGAAGGCTCCTCCGCCAACGCCTTGCTGCACGACCCGGGTTCGACGGGCGGCAATTCCAAATGGGCCCCGAACTGGACGGCCGTCGTCGCGGACGGCAAGAACAACTACATCGGCAGCTCGAAGAAGGGCGCCCCATTCCTGACGGGCTTCGCCATGAACATCGGTGACGGCTCCGTCTGCCACACGGCCAAGATGGGCGGTGGTGGCTGGGGCCCACAGATCTGCAAGAACAAGCGCCCCGAGTACATGTTCGTCGGCACCACCGCAAACGACCACTGGTTCGAGGCCGTGAGGCTCACGGTCTAACCCACCGGGCTGACACTCCGACCCACGAACGAAACCCCTGAACCGCACCGGGGGCCCTGCGGCTTCAATCCGGGAGCATCTCTGTAGGGATCGGTGATCGACTCTTCGCGAGTGCTTCACGTGCCGCTGTTGCCACCGTTGGCCTCACCGTTCGGGCGGGGGATGAACTGGAGCACGTTGGCCGGGAGCAAATCACGCTTGCGTGAACCGGAACGTCGGTCGAGTGGCCACGCACCGATCCGACTTCCGAGCCATGGGGGACCCGTCGTCGGGAGTATTGGGTCAGACCCCGGGAACTGTCAGAGGCAATGGGTACTCCTGCACCGAGTCGGTTGCCCGGGCGTCCATGAATGTCAGGGCACCCGGGGTGGCGGGCTTCAGTCGTGCAGGAGATCCTCGAACTCCCAGGAGTGGCCCGGCGCGTGGTCGACGAACAGCATGCAGGCCTGTTGCCGGTGGGGAGAGAGAGTTGGGTCGACCATCTCGCACGGCGCGGCACAGACGTAGGTGAATTCGTCGCCGTTCCAGCGCACCCAAACGTCGAAGGTGCCGCGCCCCATGTCCTCCAGATGACCGGCGTGCTCGTCGGAATGCCCCTGGGCCAGTTCGCAGACCAGGGAGTGGGGGAGTACTGGACTACCCGCCTGCTGATGAGCCTGCGCGGTCTCGAACCAGGGCGGACAGACGCGGGAATTGCAGTGGATCACCGTACGGCCTCCGGTCGAGGGAACGTGGGGCCCGGCCCGCGCGATGCGCGGCAGCGCGCGGGTACGGGTGGGGAGGGGGCTCGGGAGCGCCGTACCCGGCTGCGGCGCGGCGTTGTCGGACGGGCCAACCGGCGAGCGTCACCAGCAGCCCCGCCGCCGGGTCGAGCACGGTGAGCACATCGGGGCCCCCGGCCGCCAGCCGCGCCATCGCGTGCTCCTGCTGGTCAGGGGCCTCTGCCCACGCCCGTAGCCCGTCCGGAACGGCGGGGCTGCGAAAGCTGATCGACGGTTCGGGCTCGGGGGCGCCGAGCCCGTCCGCGAGACGGTGCGCCTGCCGTCGCAGCCACCGGAGTGCGAGCCGACGGTTCGGCAGGATGGCCCGGCCGAGAGAGACGGGCCTCCCGCCGGTCGTCGCGGTGATCTCCGCCGCGTAGGGGACGCCGCTCACGCGGCCTGCTCCCCGGCCGGGAGCCGGACCAACGCGTGCAGCGCTTCGGCCGCTGCTTCTGTGAAGGCTGTCAACTCGGCTGCTTTCGCCACGTGTTCGGCAATCGCACGGTCCAGCTCGGTGCGGAACAGCGCGCGGGTTTCGGGGTCCGATGCGATGCGGTCCAACTCGGAGCGCAGGTCGTCCGTCGGAGCTGTCACAGCACCTCACCCCGGCTCCGTGCGTTGCACCGCGCGTTCTGGGCGCGCAGCCGCTCTATGGGGTCCGCGAGGCGTACGTGCTCGGGCTCGGCCTCCCATTCCTGTCCGCCGCAGACCGGTCGCAGCGACCAGTACGGGCCGGCGAGGCCCCGGAACTCGCCTACTTGGTTGCCTCGGCCTATGTCCACCATGAGCGTGCCGGGGGTGGGTGCGGGGTGAGCGTGTCCGCTCAGGGGGTCGGCTTCTGCGCACACGATCGTGCCTCTCCGTAGTCATCCCACTACCAAGGCGGCCCAGCGTGGCCTACGGTCAGGCCGTATTCAATGTTCTGAAAACGGAGGGAACGTTGGTAAACATCAAGGAGTTGAACCCGAGCCGAAGCCCCCGGGCAGCGTTCGGTGCACGCCTGCGCAAGGCACGGGAGGCACGTGGCCTGAAGCAGGATGAGCTTGGCGCACTGATGGGCTACTCGGGACGGCACATCTCAGGCGTCGAAACTGACAACAAACCGCCGAGCCGCAAGTTTTCACGCAGCGTCGATGTTGCCCTCGGACTCGCCGGGACCGCCGAATCGTTCGAACGCGCGTGGGGAGGGCTACGGAACGGAAGTCTCCTGGAGGGGTTCCCGGAGTATGTGGGGTACGAGGGACGAGCAGCAGAGATCAGGCTGTTTGAGTGCGGCGTGATTCCCGGTCCACTGCAGACGCGAGAGTACGCGCAGGCCCTTGCTGGAAGCTCTGTCAGGCGGGGAGTCATCACGCGTGAACAGGCAGAGGAGCGAGTCTCGTTCCTCATGGAGCGGCAGGCGGCGTTAGTTCGCCCGGTGCCGCCGTTGGTGATCGCGGTGCTGGACGAGAGTTGCATCCTTCGGCCGGTCGGTGGTCCAGCGGTTATGGACGCGCAGTTGCAGCGTCTGATCGACTTTGCCGAGCAGCCGAACACCATGCTTCAACTCGCCCCCTTCGACCTTGGGGAGCGTCGGACCTTCGATCGCTTGGTGAATCTGCTGACCCTCCAAGACCGGTCCGTAATCTCCTACGTTGAGTCGCAGACCCAGGGGCACCTGGACCGCGAACTCAACTCAGTGTTGCCGCTGGTGAGGGCCTACCATCAGCTACAGGCCGAATCGCTCTCCCAGACGGCGTCCGTGGCCATGATCAACGAGGTACGAAAGGGCACCCCGTGACGACTGACTCTCCCCCCGCTCTCTGGCTCAAGTCCTCCTACAGCAACAACGGGGGTTCCTGTGTCGAGTGGGCTCCGAATCATGCAGCCGCTACCGGCGCAGTCCCGGTCCGCGACTCGAAGGATCTGAGCGGCCCCACGCTGTCCTTCCCGGTCGCCTCGTTCGCCTCGTTCGTGGCGGGCGTCAAGGCCGGAGATTTCGAAGCTATCTGACCACTCGGCAGGCGCACACCGCCTCTTTGGCGTCCACGTTGCAACGGTGAAAGGGCACCCCGTGACGACCGAATCCCTCCGCTGGTTCAAGTCCTCCTACAGCAGCAATGGCGGCCAGTGCGTCGAGATCGCAGCCAACCTTGCCGTCTCGCGCGGCATCGTCCCCGTCCGTGACTCCAAGGACCTGCGCGGCCCGGTCCTAGGCATCCCCGCCTACGCGTTCACCGCCTTCGTGGTGGGCGTCAAGGCCGGAGACTTCGGCAGCATCTGAGCAAGCCATCCGGCGCCGCCCCATCGTGTCCCGCACGGCGGGGCGGCGCTGTGACCAGCCGGGCTGCCAGCGGCCCCGCTTCGCCCGGGGCCGGTACACCGTGACCCGGCGGCCGTGTTCGCTGACCTCGGAGCAGCGGACGAAGCGTTCCTTGAGGACGCGCCATTTGGTGCGGTCGCGATCCGTGTGGACGGACGGCGCACTGTCGTCGCTGACGACCAGGATGCGGCGTGCCGCCGACATCGCCGCCGCTATCTGCGCCGGGGTGCCCTCCACACCGTTCATGGTGCCGGATTCCAGCGGGTCCCGGACCAGTGCCAGATCCCTGAGCCCGGTGAACGCCGTGGGCGAGACGAGGGCGGTGTCACGGCGTGCTGCGGGGATGTACAACACCCCGTCACCCGCCTCGCGAACCGAGGCGACGGTCTCGGCCGTGACGAGTACGTCGTCGATCCGGCCGGCCGGGGCGCGCAGTGACAGCTGGACGGGGAGCAGTCCGAGGAAGGCGAGGGTCATGGCCGCGACGATCAGCCGACGCGGGGGTGTGCGCAGACGGAGTGCGAGGCCCCGGCATGCCGCGCCGATGAGCAGGGCGAGCCCGACGTAGCTGAAGAGGACGTAGCGGGTGAGGTAGACCGGTTGAGCCAGCGAGGCGGCCAGCAGCAGGAGTTGGGGTACGGCGAGCAGGGGTGCGGCCACCGCCGTGAGCGCGGCGCGGTCGCGGCGGGGTGCGCCGAGGGCCTTCCCCGGCCGGGCGAGCCAGGCGCAGAGGGCGCCCGCGAGGAGGGTCAGCAGGAGGCCGAGCAGGGTGCCCCGGCGCACCGGGGGTATCCAGGCGACCTGACCCGTCTGGGACTTGCTCGCCAGGATGAGGGGGAGCGTGCCGAGCGCGGCGGCGGAGGAGGCGGCTCCCCAGCGCAGGGCGGTCGCGCGGGGCGGGCGGGTCAGGGCCAGCGTCACGGCGTGTGCGGGCAGCAGCAGGAGCGAGAACCAGTTGAGCAGCGCGGCCAGCAGCACGGTCGTGCCGTACGCCGCCCAGAGGGCCGTACCACGCCTGCCGGTCGCGTCGGTCGCCTCGACCAGCAGCAGGCAGGCCAGCGCCGCACAGGCTGTGACCAGGGCGTACGAACGTCCCTCCTGCGCGTACTGCTGCACTCCGGGGATCAAGGAGAAGGCCAGGCCCGCGGCCAGTCCCGTGCAGGGGTCGGCCAGCCGGGAGCCCAGGAGGGTGATCACGGCGGCGGCCCCCGCCATGGCCAGGACGGAGGGCAGCCGGAGGGCGAGGAGGCTGTCCCCGAAGACGGCGAAGATGCCGTGCGCGAACAGGTAGTAGAGGCCGTGGACGACCTCGGCCGTGTCCAGCAGGTGCCACATCTCCGGGATGCTCCGGTGAGCCACCTGCCACGTCGCCGCCTCGTCACGCCACATGCTGTCCTCGCGGGTGATCCCCCACAGCCCGAGTAAGAGGCTGAAGGCCGCCGGACCGGCCGCGAGTGTCGTTCTAGGCATGGCGAAGCTCCGGCTCGGCGCGTAGGGGAGGCGAGCGGAGCCCCTGAAAGCCGCCGGGGGGCTCCGAATACCCTCAGCACGCTAAGCGGCGGCGGTGATCCGGGTCGTCACCTGCGCTGACGAGCCAGGCGGCCGTCGCAGGGGCTACATGAGGTGCGGGCCGGGTCCGTCGCAGGTGCTACACCGGGACCGGCATCGGCCGTGCGACCTACTCCCCGGCGCCGAACGCCCGGTTCCGGTTCATGCCCAGGCGGTTTCGTTCGGATCGCCGTGCGGGCTCTCGGGGGTACCTGTGATGTAGCTGCGGCCAGGCGGCGGCGGCCGTGGTCTTCTCGGCCTCACGGGACCGTCCGCCACCCGCTTCCTGATGAATCTGTGCTCGTCAACCGCTGTTCAATAGTCCGGTGAACGTACTATGGTCGCTCGCATGGCTGATCGCAGTAGATCCATGCAGGAACCGACCCTGCTCATCCTCACGGCTCTGGCCGACAGGCCCCGACACGGCTACGGACTGGCTCAGGAGGTGCTGACGATTTCTCAGGGCCGCGTGCGGCTACGTACCGGGACGCTCTACGGGTCTCTCGAACGCCTTCAGCAGGAAGGCCTGATCGAGGTCTTCTCGGAGGAGCGGGTCGAGGGGCGGCTCCGGCGCACGTACACCCTCACCCGCACCGGACGGGACACCCTCGCCGCGGAAGTCCGGCGCATCACCACCACCGCTCGCGAGGCCACCCGACGCCTCAAGCAAGCCACCATCGAGCCGACCGGAGCCCCCGCATGACCGACGCCCGGCACTCCTCCCGTGTCCTGTCTCTCTACCCGCGCCGATATCGGGCAAGCCACGGTGCCGAGATCCTGCAGATGTACCGGGATGCCGGCGAGGGAGCCTCGGCGGCTGCCGGCCGTCTGGAGCAACTGGACATAGCGGCCCATGCGTTGCGCGTGAGGACACACACCGGCTCCAGTCATCGGGCAGGCCGCTTCCTGGTGGCCGCGGCCCCGTACGCCCTGGCGGCTGCCGGGTCGATCGCCGCCGCCGGGCTGACCACCGCCGTGGCGGACGCCGTGCGTGGCGGGAGCACGGCCGGTGTGGATCTCCTCGGCGCGGCGGTGTACGTGGCCGTGCTGGCGGCCGGGGCCATGGCCTGTCTGGGACGCTGGTCGATGTCCCGGGTGCTGGGGGCGCTGTCCCTCGCGGCGCTGCTCGCAGGGGCCGAGGGTTCCGCCTGGCTGATTCCGCTACTGGCTCTGGTGGTGGTGATGCCCGCAGCGGTCGTACCAGGAAGAGTCGACCGCCGACTGGCCTCGGCGTACGCCGTCATCACCTGGCTGCCTTCCCTTTACGCGGCCCTCTCGGGCGAGGGCGACTTCTTCCTCGGGATGATTCAGCAACTCGGTCCCGTCATGCTGCTGATCGCCATCCGCACCGCGGTCCCGGGAGTCCGTCCCCGGCACATCCTCGCGATCCTGGTGGCCTGCGCACCCTGGGCCACGACAGCTGCAGGCTCACCGATCGGTGCCGCCATTGTCATCACAGCCCTCGCCATCGCCTGGGGAGTCGGCCGGCTGTCCCGTAGGCGACTCCAAGTCACCACCTAGAAGCGGAAGGGTGTCCCGCGCATCATCGGGCCGACCGGATGAAGACAGGCCCCGCCACTGACCCCGTCTACGCGCCCGGGGCCGGGGCCGGGGCGGTGGCCGTGCCGCCGTTCCCGTCCTCCCCGCCCGGCTCGTCCGTCGGAAGCTCCGCCGTCACCACGAAGCCGCCGCCCGGCCCCCGTCCCGCCTCCAGGGAGCCGCCCGCTGCCGCCAGGCGTTCGGTGAGGCCCTTCAGGCCGGTGCCGCCGATGCCCGGGGTGGGTGCCGCGGCCGTGGTGCGGCCGTCGTCGGTGACCGTCAGGCGGACCCGGTCCGGGGTGCCGTCGATCACGAAGGCGCAGGTGGTGGCGGTGGAGTGGCGCAGGACGTTGGTGACGGCCTCCCGTGTCACCCAGCCCAGCAGCGCCTCGGCCTGGGGCGGGAGCGGGGGGCCGGAGCGGCGGACGGTGGGTTCGATGCCGGCGGCGATCAGCGCGGACCTGGCCCGGTCCAGCTCGGTGGCCAGGCTGCCCTCGCGGTAGCCGGTGACCGCTTCACGGATCTCGGTGAGCGCCTGCCTGCCCACCGACTCGATGTCGGCGACCTGCTGGAGCGCCTGGTCCATGTCGCGCGGTGCGAGCCTGCGCGCGGCCTCCGACTTGACGACGATCACCGAGATCGTGTGGCCCAGCAGATCGTGCAGATCGCGGGAGAAGCGCAGCCGCTCCCTCTCCACAGCGCTGCGGGCCAGTTCCTGCCGGGTGGAGCGCAGCTCCATCACCGTCTCCGACAGAGTGAGGAGGGCGGCCGTCACCGCACCGGAGATGAAGGTGCCGTACGCCAGTGTCCACGGGGTCCCGGTGCTGTCCTTGCCCCAGATCGAGACCACGCACGCCGTCACGGCGAGCACGAGCAGACCGACCGCCAGCCACTGCTTGCGCAGGATGGTTCCGCAGGCCAGGGAGAGCAGCGGGAAGAACAGCAGCCAGCTTCCGCCGTACCCGATCGCGAGCCCCAGCGTGATGGCCGTCAGCGCGGCCAGCATCGCGTACGTCACGCGGCTCTCGCGTGCCTTCTTGTCGAAGCCCCGGAACACCACCGAGATGTAGAGGGAGTTGAAGGCGAAGAGGCCGATGCCGCCGATCCAGGGGTTGGGGCTCTCGCCCTGGAACAGATTGGAGAAGGCGCCGAGGCCGAGCAGCAGCCAGGGCAGCAGGACGTACGGTCCGGGAGGCCCCGGACGCCGGTGCTCCCTGCGCCACTCCCGTCGCTCCGCACGCCGCTTGCGCCGTGCCTCGCGCGCTTCCGATCCGTTCCCGAACATGTTCACTCCTGTCACACGGTCCTCGCGGACCGACGGTACGAGACCACGGCGTACCCACCGAACAGCAGCAGCCAACCGGCGAGTACGCCGATGGTCGTCGCGCCGGGCGCGTGGCCCTCTGTGGCGGCCCAGCCCAGTTCGGCGAACCGGTTGGCGGGGGTGAATCCGCCGATGGAGCTCAGCCAGCCGGGGAGCAGCTCCAGCGGGAACCACAGCCCGCCGACGATCGCGAAGCCCATCAAACAGGCGACGTTGACCACGCCGGTGCCCTGCGGGGTCAGCCGGTAGCCGTTGCCGATGCCGAGCAGGGTGAAGGGCAGCGCGCCGATCCACAGCAGCAGGACCAGTGCGGCCCACTGCCAGGCCGCCAGCTCGACCCCGTTGACCAGCCCGCCCGCCAGCAGCACCGTCAGGATCGTCGGGAGTACCGTCACCGATCCGCTGATCGCGCGGCCCACGACCGCCTGCGACGGGGAGAGCGGAGTGACCCGCAACTGCTGGAGCCAGCCGAGCGACTTGTCGGACGCGACCCCCGTACCGATCGCCATCGCGGAGCCGAGCGCCCCGTACGCGGCCATGCCGACCATCGAGCCGGTCTTCCAGTCGCCTGCATCCCCTCCTCCACCGATGTTGGTGAAGAGCAGGTACATCATCACCGGCATTCCGGAACCGAAGAGCAGGAAGAAGCCGTCGCGCAGGGTCCGGCGGATTTCGAGCAGAATGTACTGGAACATCAGACGGTCTCCTTCTGGTGCTGGCCTTGGTGCTGGCTCTGGTTCCGGTTGCGGTTCTGGTTGTTGTCCTGCGGAACGGCCGCGGCCGCCGGTGCGGTGAGGGAGAGGAAGGCGGTCTCCAGCGTGGCGGGGGAGACCTGGAGGCTCCGGATCAGGCCCAGCCGGGCCAGCTCCACGACGGTGGCGTCCGAATCGGCCGTGCGCAGCAGCGCCCGGTCCCCGGTCACCTCGACGGTGGCCACACCGGGCAGCAGATCGAGGCCCTCGGTGGGCCCGCCCGCCAGGTCGAACGAGACCAGGTGCAGGCCGGCCGCCTCCTTGATGGAATCGGCGCTGCCGTCCGCGACGATCCGGCCCCGGTCGATGACGACGATCCGGTCGGCGTTCTCGTCGGCCTCCTCCAGGTAGTGGGTGGAGAAGATCACCGTGTTGCCGCGCCTGGCGTAGGCCCTCATGGAGTCCCAGAAGCCGCGCCGGGCCTCCACGTCCAGGGCCGCCGTCGGTTCGTCCAGGACGATGAGTTCCGGGTTGCCGGCCAGTGCGACGGCGAACCGGACGCGCTGGAGCTGGCCGCCGGAGAGCTTGTCGATGCGCCGGTTCGCGTACTCCGCGACGCCCGCCAGGTCCAGCGCCTCAGCGATCGGCATCGGGCGCGGGTAGGTGGAGGCGACGAAGGTGATCAGCTCGCGGACGGTCACCCGGGGGATGGGCTGCCCCTCCTGGAGCATCGCGCCGATCAGACCGGCCCGGACCGCCTGGTCCGGGGTGCGGCCCAGCACCTGCACGCTGCCGGAGTCCGGCTCGTCCAGGCCGAGCAGCAGGCTGATGGCGGTGGACTTCCCTGCGCCGTTGCGGCCGAGCAGTGCGACCGTCTCGCCCCGCTCGACGGTCAGCCCGATGCCGTCCACGGCCCGTACGCGCTCGTCGCCCCGGCCGAAGGTCTTGACTGCCCCGGTGAAGACCACCGCGGTCCCGTTCCCCGTTGTTGATTTCATGGACATGACGTTACGGAGCCTGGGTACGGCCCCGGCAGAGGCGCATGTACGGACTCAGTGATGACAAATGTCATCGACCGGTCGGCGCCGGACGGACGGGAACGGGACGGTGGGCATCCGGCCGGCCGGATCGCCCCGGGACAAAGGGATCTGACGTAGCGTCAGGAGTCTTCACAACTGCTGGGTGCTGCGTTATACATAGGGCCACCGGCTAGAACGCGTTCTAGAACGGACGCGGCCTCCGGTCCCGCACGACCTCGGTGCGGCCGACGGTGCGGAAGGCCGCGCCGAGGTCTTCCCACCATCAAGGAGCAGCTCTCCCATGCCCATTGATGCCGCAGAGGCGGTTGCCGCCGAACCCCGCTCGACCACGATCAGCTGGGACCACAAGGACGTCCAGCTCTACCACCTGGGCCTCGGGGCGGGCACGGCCCCCGGCAGGCCGGACGACGCCACCGATCCGGACGAGCTGCGCTACACGCTGGAGTCCCGGCTGCACGTCCTGCCGAGCTTCGCCACCGTCGCGGGCGCCGGTCTCGCGATGGCCGGCGGCCTCGCGGCGCCCGGGATCGACGTCGACCTCGCCGCCGTGCTGCACGGCGGCCAGTCCGTACGCGTGCACCGGCCGATTCCGGTGCGGGGCAACGCCGTTCAGACCTCGAAGGTCGCCGCCGTGTACGACAAGGGCAAGGCGGCCGTCCTCGTCCTGCGTACCGAGGCCACCGACGACGACGGCCCGCTGTGGACCAACGAGGCGCAGATCTTCGTGCGCGGCGAGGGCGGATTCGGCGGCGAGCGCGGCCCCTCGCAGCGGCTCGCCGCCCCGGAGCGCGAGCCGGACCGGGTGGTGGAGCGGCCGGTCCGGGCCGACCAGGCGCTGCTCTACCGGCTCTCCGGGGACTGGAACCCGCTGCACGCCGACCCGGAGTTCGCCAAGCTGGCCGGCTTCGAGCGGCCGATCCTGCACGGGCTCTGCACCTACGGGATGACGCTCAAGGCGGTGGCCGACACCCTGCTGGACGGCGAGGTGTCCCGCATCCGCTCGTACAGCACCCGGTTCGCCGGGATCGTCTTCCCGGGCGAGACCCTCCGCATCCGGATGTGGGCCGATGACGGCCGGGTCCAGGTACAGGTGACCGCCGCCGAACGCGACGACGCACCCGTCCTCGTGGACACGCTCGTCGAACACTCCTGAAGCACGTACCCGCACGTACCCGCACGTACCCGCACGTACCGCACCAACGGCAGGCACCGCACCGACCCGCAGGCACCGCACCAACCGCACGTACCGACCCCGAGGGGAGCCGCACCATGCGCGCAGCCGTACTGCACGAGACCGGCCAGGACAAACTCGAAGTCCTCGACGACGTCGAGGCGGTGGGCTTCGGCCCCGGCAAGGTCAGGCTCCGCATCCGGGCCACCGGGCTGTGTCACTCCGACCTGTCCGCGATGAACGGCGTGCTGCCGCAGCCCGCCCCCTTCGTACCCGGCCACGAGGGCGCCGGCGAGGTGCTCGACGTCGGTGACGGGGTGACCGGGCTCAGCGCCGGGGACCGGGTGCTCGTCTGCTGGCTGCCCGCCTGCGGCGCCTGCGCGTCCTGCAAGCGCGGCCAGACGCACCTGTGCCTGGCCGGATTCATGAACGCGGGCACCCCCAACTTCAAGCGCCCCGGCGGTGACGTCTTCGGCTTCGCGGGCACCGGCACCTTCACGGAGGAGGTCGTCGTCGGCGCGAACTGCGCGGTCCCGATCCCCGACGACGTGCCGTTCGAGATCGCCGCCCTGATCGGCTGCGGCGTCACCACCGGACTCGGCGCCGCCATCAACACCGCCCAGGTGGAGGCCGGTTCGTCGGTGGCCGTGATCGGCTGCGGCGGGGTCGGCATCTCCGCGATCCAGGGCGCCAGGGTGCAGGGAGCCGCCCAGATCATCGCCGTGGACCCGGTGGCCTCCCGGCGCGAGGCGGCGCTGCGGTTCGGCGCGACGGAGGCGGTCTCGCCCGACGAGTTCGGCGACGCCAAGCAGCGGATCACCGCGGGCGAGGGCTTCGACTACGTCTTCGAGGTGGTCGGCAAGTCGGTCACCGCCCGCACCGCGTACGAGAACACCCGGCGCGGCGGCACCCTCTGCGTCGTCGGCGCGGGCGCCATGGACGACAACTTCCAGGTCAACATGTTCGAGCTGTTCTTCGACGAGAAGCGCATCCTGCCCTCCATGTACGGGGGAGGGGACGTGCTCCGGTCGTACGAGCGGGCCATCGCCCTCTGGCGGGCCGGCCGCATCGACCTCGAATCGATGATCACCCACCGGGTGCGGCTCGACGGCATCAACGACGCCCTCGACCAGATGCGGACCGGCGAGTCGCTGCGTACCTGCATCGAGCTCTGAGCCACCGGCATACCGCCCCGCCCCCTCCCGAGAGGACCCCGAGATCCGATGTCACTTCCCCTGGACGGACTGTCCGCGATCGTCACCGGAGCCGGCCGCGGCCTCGGCCGCGCCGAAGCGCTGGAACTGGCGCGGCTCGGCGCGGCCGTCGTCGTCAACGACTACGGGCAGCCGGGCCGCGACGGCTCGGGCGAGGCGTCCGCCGCCCCCGCCGAACAGGTGGCGCAGGAGATCCGGGCGGCCGGCGGGCGGGCGGTCGCGCACCTCGGCGACGTGTCCGGCCACGAGCAGGCCCGCGCCCTGGTCGAACTGGCCGTCGAGACGTACGGACAGCTCGACATCCTGGTCAACAACGCGGGCATCCTGCGCGACCGGATGATCTTCTCGATGACCGAGGACGAGTGGGACTCGGTGATCCGGGTCCACCTCAAGGGCCACTTCAACACCACGCATTTCGCCGCCGCGCACTGGCGGTCCCGGTCCAAGGCGGCCGGCGGACCGGTCTACGGCCGGATCGTCAACACCTCCTCCGAGGCGTTCCTGGCCGGTTCCGCGGGCCAGCCCAACTACGCGGCGGCCAAGGGCGGCATCGTCGGGCTGACCACCTCCACCGCGCTGGCCCTGGCCAAGTACGGCGTCACCGCCAACGTCATCTGCCCGCGCGCCCGGACCCGGATGACCGAGGACGTCTTCGCGGGCTTCCAGGAACCGCAGGACGGCGGGCTGGACGCGCTCGCACCCGAGCACGTCTCGCCGCTCGTCGGCTATCTGGCCTCCCCGGCGGCCGCCAAGGTCAACGGGCAGCTGCTGGTGGTGCACGGCGGGATGGTCGCGATCGTGGAGCGGCCGAAGGTGGCGGCGAAGTTCGACGCGTCGAAGGAGACGTTCTCCTTCGACGAGCTGGACGAGCTGATCTCGCCGTACTACGCGGACCGCCCGCCGAACGAGACGTTCGCGGCGGCGGAGGTGCTCGGCCTGAAGCGCGGCTGACCGGCCGGCCGCGGGGACGCGCACAGGGGAGGGCCCCCGCAGCCGGCCGGCCGCGGGGGCCCTCTCTCTGCCCCGTATCACTCGTTGATGTCTCCGGCGGTCAGGCCGCCCTGCTCTCCTCTTCGGCGGTGCGGCGGTGGCGGCCGAGCGGCTGTGCTGCCGAGTCGTCCGGCGCCACGTCCCCCCGGTGCTTTCCGGCGCCGCCGGCTTCGGCCCGCCCCGCGGCCGCCCCCGGCGGACGCGTCTGGGTCGTGTCGGTTCGGGCTTCAGACATGTGGGAAGTCACCCCGTTGTGATCGCTTACGTTTTGTCTCCGGGGTCATCACGCCACCGCCACCCGGGAAGCGGTCACCGTCGGCAACCGCGGTGCGCGAATACGTGATCCCCCGGCCCAACTTTAGACCGGTGCGTCTAGCGGGTACTGGTACGCCCCACCAATGGCGCCTGCCCCAGAGGAACCGGCCTACACACAGAAGGAGGCGCCACGGCCCCGGACGGTTGCATACCGTTTTCCGGATATCCGGCCGGGCCCCGTACCGCAGCCGGTTCCTCGTCGGCCGGTGCCGTCAGGAGCGCCACCGCGCAGTCCGTCTCCCCGTTGGCGTACGGCAGGGCGAGTACGCCCTCGCGGGACCAGACACCGCTGCCCGCCAGCCAGCCCTCCGGCACCGGGAGCTGGTGCAGCCGGCGGCCGGCCGGCCGCCACACCCCCAGCCAGCTGCCCGCCGCCCCGTCGATCCGCAGGGCGACCGCGCAGCTCTCCGGCATCAGCATCTGCCCCGGCTGCACCGCGAACGGCGTCACCGCGGCGTCGGCCGGCCGCAGGCACTCCGGGAAGCGCACCGGCAGACAGCTGCCCAGCACCCCCCAGCCGAGCCGGTCGTGCCCCGGCGCGTCGGAGCGGATCAGCAGGAGACCGCTGTCCGGGTCCGCGAGCAGCAGCCGGTCATCGCTGTCCGGCGCGATCTGGAGCAGCGGTGTCATCTCGGCGCCCCGCCCCAGGTCCACCGCGACCGCCTTGACCGGACCGCCCCCCGCCGGTTCCCGGTCCAGGGCCAGCAGCCGGCCGGCCCGGTCCAGCCAGACCCCGCCGGAGCAGCGCCCCGGCAGCTCAGCGATCTGCTCCGGCCCGTTCGAACCGCCCGCCACCAGCCAGAGCCCGGTGGAGTACGCGCCGGTGGACAGGGCGTACGCGCTGGCGCCGTCCGGTGAGGGCGGCAGCAGGGTCAGCTCGTCGCACTCGACCGCGCCCAGCAGCAGTTCACCGGTGCCGGGGCCGGTCGGGTAGAGCAGCGAGAGGGTGTGCCCGTCCGCGACCCGGCGCCGGATGAGCACCCGCCCGTCGGCCAGCGGCAGCACCTGGGAGCCGGCGTCCTCCGGCTGGTTGAGGGGGAGCGGTACGGCGTACGGCTCGGGGCCGTCCAGCGTCCAGCGCTCCGGGAACCAGGCTGTGTCGCCCACGTCAGCGCATTCCGGGGCCTCGGGGCGAGCGGCCGTCAGCCGTGCCGCGTACGCGCCGTTCGCCGTGATGGTGAACGCGGGCGTCGGCAGGACCGTTTCAGCAGTCGGCCGTTGCGGTACCACCGGCGGGCAGGCCGCTTCCGTCGCCGCGTCCGCCGCAGCGCCCTCCGCACCGTTCGGCGCCGCGTCCGTCGGCGGATCCGGGGGCTCCGCGGCCCCGTTCGGTTCGTCGGACCCCGGCTCCACCAGCTCCACCGGCTCGACCGTCTCGCCGGCTTCGACCTCCGCCGCGGTCCCGTCCTCGATGGCACAGGCAGTCATCGACTCGTCACCTCCGGCCACCGAAGCTAGTTTTCGCACTTCCTGCCGAACAACATGAGACCCGCCACTTCACACATATGGGTGGTGATGCCCGTATTCACCTGAGGAGGAGGGGGTGGGTGTGCTGCACGATCAGGGCGTGGCTAAGGTTAGGCAGTCCTAAGTCTTGTCTGTGTCACCCGCAACTGGAGCAAGTCATGTCCCTTCGACGCCGCGGCACCGCCGCAGTCGGTCTGGCCGTAGCCGCCGCCCTGTCCCTCTCGGCCTGCGGAAGCGACGACGGCGCGTCGGGCGGCTCGGGCAAGTCCGAGGCCGGTGGCGAGAAGAAGGCCGCGGTCGCGACGGGCGGCAAGGACTTCGGGGACGCGGCGAAGAAGACGGCGGAGTACGGGACCGACGCCCCGGCGGGCACGTTCCCCCGCACCCTCACCCACGCCATGGGCAAGACCGAGCTGAAGGCCGCCCCGAAGCGCGTCGTCGTGCTCGACGTCGGCGAGTTCGACAACGTGGTCTCGCTGGGTGTGAAGCCGGTCGGTTACGCCCCCTCCGAGGGCGACGCGGCCATTCCCTCGTACCTGAAGAAGAACGCCGGCAACCCCAAGAACGTCGGCACGATCAACAACCTCAACCTTGAGGCGATCGCGGGCCTCCATCCCGACCTGATCCTCGGCAGCCAGCTGCGCGCCGCCGACAAGTACGACGAGCTGTCCAAGATCGCGCCGACCGTGTTCTCCATCCGTCCGGGCTTCACCTGGAAGGAGAACTACCTCCTCAACGCCGCCGCGCTGGACAAGACCGCCAAGGCCAAGTCCGAGCTGGGCGCCTACGAGGCCAACGCGAAGAAGCTGGGCGAGGACGTCGGCCCGAAGAAGCCGACCATCTCGATGGTCCGCTACCTGCCGGACAAGATCCGCCTCTACGCCAAGGCCTCCTTCATCGGCACGATCCTCGACGACGCCGGTCTGCCGCGGCCCAAGAACCAGCAGATCAACGAGCTGGCCGCGGAGATCAGCCCGGAGAAGATCGACGAGGCCGACGCCGACTGGATCTTCACCGGTGTGTACGGCGCACCGAAGGCCACCAAGCGCGACACCACCCAGTCCAACCCGCTGTGGAAGAACCTCACCGCGGTCAAGGAGGGCCGGGCCAAGAACGTCTCCGACGAGACCTGGTACCTGGGCCTCGGCGTCACGGCCGCCAACCTGGTCCTCGACGACCTCCGCGCGGACCTGGTGAAGTAGCGACCTCCGCGCGGGCCTGGTGATGTAGCGACCTCCGCGCGGACGCGGACCTCGTGAAGTGACGACCTCCGTGCGGACCTGGTGAAGTAACGATTCATGACCGGCCGCCGTTCCGCCCGTACGGGGTGCGGCGGCCATGGACTGCGGGGCACGGAGGGCAGGTAGCCTTTCCTCCGTGCCCCGTCTGTCTGAAGTCATCTCCGAGCTCGACGCCCTCTGGCCGCCCGAGCGGGCCGAAGGATGGGACGCGGTCGGCACGGTCTGCGGCGATCCGGACGCCGAGGTCGACCGGGTGCTCTTCGCGGTCGACCCAGTCCAGGACATCGCGGACGAGGCGCTGAAGCTCGGCGCCCAGCTGATCGTCACCCACCACCCGCTCTACCTGCGCGGTACGACGACGGTCGCGGCCGACACCTTCAAGGGCCGGGTCGTGCACACGCTGATCAAGCACGACATCGCGCTGCACGTGGCCCACACCAACGCCGACTCCGCGGATCCCGGTGTTTCCGACGCCCTCGCCGGCGCCCTCGACCTGCGCGTCGAGCGGCCCCTCGTACCGGACCCGACCGACCCCGCGGGCCGTCGCGGTCTCGGCCGGATCTGCACGCTCGGCCAAGCCGAGACCCTCGGTGAGTTCGCCGCCCGCGCCGCCGCCCGGCTGCCCGCCACCGCGCAGGGCATCCGGCTGGCCGGCGACCCGGACGCCCTCGTGCGCACCGTCGCGGTGAGCGGCGGATCCGGCGACAGCCTCTTCGACGCGGTGCGCGCGGCGGGTGTGGACGCCTTCCTCACCGCCGACCTGCGCCACCACCCGGCCTCAGAGGCCGTCCAGCACTCGTCGCTCGGCCTGGTCGATGCCGCACACTGGGCCACCGAATGGCCGTGGTGCGAACAGGCCGCGGCACAGCTCGACGCGATTTCCGACCGCCACGGATGGGACCTGCGGGTCCATGTCTCGAAGCAGGTCACCGACCCCTGGACCACCCACCACTCTTCTGGAGCCCCCAACTGAACGCCGCGCCCGCCGACCAGATCCGACTCCTCGACGTCCAGGCCCTCGACCAGCGCCTCTCCCAGCTCGCGCACAAGCGCGACACCCTTCCCGAGCACGCCGAGATCGAGTCGCTCACGACCGACCTCGCCCAGCTCCGCGACCTGCTCGTCGCCTCCACGACCGAGGAGAGCGACACCGCCCGCGAGCAGATCAAGGCCGAGCAGGACGTGGACCAGGTGCGCCAGCGCGCCGTCCGCGACCAGCAGCGGATGGACTCCGGCAGCGTCACCTCGTCCAAGGACCTGGAGAGCCTCCAGCGGGAGATCGTCTCGCTGGCCAAGCGCCAGGGCGACCTGGAGGACGTCGTCCTCGAGGTCATGGAGCGCAGGGAGTCCGCGCAGGAGCGGGTCACTGAGCTGACCGACCGGGTCGCCGCAGTCCAGGCGAAGGTCGACGACGCGACCGCCCGCCGGGACGCCTCGACGAACGAGATCGACACGGAGACCGCGACGATCACCAAGGAGCGCGAGCTCGTCGCCGCCTCCGTCCCCGCGGACCTGCTCAAGCTGTACGACAAGCTCCGCGCCCAGCAGGGCGGGGTCGGCGCCGCCCGCCTCTACCAGCGCCGCTGCGAGGGCTGCCGTCTTGAGCTCAACATCACCGAGGTCAACGACGTGAAGGCCGCGTCCCGCGACACGGTGCTGCGCTGCGAGAACTGCCACCGCATCCTGGTCCGCACCGCGGACTCGGGTCTGTAGTGACCCCTGAGCGCCAGTTCGTCATCGAGGCCGACGGCGGCTCCCGGGGCAACCCGGGGCCCGCCGGGTACGGCGCGGTCGTCATCGACCCGGTGACGGGGGAGACGCTCGCGGAGGCGGCCGAGTACATCGGCGTCGCGACGAACAACGTCGCCGAGTACAAGGGCCTCATCGCCGGTCTGCGGGCCGCGAAAGCCCTGGTGCCGGACGCCCCGGAGGGCCCGGACTCCCCGGACGGCGGCGGGGTACGGGTGCACGTCCGGATGGACTCCAAGCTGGTCGTGGAGCAGATGTCGGGCCGCTGGAAGATCAAGCATCCGGACATGAAGCCCCTCGCCGCCGAGGCCGCCCGGATCCTCCCGGCGTCCGCCGTCACCTACGAGTGGATCCCGCGCGAACGGAACAAGCACGCGGACCGGCTCGCGAACGAGGCGATGGACGCCGGCAAGCGCGGCAGGCAGTGGGAGCCGTCCGCTTCGACGGCCGCGCTCGACACCCCGCGCTCCTCGGTGGCCGCCACGCTGCCGCCGGTCTCCGGTCCGCCGGGCGACGCGGCGGCCGGTGCGGCGAGGGCGAGGGCCGCGCTGAACCGGCCCGCTCCCGCCGCCACGGCCACCCCGCAGACCGGCTGGGGCGCCCCCGACCTGGGCGCGCCCGCAACCTTCGTGCTGCTGCGGCACGGCGAGACCGCGCTCACCCCCGAGAAGCGGTTCTCCGGCAGCGGCGGCACCGACCCCGAGCTCTCCGCCACCGGCCGCGAGCAGGCCGCGCACGCGGCCGAGGCGTTCGCCGCCCGCGGCACCGTGCAGGAGATCGTCAGCTCCCCGCTGCGCCGCTGCCGCGAGACGGCCGGTGCGGTGGCGGCCCGGCTGGGCCTTGAGGTCCGGATCGAGGACGGGCTGCGCGAGACGGACTTCGGCGCCTGGGAGGGCCTGACGTTCGGTGAGGTCAAGGAGCGGTACGGCGCCGATCTGGACGCCTGGCTGGCCTCCGCGAAGGCGGCCCCCACCGGCGGCGGCGAGAGCTTCGCCGAGGTCGCCCGCCGGGTAGCCGCTGCCCGCGACCGCCTCGTCACCCGTTACGCGGGCCGCACGGTCCTCGTGGTCACGCACGTCACGCCCATCAAGACCCTGGTGAGGCTGGCGCTCGGCGCCCCGCCCGAGTCGCTGTTCCGGATGGAGCTCTCGGCGGCGTCCGTGTCGACCGTGGCCTACTACGCGGACGGCAACGCTTCCGTACGGCTGCTGAACGACACGTCCCACCTGCGGTAAGGACCCCTGAGGATCTCTAAGGGCCTCCTCTGAGGCCTTCCGGACAGCGCCCGGACGGCACTCGGCCCCATCGGCGGGGGGAAGCCGATGGGGCCGAGGCGGTTCCGGCGGGCTGGGGGATTGCCTGCCGGAACCCGGGTCACCCGGAGTCCGGGTCACGTGTCCCTGAAGGTCTCGTGCCCCGGCTGCCGGGGAGCATGCACGCGAATCGCGCCAAATGTTCCGCCCTTTTTCGCCCCCGGATCTTCGCGCCTCAGCCGCGCAGCGCCGCCGCCTCCGCGGCCAGCCGCTCCACCCGGGCCCAGTCCCCGGCCGCCACCGCGTCGGCGGGCACCATCCAGCTGCCGCCCACGCAGCCGACGTTGGGCAGGGCCAGATAGGACGGTGCGGAGGCGAGCGAGATGCCGCCGGTCGGGCAGAACCGGGCCTGCGGGAGCGGGGCGGAGAGGGCCTTCAGATAGGCCGTGCCGCCCGCCGCCTCCGCCGGGAAGAACTTCATCTCGGTGACCCCGCGCTCCAGCAGCGCGACCACCTCGGACGTCGTGGAGACGCCCGGCAGGAACGGCACCCCCGACGCCTTCATCGCGTTCAGGAGGGCGTCCGTCCAGCCGGGGCTGACCAGGAACCGGGCGCCCGCGGCCACCGTGTCGGAGACGTTCCGCGCCGAGATCACCGTGCCGGCACCGACCACCGCGTCCGGCACCTCCGCCGCGATGGCCCTGATCGCGTCCAGGGCGGCGGCGGTCCGCAGCGTCACCTCGATCGCCGGGAGCCCGCCCGCGACCAGGGCACGGGCGAGCGGCACCGCGTCGGCGGCGTCCTCCAGGACGACGACGGGCACGACGGGGGCAAGGTCCAGCACGGAGGAGGTCATGCCCTCATCCTGCCGCGAAGACCGCACTCCACGCAACGAGCGTTGCGCATGCTGCAACGAGCGAGTCCGGAGCCGGGCCAAGGGGCTCCGCTCGCGGGTTCAGTGAATCCTTGTCACCGAGCTCGCCGGTTCAGTGGATCTCCGTCACCACGACATCGAGCTCCCACGCCCGCCCGGCCCGCGCGGGCGCCTCGGCCTCCACCACGTACCCGAGATCACGCAGGACGCCCACCAGCTCCGCGGGCCCCTTCGGCGCGGCGCCCGAGCGGAGGAGATCGCGGACCATCCGGCCCTTCGTGGCCTTGTTGAAGTGGCTGACCACCGACCGCTTCTCCACCCCGCCGACCAGCTGGGAGTGCAGCACCCGGACACTCGCCGTGCGCTCGGCGACCTCGCCCTTCGGCTTCCACGCCGCCGCGTAGGCGGACGAGCGCAGATCCAGCACCAGTCCGTCCCCGGCCGCCTCCGGCATGACCTCCGCCATCGGCGTGCGCCAGAACGCCCCGAGGGCGCCGAGGCCCGGCAGCTTCACCCCCATCGAGCAGCGGTACGGGGGAATCCGGTCGCCCACCCGGACCGCGCCCCACAGCCCGGAGAACACCAGCAGCGACTTCCCGGCCCGGCGGCGGGCGGCGGTGTCCAGGGACGCCAGGTCCAGCGCGTCGTACAGCACCCCGGTGTAGATCTCCCCGGCCGGACGGGTGCCGGCCGTCCGCAGCTCGACGTTCTTCGCGATCTCGCCGCGCAGGCCCTCGCTCAGCCCCAGCACCACGCGGGCCTTCTCCTCGTCCGCCACGGACAGCTCCACGAGGGCCTCCAGCACGGCGGCCCGCGCCCCGGCCAGTCCCGGCAGCGACAGCGACTCCGGCTTCAGAGGTGCTCCCCGCCCCGAGGCGGCCTTTCCTTCGGAGGGCGGCAACAGCACGAGCACGGCGGTTCTCCTTCGTACGAACGGGAAGGGGACGACCGGCGGTGCGGACCGGTCCACGGCTCGCGGCGGCGTCGCCCGGGTCCGTGAAATCCCCTCGCGCCAGCGTACGGGCAGTCCCGCCCCCGCCCTCCCCGCACCCGGGATGCCGCCCGCCCCGCCCCGTCATACGCTCGGTCCATGCCCCGCCGCCACCTCCACCTGACCGGCGCAGCCGGCACCCCGCTGCGGACGGCCCTGCGCGAGCTGCGCACCGAACTCCGGCTCCCCGAGGACTTCCCGCCCGACGTCCACGCCGAAGCGGCCGAGGCGGCGAGGAACCCGGTGGTCGCCGGGCACGAGGACGCCACGGAGCTGCCGTTCCTCACCATCGACCCGCCCACCTCCACGGACCTCGACCAGGCGATGCACCTCGAACGCCGTGCCCACGGCTACCGCGTGCACTACGCCATCGCGGACGTCGCCGCCTTCGTCCGCCCCGGCGGCGCGCTCGACGCCGAGGCCCACCGCCGGGTGACGACGTTCTACCTCCCCGACGGCAAGGTGCCGCTGCACCCCACCTCGCTCTCCGAGGGCGCCGCCAGCCTCCTCCCGGGCCGGACCCGCCCCGCCGTGCTCTGGGAGATCGACCTCGACGCCGAGGGCCGCGCCGTCGCCACCCGGGTGCGCCGGGCGCTCGTACGCAGCCGCGCCAAGCTCGACTACGCGGGCGTGCAGCAGCGGATCGACGCGGGCACCGCGGAGGAGCTCCTCGCGCTGCTCAGGGACATCGGCACCCTCCGCGAGGAGCAGGAGGTCGCCAGAGGCGGCATCTCCCTCAACGTGCCGGAGCAGGAGATCGTCGAGCGGGACGGCGGCTACGGGCTCGAATACCGGGCCCCGCTGCCCGCCGACGGCTGGAACGCCCAGATCTCCCTGCTCACCGGCATGGCCGCGGCCCACCTGATGGCCGAGAGCGGAACCGGCATCCTGCGTACCCTGCCGGTCGCCCCGGACGGCGCCGTCGCCCGCCTCCGCCGCTCGGCCGAGGCCCTGCACGTCGACTGGCCGCACCACGTCCCGTACGCACAGGTCGTCCGCTCCCTCGACCCGAAGCGGACCGACCACGCCGCCTTCCTCCAGGACTGCACCACGCTGCTGCGCGGCGCCGGATACACCGTCTTCGAGCACGGCGACCTGCCCGCCCCCGCCGTCCACGCCGCCGTCGCCGACCTCTACACGCACTGCACCGCGCCGCTGCGCCGCCTCGTCGACCGGTACGCCGCCGAACTGTGCGTCGCCACCGCCGGGGACCGCGAGCCGCCCGAGTGGGTCCTGGCCGCGCTGCCCGCCCTGCCGAAGGAGATGGCCGACGGGACCCGGCGGGCCAACACGGTGGAGCGCGAGTGCGTGGACCTGGTCGAGGCCGCGCTGCTCAAGGACCGGATCGGAACGGTCTTCGACGGGTACGTGGTCGACGTGAAGGAACAGGATCCGGCCACCGGCACCATCCACATCGATGACCCGGCGATCGTCGGCCGGATCGAGGGCGGCAGCACGCCGCTCCCGCTCGGGGAACGGCTGCGGGTACGGCTCACACAGGCGGACCCGGGCACGTCGAAGGTGCTGTTCGCACCCGCCTGAGCGAGCCCCGTACCCGTTCTCGTACGATCGCGCCTTCGGCCTCTCCGCCCCACGAATCCGTCCCCGGATTCCGCCCCACGAATCTGCCCCCTGATTCCGCCCCCTGATTCCTCCTCACGAACGAAGGACCGGCGTGACCGACCTCGCGGACCCGCCCGCCACCGACCGCCCCGGCCAGATAGTCACCGCCGCGCGCACGCTCCTGGAGCAGGAGGGCCCGGAGGCGCTCACCATGCGCCGGCTCGCCGCCCGGGTGGGCATCACCGCGCCGTCCCTCTACAAGCACTTCCCGGACAAGTCCTCGGTGGTGAACGCCCTGGCCGGCGTGATGCTGCGGGAGACGGCCGAGGCCCTCGAATCGGCCGAGTCCACCGCCCCTGGCTCCTTCCCGGCCCTGGCCACCGCCTACCGCACCCACGCCCTCGCCCACCCCCACCTCTACCGCCTCACCACGGGCCGCCCCCTCCCCCCGGACCTGGAGGAACGCGCCGCCGCCCCGCTGTTCCGCGCCCTCGCGGACGACGCGGACCGCGCCCGCGCCGCCTGGGCCTTCGCCCACGGCATGGTGACGATGGAACTCAACGGCCGCTTCCCCGCGGGCTCCGACGTCGCGGCGGCGTGGACAGTGGGGATCGCGGCGTTCGCTGCTTCGGTCCGCCTCTGACACGGGCGCGCCGTCCCGCGCCACGATCGAGGGAAACATCCCCCTCTCACGGACGGCGGATTCCCCGATGTCTCATTCTGGCGGGCGACCGAGGAAGGGGCGTGACATGTCTGCCATGCCGCACGAACCGCTCTCGCAGGCGGACGTCCTGCTTGAGGGCTTCCTGGCGCTGGATACGCCGGAGGGCTTCCGGGCCGAGCTGATCGAGGGCGAGATCGTCGTGACGCCGCCGCCGGACGGGGATCATGAGGACTGCATCAGCCTGATTCTTGAGCAGGTGATCAGGCATGCCCGGACCGATATGGACTTCTCCGGGAACAAGGGCCTGAAGCTGCGCGGTGGCGGGGGGTGCCCCGAGAACCACGCCATCCCCGACGGCACCTTCGCCCCCACCGAACTGCGCCTGTACCGGGGAGCGGATCCCTGGATGCCCTGCGAGGGCGTGGCCCTGGTCGTCGAGGTCACCTCGTCCAGACCGGCGGCCGACCGCACCGGCAAGCGCCACTGCTATGCCCGGGGGCCCGTACCCCTCTACCTGCTGGTCGATCGCGAACAGTCATCGGTGACCCTGT
The DNA here is from genome assembly GCF_041435055.1 of Streptomyces sp. NBC_00341. NCBI lineage: Bacteria > Bacillati > Actinomycetota > Actinomycetes > Kitasatosporales > Streptomycetaceae > Streptomyces > Streptomyces sp. NBC_00341. The sequence goes on along the minus strand of NZ_CP108002.1, from coordinate 2,387,695 downwards.
TCAGCGACCCGCAGGGGGACGACTACCGCCAGCACTGCACCGTCCCGTTCGGCAAGGCCATCCGCCTTCCGGAGCCCTTCGGGCTGGATCTGGAGACCGAGACGTTCCTCTGAACGGTCCGCCCGCCCCGGGCAGGTAGCATGGGCGCCACGGCAGACGAGCCGGGCGGACGGCCGCGTGAGGATCTTCGGACCCTCCCGAGGAACGTCCGGGCTCCACAGGGCAGGGTGATGGCTAACGGCCACCCGGGGTGACCCGCGGGACAGTGCCACAGAAAACAGACCGCCTTGGACTTCGGTCCTCGGTAAGGGTGAAACGGTGGTGTAAGAGACCACCAGCGCCTGAGGTGACTCAGGCGGCTAGGTAAACCCCACCCGGAGCAAGGTCAAGAGGGGCCGTCGCAAGACGGCCCTGCGCGAACGTTCGAGGGCTGCCCGCCCGAGTTCGCGGGTAGACCGCACGAGACCGGCAGCAATGCCGGTCCTAGATGGATGGCCGTCTCCCCGGCCGCCGCGAGGCGACCGGGAGACAGAACCCGGCGTACAGCCCGACTCGTCTGCCGCTACCAGCGGACTTGCCCGGAATGGGCCTTTGACCTGTGTCAGAGGCGCTTTCCGACCTTTCCCCGCCCGGCTCGGACCGCAGCCCGGCAGCCGCTTCTCGATCACTCAGTCGCCTCGGCGGCCCGAGCGCGTCTTGAGGACCAACGGGAGTACGAACCAGGCCGCGGCGAACCACGCCATGACGGTGCCGACAAGGATCTCCGCCAGAAGGTCGGTGAGTACGGTGTGCAGCAGAAGAAGGAGCGTGCAGCCGATGGTCAGTGCGAGCAGGACCATGCCGCACACCATGAACCGTCCGGCGACGGCTACCACTTCGTCCTTCATCCGGGAGCCGGAAAGGAACCGGTGCAGCGCGACGGGCGCTATGAGTGCTCCGATGGCGGCGGCGCCGAGGAGGACGGTGATGACGTAGACACGGTGGTCGAAGTCGCCCAGCTTCTCGAATCTCTGAGTGAACGCGACGCTGAGCAGGAAGCCGAAGAGGATCTGTATACCGGTCTGGGCGACCCTCGTTTCCTGAAGGATCTCGTTCCAGCGGCGGTTGACCCGCTCCCTGGGGTCCTCTTCCGCGAACTCCCTCGGGTCCACCTCGTTCTCACCGGCCGGCCGGTGCGTACTCTCCCGGCTCGGGCCTTCCGCCCCGGGCGCACCGCGCTCGACGGGTCTGCCGCTCTCCGTGTCCAGGGGCGCGGAGTCCAGTGGCTTCATGACGCCTCCTTCCATTGGAGCTCATGTGCCCTTGCTGAACATGCCTACGCCCGGCATCTGCGGCAGCCGGAGCAGGACACGATCGTTCCCCGACCGACGTGTCGACGGGCAAGCGAACCTCTCGCGCCCTCCGGCCCGTTCGGCTTCCACAGTCCCCTGCCGGCTCCAGCCCGTGCCGGTGGTCGGGCCGGGGACGTTGGCGCGGCTGTAGGGGGACTGCTCATACGCGCGAGGTACCTGTCGGGCGGGCTCCGGTGCCGCAGCGGCCGTCGAGGACGCCTCCGGCCTCCTCGGGGGCGCCCGCGGCCCTCCGCCTAGCATGTGCGCATGGTGGCCTATGTTCCAGCAGTCCTGCTCTTCGTCGCCTTCTGTGTCGGCACGCTCCACGAGCGCCGGCGTTTCAGCAACGCCGTCCTCCTGGGACTGTCGCTCACCTTCGCCGCGGCCGCCTGGCTCGCCGGGCTGGCCCGGTCGCAACCGGCCGCGGGGAGGGAGATCGGCATCGTGCTCGTCCTCCTCGTGGCGGTGGGCATCGCCATCCTGGCCTGGTTCCTGATCTCCAACGGCGTGACGATGGTGCGCAAGGAGGGCAGAAGCCCCGCCAACCTCCTGTCCCTGCTGACAGGGCTTGCCCTGGTGGTCCTTCTCGCACTGATGATCACCGCCCTGATCCTGGAGAACGTCACCCTGGTGGTGGTGACAGGCACAGTGCTCGCCCTGGCCGGCTACATCGCCTTCCTGTTCGTCTGCTTCGTCGTCTACGCGTTTCTCTACGGCCGCCTCCACATCCACCGCAAGGCCGACTACGTGGTGGTGCTCGGTGCCGGTCTCATCAACGGCACCAGGGTGTCGCCGCTGCTGGCCGGCCGGCTTGAGCGGGCCCGAGCCGTGCACACGAGGCTGACAGCTCGCGGCAGGCAGCCCGTCCTTCTCGCCTCCGGCGGTCAGGGGCCCGACGAGAGCCTGCCGGAGTCACACGCGATGGCCGAGTACCTGATCGAGCGCGGATTCCCGGCCGCCCTGATCGAGCGCGAGGACCGCTCGACGACGACCGAGCAGAATCTGCGCTACAGCAAATCGATCATGGAGAAGGCCCATCCCGACTACCGGTGTGTCGTGGTCACGAACAATTACCACGTCTTCCGCGCCGCGGTGACCGCCCGCCGGGAGGGGGTCAGAGGCCACGTCGTCGGGTCACCCACTGCCGCGTACTTCTGGCCCAGCGCGATGATCCGCGAGTTCGTCGCCATTCTCCGGACGTACTGGCGCACCAATCTGGCCGTCTGCCTGCTCCTTGTCCTGGGCGGCGCAAGCATTTGGCTGCTCAGGTGATCGAGGCCCGCCGAATGCGGCCGGGGACGTGTCCGGACGCCCGCCTCCCCGGGCCGTCGCGCCTGTCCGGCGTGCGATCACGACCGGTCGGGGTCAGGATCGAGGTGCGGGCGGCGGTGGCCCGGCCGGCGCCGTTCGGCCGTTCACCGTGCGTATAGCGGTCGACCCGGCCGCACCCGCCACGGGCCTGGAGGTAGGGATGCCGCGACCCCTGTGGACCGGAGCGATCAGTTTCGGGCTGGTCACGATCCCGATCAAGGTGATCAGTGCGAGCGAGGACCGCGCGATCCACTTCCATCAGTTCCACCTGTCGGACATGGGCCGGGTGCGGACCCGCAAGGTGTGCGACCTCGACGGCGAGGAGCTGTCGCAGGACGAGATCGGCAAGGGTTACGAGATCACGAAGGACGAGACCGTCCCGGTCACGGACGAGGAGCTCGACCAGATGCCGCTGCCGACCGCGAAGGCGATCGAGATCGTCTCGTTCGTCGACGCGGCCGGCATCGACCCGGTCCGGATCGCCGACTCGTACTACCTGGCGAGCGGCGGCCAGGTCGCCGCGAAGCCGTACACCCTGCTCCGGCAGGCGCTTGAGCGCTCGGAGAAGGTCGCCGTCGCCAAGTTCGCCTGGCACGGCCGCGAACGCCTCGGCATGCTCCAGGTCCGCGATGAGGCGATCGTGCTCCACGTCCTGCACTGGCCCGACGAGATCCGCAGCCCGGAGTCCCTCGCGCCGAAGGACGTGGAACTGGACGAGAACGAGATCGAGCAGGCCGTCCAGCTCACCGAGACCATGGCCGCCGACGACATCTCCGGCTTCCGGGACCACTACCGCGAGGCCCTGGAGCAGCTCATCGAGGCGAAGTCGGAGGGCAAGGAGACTCCGAAGCCGGCCGAGGACACGGAGCGGGAATCCGGGCAGGTCATGGACCTGATGGCGGCCCTGAACGCCTCCGTGGAGGCCGCGAAGGAGAGCCGAGGCACCGACGAGGGCGATGCCACGGATGCCACGGATGCCACGGTGCACCCGATGCGGTCGCGCAGGAAGGCCCCGGCGAAGAAGACGGCGGCGAAGAAGACGGCAGCGAAGAAGACAGCAGCCAAGAAGGCTACGGCCAAGAAGACCGCCGCGACCCAGTCCCAGCAGAAGCGCAGCGCGTCCTGACGGGCTGCCCCGGCCCCGTGGGGCTGGAAGTCGCAGAGCGCCAGTGAACCGTGTGCCCGGACGGCCACCGTCGGCACCAACGGCCGTACACCGGCGACGAACCGCTTGAGCACCTGATCCGTTTCGGTCGCTGTCATGGCCGGGATTCGCAGAGCGCCCTGCCGGGTCCGGGGTTCGCGCGTGCTCACGCCGTGCGCGGCTCGCCGTTCAGCAGCGCCTCGCCCAGCGAGGTGCGTCGGTGAAGCACTTCGTGGCGCCGGCGGTGCGAACTGATCAGGCCGGCCTCACGCAGCACCGCCGTGTGCCGGCTCGCGCTCGCCGGGGCGAGGAACAGCTCGGCCGCGATCCCGCCGGTCGACATGGGCCGGTCCAGGACGTCGAGCACCTGCGCGCGGGTGTGGCCGAGCAGTCGGCCCAGTGAGTCGAGCGTGCCGGACGGCGGGCGGACGCGGTCCAGCCAGCCCGGCGCGGGCGCCAGCGGGAGCACCAGGACCGGCGGCAGCCCGGGGTCCGCCAGCGTCACCGGCCAGCGGGTGCAGAAGAACGACGGGATCAGGTGCAACGGGCGCCCGTCCAGCGTCAGTTCCCACTCGATCGGATACGCGCACTCCAGCGCACCGTCCCGCCGGATCAGCTCCGACTGGTAGCTGGCCAGCAGCCCCTCCGCGCCCGAGGTGAGCGCCGCCTGCGAGCGGTGCGGCAGATCGGCGGCGACCTCGGCGCGGATCGCGTCCTGGTACGGGGCCACCGCCACGCTGTGGAACCGCCGCAGCGCCTGGCCCAGCCAGTGCAGCGCCGCGAGATCCCCCTCGGCGAGCCGGCGCACGGACGCGGGCATGCACCGGTCCGGGTAGAGCTGCCCGAGCTCCCGTCCCAGCCGTTCGCGCGGCGTCGACAGCACCGCGTCCAGCCCGGCCTCCAGGCCGGTGTCGCCGGTGCGCGGGGTGAGGAAGTCCGGGAAGTACTCCGCGTGCGGGCAGATCCGCATCAGCGCGGCCGTCGTCCCGGTCAGCCCCTCGTCGTCCAGGTCCGCGCGCGCCTTGCGGCGCCACGGATCAAAGACCAGTGCGGCGTGCCGGTTCTGCAACAGCTGCAGACTCAGCGCCGTTTCCCACAGTGGATGGACGGATTCCGCCAGCCGCAGCCGGTTGAGATCCTCCGTGCCGAACTCGATACGCAGCATCTCATCCCCCGATGGCCCTGGCTGCGTTGTCCACTATGGCGGGAGATGGGGTGGAGGGCGAGACCGCGCCCGGCCAATCTCGACGGGGTCAGCGATGGCTCAGGACGTTGATGACCCGGCCGTTGGGATCGCGGACGAAGAAGCGGCGCACGCCCCACTCCTCGTCCTGCGGGCCGTACACGATCTCCGCGCCCGCGCGCACCAGCGCCGTGTGTGCCTCGTCCGCGTCCGCCACCTCCACGCTGACGTCCGGCGTGACGGGTGCGGTCCGGTCGGCGCTCATGAAGCTGATCTGGGCGGTGGGTTCCGAGGGCGGGGCGAGCGTCATGATCCAGCCCTGGTTCATGACCTCCTCGAACCCCAGCAGCCCGTAGAACGCGGCGTTCGCCCGCATGGTGGCGGCCTCGCCGTCGGGACCCGAGCCCGCGACGACGGGGATGTTGGGGACGACACGGCGGACTGACATCGACGACTCCTGTCACATGGCTGACTCGACGTCACCGACATTACGGCCCCTCACACCGGACCGCCCGGTATGCTTTGGTCCTGCCAAGCCGTTGGTTCCGGTGGTCAGTTGGGGGCGCCGGTCTGGGTCGGTACGGTTTCGAGGAGGCGGAGGAGACGTTCACCGCGATCTTCGGCCATATCCAGAGTGGCCAGAACGGCCGGCGTCGAGATGCTCGGCAGTACGTAGTGCAGCAGGACCGAGATGCGCCGCCCGAGGTCCTCGCGGTGGGACAGGACCTGCGACATCACCTGGATGCCCGAGAAGGATCCGGCCAGCATCTCGGCCGTCTCGCCCGGGTCGACGTGCGGCAGCAGCTCGCCCTGGCCCTTCGCCGCGCGCAGCAGGAGTTCGAGCCGGTCTATCCAGGCACGGAAGGGTGTGCCCCGGTCGAGGCCCTCCACGGCCTGGTCCATGGCCAGGCCGACACTGGCCCGTACCAGCGGCTCATGGCGCAGGCGGTAGGCGAGGATCATGCCCTGGTCCACCAGTTCCTGGAGTTTGGTCAGCTGCGGCGGCAGCGGATCGCTGTGCAGCTGTATGTCCATCACCCCGAGCGCGAGATCCTCCTTCGAGGTGAAGTGGAAGTAGAGCGCGCCCTTGGTCGCCCCTGCCCGCGCGAGGATCTCGCTGATGGTCGCGCTGCTGTAGCCACGCTCGTCGAACACCTCGGCGGCCGCCACCAGGATCGACCTGCGGGTCTGGATCGCGCGCGCCTGTTGTGCCATCAGCTTCTCTCTAGTGGTGGCGGGGTTGGTGTCATATGGGGTTGGCTGGAAAGTAAAACCGAACTGTCAGTATCTTACTGCGGAGCGGCTCGGCTCCGTGACTCGGATCCTCCTGGGGGAACTTCATGGTTCAGATCACCTCACGCAGTGTCTCGGTGCCGGCCGGCAGTGCCGGGGCCGCGAGGAACACCGACCGCGCCGGGGCCCCCGGCGGAGTTCCGGACTCCGCCTCCGCCGCCGGAATGGAGCAATCGGTGCGAAGAAGGAGCTCCCCGGAACACCTGAGACAGCTGGTCCACCGGCCCGATCCGCAGGACGTGTTCCCGACCGGACTGACCAGGCTGACCGACTCCCAGTTCTCGGTGTCGGCCCACTGGCCGAGGCCGCACCGCTTCTTCGCCCCGGTCGCGGGCCACCAGGACCCCCTGCTGATCGCGGAGACGATGCGGCAGACCACCATGCTGATCGCGCACTCCGAGTTCGGGGTGCCCCTCGGGGACGCGTTCGTGATGTGGGAGCTGCGGTACGCCTCGGAGGCCGGGCGCCTCGTGCTGGGCGAGGAGCCCTGGGACATCACGGTGGACGTGTCCTGCTCCCGGATACAGCGACGCGGCAGGAGCCTCGGCTCCATGCACCTGGAGCTCCTCCTGCACCGCCGCGGCACCGTGCTGGCCACCGGCGGCGGGCGGATCAGCTGCACCTCCGCCAGGGCCTACCAGCGGGTACGAGGACACCGCGCCGACATGCTCGACGCGCGGATACCCCTCCTGCCCGCCGTCGCACCCCGGACCGTGGGCAGGACCTCCGAGCACGACGTCGTCCTCGCTCCCGCGGCGGCGCCCAGCACCTGGGCGCTTCGGCTGGACACCCGGCATCCGACGCTCTTCAGCCATTCCAACGACCATGTTCCGGGCATTCTGCTGCTGGAGGCCGCCCGACAGGCGGCCCAGGCGGCCACGCCCGGCCGCACCTTCCTCCCGACATCGATACAGGCCGACTTCCTCCAGTACGTGGAGCTCGACCGCCCCTGCTGGATCGAGGCCCTGCCCGTCCCCGCCGACGGCGTCTCGCCCGCCGGGGTACGCATACGGGCCGTCCAGGACGACGAACCCGCCTTCACCTGCACCCTCCGTACGCCGGATCTCCGTCAGACCGGCCTCAGCGACGCCCGGAGCCGCCGCTCATGACCACGCGCATCCTCATCACCGGGGCCACCGGCTTCGTCGGCAGCCGGGTGGCCGCCGCCGCCCGCGCGACCCCCGGCGTCAGCCTCCGGCTGATGACGCACCGCACCGAGCCCGACGCCCCGGCCACGACGGCCGACGGACCGGACTTCGAGACGGTGTACGGGGATCTCGCCGATCCCGGGACGCTGCGCGGCAGCTGCGAGGGCATCGACGCGGTGATCCACTGCGCCTCGCACGTCGGCTCCGGCGAACAGACGGCCCGGACCGTCAACGACCTGGGCACCCGGGCCCTGGTCGACGAGGCCGTACGCAGCGACGTCGGCCGGATCGTCCAGCTCAGCACCGCGTCCGTCTACGGCCGGGGCCCCTTCACGGCGCTGCTCCCCGGAATGGCCGAACCGGCCCCCGCCTCGGCCGTCAGCCTGACCAGGGCCGCCGCGGAACAGCACGTCCTCGCGGCGGGCGGGGCCGTCCTGCGCCCGCACATCGTCCACGGGGCGGGGGACCGGTGGGCGATTCCCGGACTGGTGGCCCTGCTGCGGTACCTGTCGGCCGGACCGGTCGGCTGCGACGCCCGCCATTCGATGATCGACGTGGCGACGCTGGGGCGTGCGCTGCTCGGGGCGGCGCTCTCCGAGAAGGCCCCGGCCGGTGTCTACCACGTGAACCATCCGGAGCCGGTGAGCTGTTCCGAGGTCCTGTCGACGGTCCTCACCGAGCTCTCGCTGCCGTGGGCGAGCATGGAGATCGGGGTGGACGAGGCCCGCGCCCGGCTGGCCGGTGTCCCGTACGCGAAGCACCATTTCGAGATGCTCACCGTGGACCACTGGTTCGCCGACGAGCGGGTCTGGCAGGACTTCGGCTGCGAGCCGGGTCCGGACTTCCGTACGTCCTTCGCCGAACACGCACCCTGGTACCGGAAGTTCCTCAGCCGCTGAACGGCCGCCGGACCGCCGCCGGGATCCTGGTGCCCGTCCCGCTCACCCTGACCCGCGTGTCGCCCGCCCGCAGCGTGACGGTGAGGGTGCCGGGCCGGCCCATGTCCTCACCCTGGTGGAGGGTCAGCCCGGCGGTGTCCGGGACCAGGGAGAGGGCCCGCAGATACGCGCCGAAGGCGGCGGCCGCCGCGCCCGTCGCCGGGTCCTCGACCACGCCGCCGACGGGGAACGGGTCGCGGACGTGGAAGACGGTCTCTGAGGCGCGCCACACCAGTTGCAGCGTGGTCAGGTCCAGCCGGTGCATCAGTGATTCGACACGGCCGAAGTCGTAGTCGAGGTCGGCCAGCCGCTCCCGGGTCGCGGCGGCCAGCACCAGGTGCCGGGCGCCCGCGTAGGCGATGCGGGGCGGCAGGGCCGGGTCGAGATCGGTGGCCGGCCAGCCCAGGCCGGCCAGCGCCTCCGCCAGGTCGTCCGGGGAGACGTCCGTGATGTGGGGCTCCACGCTGGTGAGGGTGGCCCGCAGCTCGGCGCCCTCGCGGACGACGGTGACCGGCACCGGCCCGGCGGCGGTGGCGAACTCCAGGTCTCCGGGGCCGTCCCGCTCGGCGAGCGCCAGGGCCGTCGCGACGGTGGCGTGCCCGCAGAAGGGGACCTCCGCCTTCGGGCTGAAGTAGCGGATCGCGTAGCCGCGTGCGCCCGGCGCCGCCGCCCCGGTCCGCCCGGTCAGGAAGGCCGACTCGCTGTATCCGAGCTCCGCCGCCACGGCGAGCATCTCCGACTCGTCCATCCCGGACGCGTCCAGCACCACACCGGCCGGATTGCCGCCGTCCGGATCGGCGGAGAAGGCGGTGTAGCGGAGGACCGCGGCCGGCGAGATCTCGTTCATGTGCCGCACAACCGTGCCGGGGCCCGGGACATTCCCCGGACCCCGGACCGCGACGGACCGCTGCGTGCCTGACCGTGCGGGCCCGACCGTGCGGGCCGGGCGCGGCTGCCGGTTCAGTGGCAGTTCTTGGTGCCCTTGCTCGACTTCGTCCAGGAGCAGGAGTCCAGCAGCTTGCCGTTCGGCTTGATCAGCCGCGCCTTGTCACCGGTGTTGTTCCAGACGTACGAACCACGGTTCCAGTACACATGACCGGGGCTGGTCTTCCCCTTGCCCGTGTGGACCTTGACGGTCTTTCCCGGGCTGACGTTGTAGCTGCCGAACGTGTAGGTGTACCCGGTGTTGTCCTTGAGCTTGTAGCCCTTGAGCTGGAACTTCGCCTTGGTGTTGTTGTGGATCTCCACCCATTCGGCGTTGAGTGAGGCGGTGGACCGGGTGTCCTTGCCGGGGCTGTCGTACTGGATCTTGCCGAGGTGCACTCCGCCCTGGTGCGAGGCGGCCGAGGCCGGTGCCGCGACGAGCAGCGAACCGGCGAGGGCGGTGGTGGCCGCCAGGGCGAGGGGCACCGCGGTGCGTATGCGCATGCTGTGTTCCTAGTGTGTAGTTCCGGTGAAGAACGATGAGCATAAGGGCAGCACGCGCTTACCGGACCGGCCGGGGTGTCATTTCGGCAGGCATCGACCGTTCCGGTGTGAGGGTTGGTCAACTCTGTTCGCTCGGGGACCGGTTCCGACTGATCGGGTCAGTCGGTCAGCCCCGTCCCACGTACGGCATGGCCGTCGCCAGCACCGTGGCGAACTGGACGTTCGCCTCCAGCGGGAGCTCCGCCATGTGGACCACGGTCCTCGCCACGTCCGCGGCCGCCATCACCGGCTCCACGGCCAGCTCGCCGTTGGCCTGGAGGATTCCGGTCCGCATCCGCTCGGTCATCTCGGTCGCCGCGTTGCCGATGTCGATCTGCCCGCAGGCGATCCGGTACGGGCGTCCGTCCAGCGACAGCGACTTCGTCAGACCGGTCAGCGCGTGCTTGGTCGCCGTGTACGCGACCGAGTGCGGGCGCGGGGTGTGGGCCGAGACCGAGCCGTTGTTGATGATCCGGCCGCCCTGCGGGTCCTGCTCCTTCATCCGGCGGTATGCCGCCTGCGCGCACAGGAACGCCCCCGTCAGGTTGACGTCGACCACCGTGCGCCAGTCCTCGTACCCGAGGTCCTCGACCGGTACGCCGCCCGGACCGAAGGTGCCCGCGTTGTTGAAGAGCAGGCCGAGGTGGCCGAAGGACTCGTGTACCGAGGAGAAGAGCGCGTCCACCTCCTCGGGGCGCGAGACGTCGGTGGGGACGGTGATGACGCGGGCGTGCTCCCCGGCCAGCGCGGCGGTCTCGGCGAGCGGTTCCGGGCGGCGGCCCGCGAGCGCCACCGACCAGCCGGCGCCGGTCAGGGCGAGAGCCACCGCGCGACCGATCCCGGAGCCCGCGCCCGTGACCACGGCCGTCTTCCTCGCGGAGTTCAACAGTTTGTTGCTCATGGTGCGGCAGCGTACGCCCAGGGCTCCGTGCCGGTGGAGCGCCCCGGCCGTCCGCCGGCGTCCGTCCGGGCCAAGGGGGTTCCTCGGAGGGCGGGTTCGTGACTCCGGGGGGTGAACCCGGTACCGGGTTCCGGCGATTCCCCGGCGGTCCGGGCCGGAGTTAATGATCATGGCCCTGGCCGCATATGCGGACTTTGCCCCTGGGGACCCATTCCCGCCGCAATCCTCATCCCGACGACGCCCGCACGACGCGAGCACGACAACCGCCGGATGTGCTGGACCGGTGGACTTCCCCTCACACCACCAGTCAGGGGAGGGACAGATGACGCACTCATCGCACCAGCAGGAGCAGGAGCTGCGCGACGCCGTCCGGCACACGGGCCGCCGCCGATTTCTCACCGTCACCGGTGCCGCCGCCGCGCTCGCCTTCTCGGTCGGCCTGCCCACAGCGGGCTCCGCGGCCGCCGCCGAGCTGGACGCCCGGCGGATCGACGAGGACCCGTTCACCCTCGGCGTCGCCTCCGGCGACCCGCTGCCCGACTCCGTCCTGCTGTGGACGAGACTCGCGCCCCGCCCGTACGAGCCCGACAGCGGACTGCCCCGCGCCCGCGTCGAGGTGAGCTGGGAGCTGGCCCGCGACGAGCGCTTCAGCCGGGTCGTCCGGCGCGGCTCCGCCACCGCCCACCCCGAGTTCCACCACAGCGTCCACGTGGAGGTCGGGGGACTGGACGCCGACCGCGTCCTCTACTACCGCTTCCGCACCGGCAAGTGGACCAGCCCGGTCGGCCGGACCCGCACCGCGCCCGCCAACGGCGCCCACAAGCGCGAACTGACCCTGGCCGCCGTCACCTGCCAGGCCTACCACGACGGCTACTTCACCGCCTACAAGCACCTCGCCCAGGAGGACGTAGACGTCGTCTTCCACCTCGGCGACTACCTCTACGAGTACGCGGTGACCGCGACCGGCGGGGCCCGCAACTACACCGACCGCACCCTGCCCGCCCTCTTCAACCGGGAGACGACCACGCTGGAGGACTACCGGCTGCGGTACGCCCTCTACAAGTCCGACCCCGATCTGCGCGCCGCCCACGCCGCGCACCCCTTCGTCGTCACCTGGGACGACCACGAGACCGAGAACAACTACGCCGGGGACACCTCGGAGGACAACCTGCCGCCGGAGGAGTTCCTGATCCGCCGGGCCGCCGCCTACCGCGCGTACTGGGAGAACCAGCCGCTGCGCGCCCCGCAGCGGCCGACCGGCCCGGACATGAAGCTCTACCGGCGCCTCCAGTTCGGCCGGCTCGCCCAGTTCGACATCCTCGACACCCGCCAGTACCGCAGCGACCAGGCGTACGGCGACGGCTGGCAGACCCCCGGACCCGAGTCCGAGGACCCCTCGCGCACCATCACCGGCGCGGCCCAGGAGCGTTGGCTGACCGACGGCTGGCGCCACTCCCGGGCCACCTGGAACGTCGTGCCGCAGCAGGTCACCTTCGCCCAGCGGCGCGACGTACCGACCGACGCCTACAAGCTCTCCATGGACTCCTGGGACGGCTACACGGCCTCCAGGGACCGCATCCTGAAGGGCGCCCAGTCCGCCGGGGTGGACAACCTGATGGTGCTGACCGGCGACGTGCACGTGAGCTACGGCTTCGACATCAAGCGGGACTTCGAGGACCCGAAGTCCCGCACCGTCGGCACCGAGATCGTCACCACGTCGATCACCAGCGGCAAGGACGGCGCGGAGAAGCCGGCCAACTGGAACAACCTGATGCAGGCCAACCCGCACCTGAAGTTCTACAACGGGCGCCGCGGCTACGCCGTCGTCACCCTCCAGGAGCGGCAGGCGCGCGCCGACTTCCGTACGGTGTCCGCCGTCACCAAGCCGGGCGCCCCCCTCACCACGGCAGGATCGCTCGTCACGGAGGTGGGCAACCAGGGCCTCACCCCCGCCTGACCCGAGTTCTAGGGTAGGTCCACCGGGTAGCGGACGCCGACGCGGTCACGTACCGCGTCGAGCGTCCGCATCACCGCGAGCGAACCGTCCAGCGGCACCAACGGGGACTCCGTCTCACCCGCACGGACCGCCCGCATCACCTCCGCCGCCTCGAACTGCATCCCCGACAGGCCCTGCGGACCCGGCCCCGAGGTGACCTCCTCCGGTTCGCGGCCCGCCCGGTGCAGCACGAAGCGCTGCGGATAGAAGAAGCTGTCCGGGAAGTCGATGCGTCCGGCCGTCCCGATGACCGTGGCGGCCGTCGGGTGGTGCCCGACGATCGAGCAGGCGAGCAGGGCGGTGGCGCCCGAGTCCCAGCCCAGCAGCATCCCGGTGTTCAGGTCGACGCCCTCCGGTGACAGCAGCGCGTCCGCCCGCACCCGGTCCGGCTCACCCAGCAGCAGCTGCGCGAACGACACCGGATAGACCCCGAGGTCCAGCAGCGCACCGCCGCCCAGCGCGGGATCGCGCAGCCGGTGCTCCGCGCCGAAGTCACCGGCGAAGCCGAAGTCGGCCTGCACGGTGCGGATCTCACCGATCGCCCCGTCCCGCACCAACTCGGTCATCCGGCGGATGACCGGGTTGCAGTACGTCCACATGGCCTCCATCAGGAAGAGGCCCCGGCCGCGCGCGAGCTCCACCAGCTCCCGCGCCTCGCGCTCGTTGAGCGTGAACGCCTTCTCGCACAGCACGTGCTTTCCGGCCTCCAGCGCGAGCCCGGCCGCCTCCCGGTGCGCGGAGTGCGGAGTGGCCACGTACACCACGTCGACCTCGTCGTCCGCGACGAGTTCGGCCCAGCTGCCGTAGGCCCTGGGTATCGCGAACCGCTCGGCGAACGCCTTCGCCGCGGTGTCCGTACGGGAGGCGACGGCCACCACCTCCGCATCGGGCATCGCCAGCAGGTCGGCGGTGAAAGTCGCCGCGATGCCACCGGTCGCCAGCACGCCCCAACGGACAGTCCTGCTCATGCACGCTCCCAAAAAGGTGTCGACCATTCCGGCTGAGCTGAGAGCATAGAGGCGGATTCAACAACAATGGAGATCAGAATGCCGGAGAGCGGCGTCAGCCGAGCCCAGCACGTACACATAACCGACACAGCACCCGTCACCTCACCCCGGCCGGCCGCCACCGCGGCGGCCCGGCGCACCGGACTTCTCGTCACCCTGGTCCTCGGCGGACTGACCGCGCTGCCGCCGCTGTCCATGGACATGTACCTCCCGGCGCTGCCCGCCGTCACCGACTCGCTGCACGCACCCGCCTCGACCGTCCAGCTCACCCTCACCGCCTGCCTCACCGGCATGGCGCTCGGACAGGTCGTCGTCGGTCCGATGAGCGACCGCTGGGGCAGGCGCCGCCCGCTGCTCCTCGGCATGATCATCTACGTCTTCGCCACCGCGATCTGCGTCTTCGCCCCGACCGTCGAACTCCTCATCGGCTTCCGGCTGCTCCAGGGGCTCGCGGGCGCGGCCGGCATCGTCATCGCGCGCGCCGTGGTGCGTGACATGTACGACGGCATGGAGATGGCCCGGTTCTTCTCCACGCTGATGCTGATCTCCGGCGTCGCCCCCGTCATCGCCCCCGTCATCGGCGGACAGGTCCTGCGGCTCACCGACTGGCGGGGCATCTTCGCCGTCCTCACCGTCGTCGGCACCCTGCTCACCCTGGTCGTCTGGAAGTGGCTGCGGGAGACCCTGCCACCGGAGGAGCGCCACACCGGCGGCATCGGTGACGCGCTGCGCACCATGCGCGCCCTGCTCGCCGACCGCGTCTTCACCGGCTACATGATCGCGGGCAGCCTCGCCTTCGCCGCCCTCTTCGCGTACGTGAGTGCCTCGCCGTTCGTCGTGCAGGAGATCTACGGCGCCTCGCCGCAGACCTTCAGCATGCTCTTCGGCATCAACTCGATCGGCCTGATCGCCGTGGGCCAGATCAACGGCAAGATCCTCGTCGGACGGATCAGCCTGGACAAGGCGCTCGGCTTCGGGCTCTCCGTCATCGTGCTGGCCGCGACCGCGCTGCTGCTGATGACGTCCGGCGTCTTCGGCGACGTCGGACTCGTGCCGGTGGCGACGGGGCTGTTCGTGCTGATGTCGGCGATGGGCCTGGCGATGCCGAACACCAACGCCCAGGCCCTGATGCGCACCAAGCACGCGGCCGGATCCGCCTCCGCGCTGCTCGGCACGTCGTCGTTCCTGATCGGAGCCATCGCCTCGCCGCTCGTCGGGATCGCCGGAGAGGCGACGGCCGTACCGATGGCCGTCGTACAGCTGGTGTGCGCGGTGGGCGCGATGGCCTGCTTCCTGGCGCTGTGCCGGCCCTGGCAGCAGGTGGCCGCGCGGCCGTGACGGGCCACGGCCCGGGGGAGGGGCGGCCGGGATCCGCCTACACTTCGTCGGTGAACGACACCCTCCCCACCGCGGACACCCTGCGTGCGGCACTGGCCGGACTCCTCGACGGGCTGCCGCCCCGCCAGGCCGCCCAGGCCGTCGACCGGCTCATCGCCAACTACCGGGGGACCACACCCACCGGCACCCCGCTGCTCCGCGACCGCTCGGACGTCGCCGCGTACGCCGCCTACCGGATGCCCGCCACCTTCGAAGCGGTACGGTCCGCCCTGCACGCCCTGCGCGAGGCCGCCCCTGACTGGGTGCCCGCCACCCACACCGACGTCGGCGGCGGCACCGGATCGGCGAGCTGGGCGGTCGCCGGGGCCTGGGAAGGGCCCAGGACCACCGTGCTGGACTGGGCCGAGCCCGCACTCGCGCTCGGCCGCGAACTGGCCGCCGCCGCCGGCGTCCCGGCGCTCGACGCCGTCGAGTGGCGGCGGGCCCGGATCGGCGAGGACCTCGCGCTCGACCCCGCGGACCTGGTGACCGTCTCCTACGTGCTCAACGAGCTGACGCCGCAGGCCCGCACCGCGCTCGTCGACGCCGCGGGCCGTGCGGCGCAGGCCGTGGTGATCGTCGAGCCCGGCACCCCCGACGGCTACGCCCGCGTCATCGAGGCGCGGGACCGGCTGACCGCCGCCGGGTTCACCGTCGCCGCGCCCTGCCCGCACAGCGACGTCTGCCCCATCGAGCCCGGCACGGACTGGTGCCACTTCTCGGCCCGGGTGAGCCGCTCCTCGCTGCACCGCAAGGTGAAGGGCGGCTCGCTGCCGTACGAGGACGAGAAGTTCAGCTACGTCGCGGCGACCCGGTTCGCGGTGGACCCGGTGGGGGCCCGGATCACCCGCCGCCCGCAGATCCGCAAGGGCCAGGTGCTGCTGGAGCTGTGCACCCGGGACGAGGGGCTCCAGCGGGCCACGGTCACCAAGCGGCACGGCGAGCTGTACCGCGCCGCCCGGGACATCGACTGGGGCGACGCCTGGCCGCCGCCCGAGGCCGGCTAGCAGCTGTCCTGTCCGCGCAGCTCCTGGGTACAGCACTTCACGCTGCCGCCGCCCTTGAGCAGCTCGCTCAGGTCCATCGGCAACGGCTCGAAGCCGCGTTCCCGCAGCGGATCGAACAGGCCGGTGGCGGCCTGCGGCAGGAGCACGTTGCGGCCGTCGCTCACCGCGTTCAGCCCGAGCGCGGCGGCGTCCGCCTCATCGGCGATCAGCGCGTCGGGGAAGAGCCGGGCCAGCACCGCTCGGCTGCCCGGTGAGAAGGCGTCCGGGTAGTACATGATCTCGTCGGACGCCTCGTCGAGCACGCTCAGCGCCGTATCCAGGTGGTAGTAGCGCGGATCGACGAGATCCAGCCCGATCACCGGCCGCCCGAAGAACTCCTGGGCCTCGTCGTGCGAGAGCGGGCTCGACCGGAAGCCACGGCCCGCCAGCAGGTACGAGGACGTCACCGCGAAGTCGCCCTCGCCCTCGTTGACGTGGTCCGGCTCATGGATCTCGGTGAAGCCGTGTTCGCGGAACCAGTCGCGGTGGGCGGCCGCCTCTGCGAACCGCTCCTGGTAGGCGAACCTGGCGCCCAGCACCCGGCCGTCGACCACGGTGGCCCCGTTGGCGGCGAAGACCATGTCGGGCAGCTCGGGGTCGGGGGTGAGCAGCTCCACGGTGTGACCGAGGGCGCGGTAGCGGTCGCGCAGATCCTCCCACTGGGTCTGCGCCAGCGGGAGGTCCACCGGCTTGGTGGGGTCCATCCACGGGTTGATGGAGTACGTCACCCTGAAGTGGGCCGGGGCGCACATCAGGTAGCGGCGGGGTGTGGCTTCACGAGGCAACGAGGGCTCCTCACGAATCGTCGCGGCGGCATTGGTGGCCGCTGCGGCCGGTGCGTCGCACGGGTATGTGCGTGAGCCCATGGTGCGCCGTCCGGGGCCCGCCGCGCAGTGAACCGATCGGGTGGTTCCCTCGCGGTGCGGAGCCGCCCCCCTCCGCTCCGGCCCGCACGGTGAGCACTCCTGCCGCGCATTTCATGACAGAAGGTGTGATAGTGCTCACCCCGCGCCGCCGATCCGCCCACCCCGCTTCCGGAGTCTGGCCACCCGAGGCGCAGGATGGTGGGACGATGGACAGGGGCAACGCTGAGGTAAGGGGATAGATGGGCGCCGATTTCGGCCGTAGTCGCGGCTCAGAGAGCAGGTTTTCCCACTGGCTGCGCCGACGACCCAAACCGCAGCAGAGCGAGGTCGACGAGACCGCACGGGAGGCACTGCTCCTGGCTGTCGCAGAGGCCGGAATGCCGATCGCGCCCGCTGCCCATCCGTTGGGCTACCGATGTTCCTGCGAACGCATGGGCTGTCCGACCCCCGCCAGGCATCCGATCTCGTTCGCCTGGCAGACGCAGTCGACCACCGACCGGTCCCAGATCGAGCGCTGGGCCCGCAGCCAGCCGCAGGCCAACTTCATCACGGCGACCGGCATGATCCACGACGTTCTGGACGTCCCGTGGTCGGCGGGTGAGCAGGCGCTGGAACGGTTGCTCGCCGCCGAGATCGAGGTGGGCCCGGTGGCCCGGTCCGGCGACGACCGGATGCTCTTCTTCACGGCGACACGGGGTACGCCGGAGGACGAGGACGAATGGTGGCCGTGTGAGCTGGACTGCCACCCCGAGACGATGGACGAGCACCCCGGACTGCGGTGGCACTGCCGAGGCAGCTACGTACTGCTGCCGCCCGCGCGGCTTCCGGGGGAGCTGGACGTGCGGTGGGTGCGGGGGCCGGAGAATCCGCTGCCGGATCCGCTGACGCTGCTGGAGACGCTGACGGACGCGTGTGCGCGGTTCGTGGGGTCGGCGGAGCAGAGCGATGTGGATCATGAGTCGGTGGCCTGGCCGCTGAGCCGGTAGGCGGTGGCCTGGCGGGGTGGGTGCGGGTGCCGGGGCCGCCCGGTGGCGGTGTTGCCCTCAATCGCCGGGCGGGCTTGAAGAGATGCCCTCAATCGCCGGGCAGGCTTGATCTTGCGCCCGGGCGGGCTTGAAAAGGTGCCCTCAATCGCCGGGCAGGCTTGGTTTTGCGCTCGGGCGGGCTTGAAAAGGTGCCCTCAATCGCCGGGCAGGCTTGGTTTTGCGCCCGGGTGGGCTTGAAAAGATGCCCTCAATCGCCGGGCGGGCTTGATTTTGTGCTCGGGCGGGGTTGACTCGGTCCTCAGGAGCCCTTGGCCGAGGTCAGGCCCGGGAGGCGGTTCAGTATGGTCACCTTGGCTGTGCCGGCGCCCTTCTTCGGGACGTACACCAGCTGGCTGGAGACCCGCTCCTTCGTGAGGGTGCTCTTCACCTCGCCGGACAGCAGCGCCCGCACATCCTGGGTGACGGTCGGGCGCAGCCCCTTCGCCGCGGTCTGGCGTTCGAAGTGCTTGCTGCTGAAGAAGACCAGCGCCCCGCCGTCCTTCGTTTCCAGGCCGAGCGGTCCGAACGCGCCGCTGTCCAGCGGCTGGTCGATGTACTGGTACGAGAAACCCGCCCGCCGGGTGTTCTGACGCGTGGTGCGCCAGAGCGAGGTGGAGGCGCCCGGGGCGAAGACGTCGGGCGTGCCCTTCTGCAGGTAGTCCGTGTACTGCTTGCTCAACTCTTCCGGGGGCACCGTCAGTCCGGTGCTGTCCGCCGGGACCGGCTTGGCCCGGCCGTCGTCGTCCTTCGCGAAGGCGGGCAGCCGCGACGGGGCGACGACCGAGAGGTAGACGGCCTTCCAGCCCGCGTCGGGGCCGGACTTGGTGAAGACGACGAGCCAGCGGGTGTCCAGCTTGCCGTCGTCCTGGTCCCGGTTGGAGTCGGTGTCCGCGACGAACCACCTCGGCCAGCCCGCCTTCTTGGGGATGACGTAATTCGCGTCGGTCAGCTCCAGCGGCCGGTGGTTCGCGTTGCCGTCCGGGTTGTTCTTGTGCCGGGCCTTCAGGCCCGCCTGGTTGATCGCCCCGAGCGAGCCGCCGATCTCGTCCGCGTCCAGCGCCGGATCGTAGGCCTTGTCCGCCGCGTTGTACGCGGCGGTGAACGTCTTCAGGGCCTGTGCGGCCTCAGACCTCGTCGCCGCCGGCACGACTTCCAGCTCGCCGTGCACCGTCATGCATCCGCTCGCCGTCACGCTCAGCACCGTCGCCGCCGCGAGCCCCGTCGCCAGCCGAACCGGCCTCAGACTTCTCATCCGTTGCTTTCTGCGCCTTCTGATCCGTCGCCCCCACTGACCGTGCGAACCCTACCGGGGCGAGGAAGAGCGCGAGCGTGGGGATCAGATACAGCGCCCACACCGTGATCTGGAGAACCGTCGGATCGGGCTGGAAGTTGAAGGTGCCCTTCAGCAGCGTGCCGTACCAGCTGTCCGGCGGAATCGTGGTGCTGATGTCGAACGCCCGGTTCTGCAGGCCCCCGAGGAACTCGGCCTCCTGGAGGTCGTGCACCCCGTACGCGAGCACGCCCGCCGCGACGACCACCAGCATGCCGCCGGTCCAGGTGAAGAACTTCGCCAGGTTGATCTTCAGCGCACCCCGGTAGAACAGCCAGCCCAGCACCACCGCGGCGGCGATGCCCAGCACCGCGCCGATCATCGGATGCCAGCCGTCGTCCGCCGCGTGCACCGCACGCCAGACGAACAGCGAGGTCTCCAGCCCCTCCCGGCCCACCGCGAGCAGCGCCGTGGCGACCAGCGCGCCGGTCCCCATCGCGAGCGCCGCGTCGAGCTTGCCGTGCAGCTCCGCCTTCAGGTGCCGGGCGGTGCGCCGCATCCAGAAGACCATCCAGGTGACCAGGCCGACGGAGAGGATCGACAGCGAGCCGCCGAGCGCCTCCTGCGCCTTGAACGTCATCTCCTGGGAGCCGAATTCGAGCCCGGCGCCGAACGCCAGGCTGACGACGATCGCGATCCCGACGCCGACCCAGATGGGCAGCAGCCTGTTCCGGTTGCCCGTCTTCACCAGGTACGCGATGAGAATGCAGACGACCAGGCTGGCCTCAAGGCCCTCGCGAAGGCCGATCAGGAAGTTACTGAACACGATTCGGATCCCTTTCCGCTTCGGGGTGCTTGAGAACGGCTACGAGAACAGCGCCCGGCCCCACCAGTCGTCCTTGTCGCGGACGCCCGGCGGGACGGCGAAGTGCGCCGAACCCACGTGCTGGATGTACTCGTTGAGCGCGTCGTGCGCCGCCAGACGGCGCTGGAGCGGTACGAACCCTTTGCGGGTGTCGCGCTGGTACGCGAGGAAGAACAGCCCGGCGTCCAGGCGGCCCAGGCCGTCCGTCCCGTCGGTGAAGGAGTAGCCGCGCCGCAGGATCGTCGCCCCGGCGTTGCTGTCCGGGTGCGCGAGCCGTACGTGGGCCGTCGGCAGCATCGCCTTCAGGAACGGCTCGTCGCGCTCCTTGGCCTTGCCGACCGGGGCGCCCTCGCCCTTGTCGCGGCCGAAGACGTCCTCCTGCTCCTGGAGCGGGGCGCGGTCCCAGGTCTCGATGTGCATCCGGATGCGCCGGGCCACCAGGTAGGAGCCCCCGGTCATCCAGCCCGCCCGGTCCTTCCCGCCGACCCAGACGTGCTCGTCCAGGGCCGCGGTGTCGCTGCCGGAGATGTTCCGGGTGCCGTCCTTGAAGCCCATCATGTTGCGCGGGGTCTGGGCGCCCGGCGTCGTCGAGGACGTCTTGCCGAAGCCCAGCTGGGACCAGCGGATCGCGGTGCGGCCCATGCCGATCCTGGCCAGGTTGCGGATGGCGTGCACCGCCACCTGCGGGTCGTCCGCACAGGCCTGGACACACAGGTCGCCGCCGCTGCGGGCCGCGTCGAGGTTGTCGCCGGGGAACCCCGGCAGATCGACGAGCGCGTCTGGCCGCCTGTCCTCCAGGCCGAACCGCCCCTTGGCGAACAGCGAGGGACCGAAACCGATGGTCAGCGTCAGCCGGGACGGCTGGAGGCCCAGCGCCTCGCCCGTGTCGTCCGGCGGGGCCTCGGCCAGGCCCCCGTACGCCCCGTCACCGACCGCGTGGCCGGCCGTCATCCGCTCGGCGGCCCGGGTCCACTCCTTGAGCAGCGCGACGAGTTCGGCCCGGTCCTTCGTGGTCACGTCGAACGCGGCGAAGTGCAGCCGGTCCTGGACGGCGGTGGCGATCCCGGCCTGGTGCGCCCCGTGGAACGGCACCGCCGCACCACTGTCCGCGGCCGGGACCTGATCGTCGCCGGAGCGGACCGCGGCGACGGCGCCGCCCGCCGCCACCGCGCCCAGGGCGAGTCCGGCGCCGCCCCAGCCGAGCAGCGCCCGCCGCGAGGGTGCGCCGGTGGCATCCGTGTGCGCCGCGCCAGCGTCCTGTGCGCCCTCGTCCTGCGCGCCCGCGTCCTGTGTGTCCTCGGACATGCCCGAAACCTCTCTGCGGCCCGTTACTTCGTCACTGCGGCGGCGAGCCTGGAGAGCGGCTCCGCCAGGGCGTTGACCGCGTCCGACAGGTCCTTGCGGTCCGCCTTGCCGACCTTCTCGTACGAGGTGAACTCGTAGGAGGTCTTGTCCTTGCGGTAGGTGTCCAGCAGGTTGTTCAGCTCCGCGAACCGCTTGTCCAGGGTGGCCGACAGGGCCGCGTCGTTCTTCGAGGCGATCGGCTTCAGCAGCTCGTAGGACTTCTCCGCGCCCTCGACGTTGGCCTTGAAGTCGATCAGGTCGGTGTGGCTGTAGCGCTCCTCCTCGCCGGTGACCTTGCCGGTCGCGACCTCGTCGAGGAGTTCCTTGGCACCGTTGGCCATCGAGGTCGGGGTGATCTCCGCCGTGCCGACCCGCTTCTGCCAGTCGAGCAGGTCCTTCTGGAGGGTCGGCGCGAGGGCCTTCTCCTCTGCGCCCAGCTTCTTGTCCTGCCACAGCGCCTTCTCCAGGCGGTGCCAGCCGGTCCACTTCTGGCCGTCCTCCAGTCCGTCCGCGCGGACGTCGACCTTCGGGTCGATGTCGCCGAAGGACTCCGCGACGGGCTCGGTCCGCTCCCAGCCGAGCCGGGATTCGGCGTAGACCTTCTTGGCGGCCTCGATGTCCCCGGCGGCGACCGCGTCCGTGAAGAGCTTGGCCTTCGGCAGCGTCGCGTCGGCCTGGTCCTGGACGTAGGTGCGGTAGGCGGCGACGGCCTTGTCCATCTCGGGGCTGCGCTTGGCGGCGCTGCCGCCGCTGATCTCCAGCTTCTGCCGGATGCCGTGGCCCTTCATGCCGGGCTTGCAGGCGATCTCGTACGAACCGGCCTTGATCTCGGCCGTGATGGTGGCCTTGGTGCCGGGGCCGATGTTCTCGCGCTCCGCGACGATGCGGTCGTCCGGGAACAGGACGTAGACCTCGGTGACCTTGGAGCCCTTGTTCTGCACGGCCAGTTCGACGTGACCGGCCGGCAGCTTCTTCTTCGACACCTCGCAGGAGTCGTCCTTCGCGACGACCTGGACGGCGCCGTCACCCTTGCCGTCGCTCTTCTCGGCGCAGCCCGTGACAGCGGTCAGAGCGGCCACGGTGGCGGCGGCGGTGACGACGGAGAGACGAACGGCTCGCATACGGGCTCCACATGAGGATGAAGGAAGAAAACGGAAGGACCGGACAAGGGCAGGTGAGGCGGACCTAACTTAACCGACCCTTACCTGGTCGATACCCACGCACGCAGTGATTCAGCTCTCACCGCGCACGCGGGGGAACGGGGCGATCACGACCGACCCATGGGCGAGCCCGGCAGGGGTAAAGCAATGGTCAAGCGGTCCGGTCGGGTACCACGAGCGGCACCCCGGTCCGCGGATGCGGGAACACCTCGACCGGCTGCCGGTAGACCTCTCCGAGCAGCGCGCCCGTGAACACCTCCGCGGGCGGCCCGGCCACCGCGATCCGCCCGTCGTGCAGCACGGCGGCCCGGTCGGCGTACGCGGCGGCCAGTCCCAGATCGTGCAGGACGACGACGACCGCGTCACCGGCGGCGGCCCGCTCCCGGCAGATCCTCAGCACCAGCTCCTGGTGGCGCAGGTCCAGCGCGGCGGTCGGCTCGTCGAGCAGCAGCAGCGGGGCGCGCTGCGCCAGCACCCGGGCCAGCGCGACCCTGGCCCGCTCGCCGCCGGACAGCGCGGAGAACGGGCGGGCGGCGAACTCGGTGACCTCGGTGGCCGCCATCGCCGCGCGGACCGCCGGATCGTCCTCGTCCTCGCGTTCCGTACCGGCCCAGGGAGCGCGCCCCATCCGGACGACGTCGGCCACCGGAAAGGGGAAGGAGAGCGCGGCGGACTGCGGCAGCACCGCCCGGCGCAGGGCGAGTTCGGCCGCGGACCAGTCGTCGACCGGCCGCCCGCCGATCCGTACGGTGCCGCTCGCGGCGGGCAGGTCGGCGGCGAGCGCGGCCAGCAGCGTCGACTTCCCGGCCCCGTTCGGGCCGACGAGCGCCAGCACCTCGCCCGCGTGCACCGTCAGCCCGACGGAGTCGAGCACCTGGCGCCCGCCCAGCCGGACCCGCAGCCCGCTCACCTCCGCGACCGGGGCGCCGGGCGCGACCGGCGCGGGGAGCAGGCGCTCGCGCACCGCGAAGAGATTCCGCAGCGTCCTCATGCCCAACCACCTTGCTTGCGACGGGTCCTGCGCAGCAGCCAGAAGAAGAACGGGCTGCCGATCAGAGCGGTCAGTACACCGAGCGGCAGCTCGGCCGGGTCCGCGACGGTACGGGCCGCGAGATCGCCCGCGACCAGTACCAGCGCACCGCCGAGCGCGCTGCCGGGGACGAGGAAGCGGTGTCCGGGGCCGTTCGCCATCCGCAGCAGATGCGGCACCAGCAGCCCCACGAACGAGATGATCCCGGCGACCGCCACCGCGGCGGCGGTCAGCAGCGCCACGACGAGCACCAGCACGACGCGGAGCCGTTCCACATCGACGCCCAGGTGCCTGGCGGGCCGTTCACCGAGCGCCAGCAGGTCCAGCTTGCGGGCGTAGAACGGCGCGACGACGAGTCCGAGCACCGCGCACGGCAGCACGGCCAGCACCTTCGGCCAGGTGGCCTGGGCCAGCGAACCGAGCTGCCAGAAGGTGATCTGGCTGATCTGAGCGTTGTCCGCGAAGAAGATGAACAGCCCGATCAGCGCACCCGCGAAGGCGTTGACGGCGATGCCGGTGAGGATCAGCGTCACGACCTCCGTCCGGCCGCCGGAGCGCGACAGCGCGTAGACGAGCAGTACCGTCAGCAGACCGGCGACGAACGCGCAGACGGTGATGGTCCAGTTGCCGAAGAAGCTCAGCCCCAGCGCGATCGAGGCGACCGCGCCGACCGCAGCGCCCGCCGAGATCCCGATGACGCCCGGCTCCGCGAGCGGATTGCCGAACACCCCCTGCATCAGGGCGCCCGCGCAGCCGAGGGACGCGCCGACCAGCAGCGCGAGGACGACCCGAGGCAGCCGGACGTTCCACAGGACGCTCTCCCCGACCCGGTCCAGGGCGTGTCCGCCGAGTCCGATCCGGTGCTGGACGGAGGCGAGGACGTCACCGAGCGGAATGCTGTACGCGCCGAGTCCGGCGGAGAGCAGAGCGCACAGGACGAGGGCGGCGAGCAGCCCGGCGGTCAGGGTGACGGCGGTCGTGCGCCGGGCGCGGGGCGGCGCGGGAGCCGGATCGGGCTCTCCCGCCACCGCCTGGACAGCTGTGTCGTGGGAGGTGGTGGTCACTTGGCGGCGCCGTTCCCGGGGTGGAGCTGGGCGACCAGCTCGCTCAGCACCCGGTCGGTGCGCGGCCCGTAGTTCAGCAGCACCCCGTCGTCGATGGAGAGGATCCGGCGGTCGAGGCCGGCCGGGGTCTCCGCGACGCCCGGGATCTTCACCAGGCCGTCGACACCGCCGACCGAGTCGAGCCCCTTCGTCATCACGAGGATCGCGTCGGGAGCCGCCTTGGCCAGGGCCTCGCTGGTGATGGCGGTGAAGTCCTTCTTCAGCCCGGAGGCCTTGCCCGCGTCGACCGCGCCCGCCGCTTCGAGCAGTGAACTCGCGCCGGACTCACGGCCCCCCAGCAGATAGACGGAGGCGGAGCCGCGCAGATAGAGGAAGGCGACCCGGGGCTTCTTGGCCCCGTCGGCCGGTGCGGGCACGGACTTCCGGACGGCGTCGATCCGGTCCTGGGTGCGCTGCTTCAGCTCATGGCCGGACTTTGGTACGCCCAGGGCGGCCGCCACCGTCTCGATCCGGCGGCCGACGTCCGCGAGTTCGGTGGCCGGTTCGACGACGACGAGCGGAATCCCGGCGTCCCGGATCTGGCCGATGGCCTCCGCCGGGCCGGTCGTGGTGTCCGCGAGGACGACGGTGGGCCGCAGGGAGAGCACGCTCTCGGCCGACACGTCGTGGGCGCGGGTCACCACCGGGAGCTTCTCGGCCTGCTCGAAGGTGGCGGTGATGTCGCGGGCCACCACCTGCTTGCCGAGGCCGAGGGTGAAGACGATCTCACTCAGGCTGCCGGTCAGCGGCACGATCCGGTCGGCCGAAGTGATCGTGGTCCGCTTGCCGTCCGCCGACTCCACGGTGACGGGCAGGTGGGGCGCGGGCACGGTGGCCAGCGGCTCGATCCGGTCCGCGTCGGCGGCCGAGGCGTTCTTGACGCCCGCCGTCTTCGCCGCCGGGGTCCCCGTACCCCCGCAGCCGGCCAGCAGCAGCGCGACCGCCAGGGATATCGCGGCCGTACGGAGGCCGATGCGCCCGCGCCCCGGTCGCCCGGTGTCGCGGCCCGGCGGGGCGAAGTCCTGCGAGAAGCGCACTGGGGCACCGTCCTGTCGTTCTGCGGCGTGCAGTTGGGAGTGGATTGCGAGGAATGTGACGGAAGGGGGTACCGGCACACGATGTACATAGCTTAGGTTAGCCTTACCTCATCTTCTAGACCTCGGAGGGGTTCATGCCGCCGTTCAGACCTGCCCGCGCGCTCGCCGTCGCGCTTCTCGCGGTACTGCTGGGAGCCCTGCTCCCGGCCACCGCCGCGCAAGCGGCGAGCCGGACGGTGCAGGGCGGCCGGCTGGACTGGGGGATCAAGTCCTCCTTCCAGAGTTACGTCACGGGCCCCATCGCCCACGGCAGTTGGAACCTGACGGGCGGCGCGGCCACGGTCGGCGGAAGCCAGTTCCGCTTCCACTCCGCGACCGGCTCCTACGACCCGGCGAGCGGCGCCTTCACCGCCGGCTTCTCGGGCGGCGTCCACTTCACCGGCCACAAGAAGTCCGACGGTTCCAACGAGCTGGACCTCACGATCAGCCGCCCGACCGTCCGCATCCAGGGCGGCGGCGGCACCCTGTACGCCGACATGGTCAGCAAGGACCGGGGGACCGGCCGGGTCACCTCCGCCGCCCAGGTGCCGCTGGCCACGCTCGGCCTGTCCGGGATCGACATGCGGGGCGGTTCTACCCCCGTCGCCCTCAACAACGTTCCGGCGACGCTTACTTCAGAGGGCGCCAGGTCCTTCGCCGGCTACTACACGGCCGGTACGCCGTTGGACCCGGTCAGCCTCTCCGTGGACACCTCGGCCCCGGCCGGGAAGCCCGCCGCGTCCAAGTCCCCCGGGAAGCCCTCGGGCGGCGCGAAGCCGAAGGGGACGGCGGGCCGGATCGAGGACGGTGCCGTGGACTGGGGCGTGCGCCGCACGTTCCGGGAGTACGTCACCGGCTCGATCGGCCAGGGCAAGTGGACCCTGGCCCAGGGCGCCCAGGACGGCGGCGCACTCTTCCGCTTCCCGAAGGGGCAGGGCACGTACGACGCGAAGGAGCAGACCCTGGCCGCCGACTTCGCGGGCAGCGTCCGCTTCACCGGGGCGGACGGCCTCGACCTGACGCTCTCCCGGTTCGCGGTGGGGCTGAAGGCGGGCCGGGGCACCCTCAGCGCCGACGTCCGGACGAAGGACGGCACACGGAAGGCCGCGCCGCTCATCACCTTCACCGCCGAGGACTTCGCGCCGAAGGGCGGCCTCGCGGTCCTCACGGAGGCCCCCGCGAAGCTGACCGCCGACGGCGCCAAGGCCTTCGGCTCCCTCTACAGGGCGGGCACCGCGATGGACCCGGTCTCGCTCGCCGTGGCCCTCGACGCGAAGGCGAAGCTGCCCGCGCTCCCCGACCTGGGCAGCGACCCGGCCCCCGCCGCGCAGCCGTCGGACACCCCCGGGCCGAAGACCGCCGCCGCCACGGCGTCCGTGGCATCGGCCGCGGACAAGGGCTCCTCGACCGGGCTCTACCTGACCCTCGGCGCCGCCGCCGTGCTCGCCGCGGTCGCGGGCGGCGTGCTGTTCCTGGTACGCCGCGGCCGCTCGACGCCGGGCACCCCTTCCTGACCCCGGACCCCTCCCCGCCCCCCACGCCTCGCTCCACCCCCTGTCCCCCCTGTCCCCCCTGTCCCCATCCCCACCCCCGCTGATCCCTGAGGAGACCACCGACCATGGCAGCCACCCGCCGCCCCATAGCCCTCGCCGCAGCCGTCGCCACCGCGGCCGCCCTCGGCACCGCCTTCGCACTCCCGGCGTTCGCGGCCGGCCAGTCCGGCTCGGACGGCGCCACCGCGGCCGCCCCGACGATGGAGCTGAAGGACGGCACGCTGGACTGGGGCTTCAAGGAGTCCTTCCGCAAGTACATCGGCGCCGCGGGCAAGATCACGGTCAAGGACGGTGCCACCCAGGCCGCCGGCAACGGTGTGTTCACCTTTGTCAACGGCAAGGGCACGTACGACATGACCACCCACGGCACCGACACCGCCTTCGAGGGCGGCGTCAACTTCTCCGCCCACGGCGGCGTCCTCGACATCACGCTCTCGGACGTCAAGCTGTCCACCGCCGGCAAGGGCGGTGCGATCACCGCCGACGTCGCGACCCCGCAGGGCACCCGGAACGACGTGGCGGTCGCGGACCTCGACCTGTCGGCCGTGAAGCCCGGTCAGGGCGCGGGCGGGGCGATGGTCTTCAAGGACATCCCCGCGAAGCTGACGAAGGCGGGCTCCGAGGCCTTCAACGGCCAGTACCAGGCGGGGGAGGTCCTCGACCCGGCCACGCTCACGGTGAAGGCGGTCGCGCCCCCGACCGAGAAGCCGACCGAGAAGCCCACAGACCCGGCGGAGCCGACCGAGAAGCCGACAGAGAAGCCCACGGACAAGCCGACCGACAAGCCGACCGTGAAGCCCACGGACAGGCCGACCACTCACCCCACGTCGAAGCCCTCCCCGAGCACCACGGCCACCGACAAGCCGGCCGCGGACCCGGGCGCCATCGTCGACGGCACCCTGAACTGGGGCGTGAAGGCCTCCTTCCGTACGTACGTCACCGGCCCCATCGCCCACGGCAAGGTCGAGACGACGGGCGGCGCGACCGCGTCCGGCGGCGGCTACCGCTTCCCCGACGCCACCGGCCACTTCGACGCCGCCGAGCAGACGCTGAACGCGGAGTTCGACGGCAAGGTCCGCTTCCTGGGCCACCAGGAGGACGGCGCCTACACGCTCGACCTCTCCCTGAGCAACCTGGAGATCCAGGCCGACGGGACCAAGGGCAAGCTCATCGCCGACGTGTCCACCAAGGACCGGGAGACGAAGAAGGTCGCCACCTACACCGGTCTCGCCGTCGCGGACATCGAGCTGCCCGCCGGCGGACTCACCGCCAAGGACGGTGTGGTGACCCTCTCCGCCGTTCCGGCCACCCTCACCTCCGACGGCACCAAGGCCTTCGGCGGCATGTACCGGGCGGGTGAGCAGCTCGACGCGCTGACCGTCGCCGTCGCCCTGGACAAGAACGCCGAACTCCCGTCCACCGGCGGCTCGTCCACGGGTGGTTCGTCCACGGGTGGTTCATCCACCACCGGCGGCTCGTCCACCACCGGCGGCACCGTGGGCGGCGGCGGTACAGTCGGCGGCTCCGGTGCACTGGCCTCCACCGGCTCCGACATCCCGGCCGGCGCGCTGTTCGCCGCCTCCGGCCTGATCATGGCGGCCGGTGCCGGCGCGGTCGTCGTGGCCCGTCGCCGCCGCACCGCCTAGCAGCACCGCGCGACACCACCGCCCGGGTGCGGGCCCTCTCGCGGGGCCGGTACCCGGGCGGTGCTTGAATGCGCACGTGAGCGACTACGACGTACCCGCCGGCATCGACGTACTGCGCGTGTTCTGCGGCCCCGACGGCCGGCACGGCAACGCGCTCGGCGTCGTACGCGACGGTCGGGACCACCCGGAGCGGGCCTCGCGCCAGGAGCTGGCCCGGCGACTCGGCTTCAGCGAGACCGTGTTCGTGGACGACCCGGAACGCGGGCACCTGGAGATCTACACCCCCGGCCTGCGGCTGCCGTTCGCCGGGCACCCGCTGGTCGGCGCCGCCTGGCTGCTCGACCTGGAGATCCTGGAGCTGGAGGTGGGGGAGGTCTTCGCCCGTCAGGACGGCGAGTTCAGCTGGATCACCGCCCGCCCCGAGTGGGCCCCGCCACGCACGCTGGAGCAGTACGGCTCTGCGGCCGAGGTCGAGGCGCTGACCGGCCCGCCGCCCGGCGAGGGCCGGCTCTACGTATGGGCGTGGGAGGACGAGGCGGCCGGCCGGATCAGGGCGCGGGCGTTCCCCCGGCGGGGCGATGGCATCGTCGAGGACGAGGCGACGGGAGCTGCCGCGCTGCTGCTCAGCGACCGGCTGAACCGCGCGCTGAACATCAGGCAGGGCCGCGGCTCCCAGATCCTCACGGCCCCTGCACCGGACGGCACGGTGGAGATCGGCGGCCGAGTCGTCCTGGCAGCCCAGGGCTGAAACCAAGCCCGCCCGCCGGAAAACCAAGCCGTCGGGCGGAAAACCAAGCAGTCGGGCGGAAAATCAAGCCCGTCCGGCGATTGAGGACAAAACAAGGCGGTGGGGTCACCCGAGCCCGAGTAACCCCACCGCCGGCCGCCAAGGCCTACGCACTGAGCGGGAACGCCTCTCCCAGCTCCCGGAACACCGCCGTGTTCAGCGCGAACGCCCGCTTGCACTCGTCCACGATCCGCTGCTTCTCCAGGTCGTCCGCGTCCACCGCGTCCAGCAGCTCGCGGTAACCCCGCTTGAACGAGGCGGGGTTGGAGATCCCCTCGAAGACGTAGAACCGCACCCCGTCGCCCTTGCGCTCGAAGCCCCAGGTGCGCTCCGCCTTGTCGCGGATGATCTGGCCGCCCGACAGGTCGCCCAGGTAGCGGGTGTAGTGGTGCGCGATGTAACCCGCGGGCCAGCTCCGGGCGCACTCGGCCACCCGCTCTGCGTACGCGGCCGTGGCCGGCAGCGGCTCCAGGCCCTCGCGCCAGTCCGCACCCCGCAGATGGGCCAGATCGCGCTCCAGCTCCGCGGTGCGCATCAGCTCGGGCTGGATGAACGGACCGGCGACCGCGTCCTCGCGCAGCGCCCCGGCGTCGTCCTCCATGGCGCGGTACACGAACCACAGCTGCTCCGTGTAGCGCGTGTACGCGTCCACGCCGAGGCGCCCGCCGAGCAGGTCGCTCATGAACGTCGAGGTCTCCGCCTCGACGTGCTGCTCGTGCGACGCCGTGCGGATCAGCGTCGAGAAGGGGGTGGCGGTGACGGTTGCGTCCAAGGCGGGCCTCCGGGGACCAAGGGGGACGGGAAGTCCAGAAAGAGACGGAAATATCGGCCCGCCGCCGCTGTGCCGCGGTGCCGGCCGATGTCCCGATCTTCCTACTTAGGTTTACCTAAGTCAACTGTTTCCCGACGTCCTGTCGGTAAAAACGGCCGGAGAGACGGAAACGGCCGCCCGGAAGGGGCGGCCGTCGGCAGTCGGGGTCCGGAGAGCGAAAGGCCCTACGGGAGCGTGAGGATCTCGGCGCCCGTCTCCGTCACCACCAGCGTGTGCTCGAACTGCGCGGTGCGCTTGCGGTCCTTGGTCACCACGGTCCAGCCGTCGTCCCACATGTCGTAGGTGTGGGTCCCGAGCGTCAGCATCGGCTCGATGGTGAACGTCATGCCGGGCGTCATCACCGTGGTGGCGTGCTCGCTGTCGTAGTGCGGAATGATCAGGCCGGAGTGGAACGAGGAGTTGATCCCGTGCCCGGTGAAGTCCCGCACCACCCCGTACCCGAAGCGCTTCGCGTACGACTCGATGACCCGTCCGATCACGTTCACCTGGCGGCCCGGCCGGACGGCCTTGATCGCCCGCTTCAGCGACTCCTCCGTGCGCTCCACGAGCAGCCGTGACTCCTCGTCCACGTCACCGCAGAGGTAGGTGGCGTTGTTGTCGCCGTGCACCCCGTTGATGTACGCCGTCACGTCGAGGTTCACGATGTCGCCGTCGCGCAGCACCGTCGAGTCCGGGATGCCGTGGCAGATGACCTCGTTGAGCGAGGTGCAGAGCGACTTGGGGAAGCCCCGGTAGCCGAGCGTGGACGGATAGGCGCCGTGGTCGCACATGAACTCGTGGGCGACCCGGTCGAGTTCGTCCGTCGTGACGCCCGGGGCGATGAGCTTCGCGGCCTCACCCATCGCCTGAGCGGCGATCCGCCCCGCGACGCGCATGCGCTCCACGGTCTCGGCGTCCTGCACCTCCGGGCCGGTGTACGGCGTCGGGGCGGGCTTGCCGACATACTCGGGGCGCCGGATGTTTCCGGGCACGGAACGGACGGGAGTGATCTCCCCTGGTACAAGCAGCGACTGGCCAGACATGCCAGCGAGTCTAACGAGCGTTCCCGGGGCACCATGGCACAGAGGAAAGGAGCCGGTAATGGCCCTGTTCAAGAAGCGCACGGTCGGCAAACCGGGCGAGTGGTACTACTGCCTGGAGCACAAGAAGGTCGAGGAGGGCCCCGAGTGCCCGGCCAAGGACCGCTTCGGCCCGTACGCCTCCCGCCAGGAGGCCCAGCACGCGATGGACACCGCGCGGGAGCGCAACCTCGAGTGGGAGACCGACCCCAGGTGGCACGACCGCCAGGGGCCGGACGAGAACGCGGGCGGCTGAGCGCGGCACCCACGGGCTGAGGGGCCCGCGCCCCGGGCTCAGCCCGCGGGCGCCGCCTCCAGGCCCCCCTCGCGCTGTGCGCGCCTGCGCAGCGCGTCCGCGTCGGTCTCCGAGTCGTAGGTGAGGAGCTTCGGCAGAGCCGCCGCCAGCAGCGCCACCGAGGCGATGCAGGCCACCCCGCCGCTCCAGACGGCGGTACGGGTCCCCGTCCAGCCGGCCATCCCGCCGGCCCGGACCTGGCCCAGCTGCGGGCCGACGCTGTACGAGAGCACCTCGATGCCCGCGAGGCGGCCCCGGAGCTCCTCCGGGATGGTCTGGTTCCAGATGGTGGATCGGCCCAGGCCGCTGAGCATGTCGCCCGCGCCCGCCACCGCCAGGCAGACCAGCACCAGCCACACGTTGCCGAACCAGCCCGCCGCCGCGATGGCCAGCCCCCAGACGGCGGCGCCGAACACCACGAACAGCCCGTGTCTGCGCACCCCCCTGGTCCAGCCGCTGGTCAGCCCCAGCACCAGCGAGCCCACCGAGCCCGCCGCGTACATCAGACCCAGCGACCACTCGGCGTCCAGCTCGTCGCTGAGGAACGGGAAGATCGCGTTGGGGAACGCGAAGAACATCGCCGCCATGTCGATCGCGTACGTCCCCAGCAGCACCGGCCGGCTCCAGGCGTACCGCGCACCCTCCGCGATGCCGCGCAGCGACGGCTTCTGCCCCTTCTCCACGGGCGGTGCGGGCGCCAGCCGGCGGCACAGGAACACCGAGACGGTGAACGTGACGACCGTGACCGTGTAGGCCGTGGCGTGACCGGCGTACGCCACCACCACACCGGCCAGCGACGGGCCCAGGATCGCCCCGAACTGCCAGCGCAGCGAGTTCAGGGCGGCGGCCGCGGCCAGCTGGTCGTGCGGCACGATCCGGGCCATCAGCGAGTCCAGCGCGGGCCGCTGGAGCCCGGAGAGCGCGGAGACCCCGCCGGCGACGACGTAGAGCGGCCAGAGCAGCGGGTCCGGCAGGGCGGCGTTGACGAGCAGGACGAGCGCGAGCAGTCCGAGCCCCGCCTCGGTGCCCAGGATGACCTTGCGGCGGTCCACGGCGTCGGCGAGCGCACCGCCGTAGAGGCCGAACACGACCAGCGGCACCAGCTCGACCGCGCCCATCGCGCCGACCGCGAGGGGCGAGCCGGTGAGGTGCTTGATCTGGAGCGGCAGCGCGATCAGCGCCATGGAACTGCCGAAGAAGGTGACGAGCCCCTGCACCCACAGCAGCCGGAAGTCGGCGGAGGACCGCCAGGGCGAGAGATCGGGAAGGAGCGCGGAGAGCCTGGCGGCCAGGGAGGAGCGAGAGGTCACGAGGACACATGGTCCGTCGAGATACGTGGCCGGGGCAAACGCGTTTTTGAAACCGCCGGGGCCGGACCCCGGCGCCCCCTCACCAGCGCGGCGGCGGGGGAGCCGTCAGCTGGTCGGCGAGCCGGGACAGCCGGTCGCGGAACCGTCGCCGGCCACGCGGCACGGGCGCGCTGTTCTCCCCGGCCGCCGCGCTCACCAGGTGCTGGACCGTGTCCAGGTCCACCTCGTCGCCGCCCGCCACGGACAGCGCCTCGTGGGCCAGGCCCCGGACCTCCGGATCGCCGTTGTCCAGCGAGAGCACCGTCGCCCCTGCCCGGCGCGCGTCGTGCACCCGCTCCAGCAGGCCCTCGCCCGGCGACCGGGGCGCCACCACGAGCAGCGTCTCGCCCCGCCCGGCCGCCTCGATCCTGCCCAGGCCCACCGCCAGGTGGGCCGGGTCCCCTGGCGCCACCCGGTGCCGTACCAGCGTGGGCGCCAGCTCGGGCAGCCCCGACCAGGTGGACTCGTCGACCAGGTGCGCCGCCAGATGCCACGGCTCGTACTCCTCGCTCCCCACCAGCAGCAGCCCGCCGCCGTGCGGGACGACGGACGAGCGCAGCGTCCCGGCGAACCGCCGGGTGGCGGCCGGCCACTGTGTCCCGGCGAGCACCTCACGCAGCAGCGCCACACGTACGGCATCCATGGCCCGGCATCCTGCAGCACATTCCGGGACCCGTGCGGGGGAACGGCCGCAGACCACCCGAACGGGGCCGGGAACGTGATCCTGATCGCGGTCCGGCGACAGGGCGGGCCCTCGCCACCTGGAAGTACTGTCGGGGCCATGACTACGAATGACAGCGGCAGCGCGCCCAAGCCCCCGGCCAAGGACCCCTGGGACCTCCCCGACGTGTCCGGCCTGACCATCGGCGTACTCGGCGGCACCGGCCCGCAGGGGCGCGGGCTCGCCTACCGGTTCGCCCGCGCCGGACAGCAGGTCGTCATCGGCTCCCGCGCGGCCGACCGCGCGCAGACGGCGGCGGAGGAGATCGGCCACGGCGTCCGGGGCGCGGACAACGCAGGATGCGCCCGCGACAGCGACGTCGTGATCGTCGCCGTGCCGTGGGACGGGCACGCCAAGACCCTGGAGTCGCTGCGCGAGGAACTCGCCGGGAAGCTCGTCATCGAC
This sequence comes from Streptomyces sp. NBC_00341, assembly GCF_041435055.1. Taxonomy (NCBI): domain Bacteria; kingdom Bacillati; phylum Actinomycetota; class Actinomycetes; order Kitasatosporales; family Streptomycetaceae; genus Streptomyces; species Streptomyces sp. NBC_00341. Next base: position 2,353,168 of record NZ_CP108002.1, on the reverse strand, counting down.
TGCGTCAACCCGCTCGGCTTCGACAAGAAGGGCGCCTTCGCCCTGAAGCCGGAGGAGGGCAGCGCCGCCGAGCAGGCCGCCGCCCTGCTGCCGGAGTCCCGGGTCACCGCCGCCTTCCACCACCTCTCGGCCGTGCTGCTCCAGGACGAGACGGTCGAGGAGATCGACACCGATGTGCTGGTGCTGGGCGAGGCCCGCGCCGACACCGACCTCGTCCAGGCGCTGGCCGGCCGGATCCCCGGAATGCGCGGCATCTTCGCCGGACGGCTGCGCAACGCCCACCAGGTCGAGTCGCTGGTCGCCAACCTGATCTCGGTCAACCGCCGCTACAAGGCACACGCGGGGCTGCGCACCACCGACGTGTGAGCCGCACCGCCGGGGCCGTACCCCGCTCGGAGCGTTCCGGGGCATGGGGGACACTGGAGGGGACCGCGCACCACCCCCCGACAGGAGCCCTCCCCATGCCCCGCCTCGCTCTCTACGCCGTAGCCGTCTGCGTCCTCGCCGTCGTCGCGGCCGTGATCTCCTTCGTGCAGGGCAGCTGGCTCCTCGGGGTCCTCTGGGTGCTCCTGGTCGGCCTCTCGTCCAACATGGCCTGGTACTACCTGCGCCGGCAGCGCACCTCCCGCACGGTCTCCTAGCCGTTCAGCGAGCAGATCTCGTTCGGCGTCTGCCAGAACCGGTAGGCGTCGAGGCCGCAGTACGTGTCGAAGTCACTGACGCCGAGCGACCGCAGGAGCGCGTCGACCGCGTCGAAGAACGCCGTGTTCACCCCCGGGACCCACAGCAGGGCGAAGACGGCGATCAGTCCGAACGGGGCGAACGGCTCCACCTGGCGGCGCACCGAGTGGGAGAGCCAGGGTTCGATCACCCCGTATCCGTCCAGACCCGGCACCGGTACGGAGTTCAGGATCGCCGCCGTCACCTGGAGCAGCGCCAGGAAACCCAGCGCGTACCGGAAGGCGTCCGGTACGCCGCTCAGCGCGTCCAGCCAGAACGGCGCCGTGCACACGACCGCGAACAGCACATTGGTCAGCGGGCCCGCCGCCGAGATCAGGCTGTGCCGCCAGCGGCCCCGGATCCGGCCGCGCTCGATGAAGACCGCACCGCCCGGCAGACCGATCCCGCCCATGATCACGAACAGCACCGGAAGCACGATGCTCAGCAGCGCATGGGTGTAGCGAAGGGGATTAAGAGTGAGGTATCCCTTGGCGCCGATGGAGATGTCGCCGCTGTGCAGCGCGGTTCTGGCGTGGGCGTACTCATGGAGGCAGAGCGACACCACCCAGGCGGCCGTGACGAAGAGGAACGTGGCGAACCCCGGCTGATCCGCGAAGTCCGTCCACACCGCCCACCCGGACACCGCCGCGACGGCGGCGATCCCGAGGAAGACCGGGCTGATCCGCCGGTCGCTGCGCGCTGGTGCGGTGGTCATCGGCGGCTCCTGGTGGCTGCGGGGAGGAACGGGAGCGGGCGGGCGAGCCCCGACCGTACAGGCGACACGGCCAGAACGTCTGGCATCCTGCCGGTGGTTCCGTAAAGGGTGGGGGCATGACAGGCACTACGGCGGACGGCCCGCGCGCATCCGGCCGGGCCGTGGTCCCGCTTCCGGCCCCGGTCACGGAGAATGGGCGCGTGCGCTACAGCATCCTCGGTACCACCCAGGCACTCCGCGACGACGGCACGGCCGTCGCCGTCGGCGGGGCGCGGCTGCGCGCCCTGCTCACCGTCCTCGCGCTGCGGGCCGGCCGGACGGTGCCCGCAGCCGTGCTCGTCGACGAGGTGTGGGACGGGGATCCGCCCGCCGACGCGCCGGGCGCCCTCCAGGCACTCGTGGGCCGGCTCCGGCGGGCGCTCGGGCACGCGGCGGTCGCCTCCGCGGAGAACGGCTACCGGCTGGCCGCGGAGCCGGACACCGTCGACCTGTACCGCTTCGAGCGCCTCGCGGGGGAGGGGGCGCGGGCCCTGAAGGAGGGCGATCCCGCCAAGGCCGTGAGCGTCCTCGACGACGCGCTGGGCCTGTGGCGCGGACAGGTCCTCGCCGACCTGCCCGACCGGCACGCCGAAGCGGCCCGCTGGACCGCCCGCCGGCTCGACGCCCGACGCACCCGGATCACCGCCTCGCTCGCCCTCGGCCGGGCCGAGCAGGTGCTGCCGGAACTGGCCGCGCTCTGCGGCGAGCACCCCCTGGACGAACCGCTCCAGGCGCTGCGGCTGCGCGCCCTGCGCGACGCCGGACGGGCCGCCCAGGCGCTGGCCGCCTACGAGGAGGTGCGCACCGTGCTCGCCGACCGGCTCGGCGCCGATCCGGGCGCCGAACTGAGGTCCCTGCACGCGGAGTTGCTCCACCAGGAGCCGGTGCTGCCGGTCATACCCGGGGCTGCGGCGGAGTGCGCCGCAGCCGCTGCCCGCAACACGGCCGCAGGCCGTCCTGTCTCTGGCCGCCCCAGCCCTGCCCCCGGCCGCCCCAGCCCTGCCCCCGGCCGCCCCGGCCCCGTCCCCGGTGTTGTCGCCGTCGCCCCGCCAGGCAACCTCCGGGCCAGGCTCACCAGCTTCGTCGGCCGGGAGAGCGATATCGAGACCCTGCGCGACGACCTCGCGGACGCCCGTCTCGTCACCCTGCTCGGCCCCGGCGGCGCGGGCAAGACCCGGCTCTCCCAGGAGGCCGCCGAATCCGTCGATCCCGCCACCTGGCCGGACGGGGTCTGGCTGGCCGAGCTGGCACCGGTCGATGATCCGGAGGCGGTGCCGGAGGCCGTCCTCACCGCGCTCGGCGGCCGGGAGACCGTGCTGCGCGGTGCGGGCGCGGAGGAGCTCAGGGCCGTCGAACGCGGCGGAGCCGAACCGCTCGCCCGGCTCACCGAACACCTCACCGGGCGCCGTGTGCTGCTCCTTCTGGACAACTGCGAGCACGTCATCGAGGCCGCCGCCGCCCTCACCGACCACCTGCTGGCCCGCTGCCCCGGGCTCACCGTGCTCGCGACCAGCCGTGAACCCCTCGGCGTGCCGGGCGAGTTCGTCCGGCACGTCGACCCGCTGCCCGACCCGATGGCGCTGCGCCTGTTCGCGGACAGGGGCGCCGCCGCGCTGTCCGGCTTCCGGGTCGACGCGGACGAGCGGACGGCGGCCGCCTGCGCCGAGATCTGCCACCGCCTCGACGGGCTGCCGCTCGCCATCGAGTTGGCCGCCGCCCGGCTCCGGATGCTCACCCCGCGCCAGCTCGCCGACCGGCTGGACGACCGCTTCCGGCTGCTCACCGGCGGCAGCCGCACCGTACTGCCCCGCCAGCAGACCCTGCGGGCCGTCGTCGACTGGTCCTGGGACCTCCTGGACGGACACGAGCGCACCGCCCTGCGCCGGCTGTCGGTCTTCTCCGGCGGCTGGACCCTGGCCGCCGCAGAGGCCGTCTGCGCCGACCGGCCGGACGACGCGCACGATGTCGCCGCGGTGCTCGGCTCACTCGTCGACAAGTCGCTCGTCGTCGCCGCACCCGCCGAGGACGGCCGGATGCGCTACCGCCTCCTGGAGACCGTCGGCGAGTACGCCGCCGAACGGCTCGACGAGGCGGCGGAGCGGGACACCGTGGAGCGCCGGCACCTGGTGTTCTTCCGGGAGCTGGCCCGTACCACCGACCCCGGGCTCCGGGGCGCCGGGCAGCTCGCCGCGATCGAGCAGTTCCGACGCGAGTACGAGAACCTGCGCTCCGCCCTGCGGCACGCCGTCGCCGCACGGGACGAGCAGGAGGCGCTCTGCATGGTGCTCTCGCTCTCCTGGTACTGGCACATACGCGATCTGAGCACCGACGCCCTGCACTGGGCCGAGGCCGCCTCGGCCCTCGGCCCCGATCCGTTCGCCCCGCCCGGCAGCCCCGCGCCCTCCCTGCGCGAGACCTGTACCGACGCGCCCCCGCCGATGAGCCCCGAGCTGCTCCAGGAGGCGCGGCGCCAGGTGGCGCTGGTCCGGATGGTCAGCTCGGACCACGGCATGGACGAGTGGACGAGCATCGACAGCATGGCGCGGCTGCGCGCCATCGCGAACACCTACCGGGCGGGCCAGCCGCAGACCTGCCGCTTCCCGGCCTCGCTCTGGTTCTTCGCGGTGCTGGTCACCGGTGACATGAGCGCACTGCGTGAACTGCTGGAGGAGACGGTCCGGGCCGCACGGGGCTTCGGCTACGAGTGGGAGCTGGCCTCGGCGCTCCAGATGCGCGCCAACGTGCTGGCCAACCGGCTCGACTGGGCGGGCGAGGCCCGTGGGGACGCCGACGAGAGCCTGGAGATCTTCGCCAGGCTCGGGGACGACTGGGGTGTCGCGGAGGCGCTCTCCTCGCGGGGCGAGGCCAACGAGAAGCGGGGCGACTACGGCCGGGCGGCCGAGGACTACCTGGCCGCGATCGGCTACGCGGAGAAGATCGGCGCACGGGCCCAGGTGTCGGTGCTCCGCACCCGGTACGCCTCCGCCCTGACCGAGCTGGGCCGCGGTCCGGAGGGCGAGGCCATCCTGCGGGAGGTGCTCGATGAGACGTGGCACGTGGGGCACGGGGCGAGGTCCTTCGCCCGGCTCTTCCTGGCCATGTGGCTGGGGCGCTCCGGCCGTACCGGCGAGGCCCGCGTGCATCTCGCCGCGCTGTGCGAGGAGTTCACGGCGGAGACCGAGGCGGTCTTCCACGGTTTCGTGGTGGGCGCGGTGGCCTGGCTGGACACCATCGACGGGCTGTACGCGGAGGCCCTGGGCCGGAGCCGGGAGGCGCTGGAGCGGTCCGACGACCCGCTGACGCAGATGGTGGCGCCGCACATGGCCGCGACCCACCTGGTCACCGCCGCGCGGGCGCTGGGCGGCCTCGGCGGGGAGCGCGCAGCGGCCCTGGCGGTACAACTGCTGGCCGCCTGCCGGGACATGCTGCCGAGCGGGCACGTGCCGACGGCGATGGAGCGGGAGAACCACGAGGCGGCAGAGGCGCTGGCGCGGGCCGTCCTCGGGGACACCGCCTTCGAGGCCGCGTACGCCGAGAGCGGCGGCCTCTCCGTGAAGGAGGCCGCCGCTCTCGTCGAGGCGTACCGGAACTGAACCCCGGCCGTCGGGGTCAGGACTTCCGGGGTCAGGACTTCTTGCGGAACTTGGACACCGCGATCGGGGCCATCACCGCGGTGATGGCCACGGTCCAGCCGAGCGTCAGCCAGACCGAGTGGCCGAGCGGGCCGCCCATCATCAGGCCGCGGGCCGAGTCGGCCAGGTTGGACAGCGGGTTGTAGTCGGTGAACGCCTGGAGCCAGCCGGGCATCGTCTGCGGCGGGGCGAAGATGGAGGAGCCGAACTGGAGCGGCATCATGACGAGCATCCCCATTCCCTGGACGGCCTGGGTCGTCTTCAGGCTCAGACCGAGCAGGATGAAGATCCACATGATGGCGGCGCCGAACGCGGCCGCCAGGCCGATCGCGCCGATCAGCCCCAGTACCGAGCCGTGCAGCTGCATGCCGAGCGCGAAGCCCATGCCCAGCAGGATCAGCGTGGCGACCATCATCCGGCCGAGCTCGACCACGATCTTGGCGATGAGCACGGAGGAGCGGGCGATCGGCATGGTGCGGAACCGGTCCATGACCCCCTTGCGGAAGTCGTCGTTGACACCGCTGCCGACGGCCATGGCGATGTTCATGCCCATCATCGCCATCAGGCCGGGGATCAGGTAGTTCAGGTACTCCTGCCGGCCGCCGCCCATGCTGCCGCCGACGGAACCGCCGAAGACGTACACGAACAGCAGCACGAAGATCACCGGCATCAGGAGCGCGTCGAACATCGACTCCGGATCCTTCTTGATCTGGAGCAGATTGCGCCGCACCAGCGCACCGATGTGCCGCAGGTTGTTCCGCAGTCCTATCCCGCCCTCGTCGTGCACCTTCGCGGCCGGGTCGGCGGACGTCGTGCCGGTGTGGGTGGGGGTGGGCGTCAGAGTCGTCGTGCTCATGCCGCGACCTCCTGGGGGATCGTCTCGGTCTCGGTGACGGTGGCCTTGCCGCCGGTGATGGCGAGGAACACCTCGTCCAGGCTGGGCAGCGCGGTGGCGACGTGCGCCAGCGAGAAGCCCCGGGTGCCGAGCAGGCCTATGACGGCGGTGAGCTGCTCGTCGCTGAGGATCGGTACATACAGCAGTCCCTCGTCCGGGACGGCCTGCGCGCCCGCGACGCCGTCGAGACCGGTCTCGCGCAGGGCCTGCGCCATCGCGGCCAGTTCGGCGGGGTCGGAGGGGCGGATCTGCAGGGTGCGGCCGCCGACCTTGGCCTTCAGCTCGTCGACACCGCCGCGGGCGATGATCTTCCCCTGGTCGATGACGGTCAGCTCGCTGGCGAGCTGCTCGGCCTCTTCCATGTACTGGGTGGTGAGCAGCACGGTCGCCCCCTCCGCGACCATCCTCTGCACCTCGTCCCAGACCTCGTTACGGGTACGGGGGTCGAGCCCGGTCGTCGGCTCGTCCAGGTACAGCACGGCCGGGCTGCCGATCATGGACGCGGCCAGGTCCAGCCGGCGCCGCATGCCGCCGGAGTAGTCCATGGCGGCCTTCTTCGCCGCGTCGGTGAGCGAGAAGCGCTCCAGCAGCTCGTCGGCGCGCGAGCGGGCCTTCTTGCGCGGCAGATCGAGCAGCCGCCCGATCATGTAGAGGTTCTCCCAGCCGGAGAGCTTCTCGTCGACCGAGGCGTACTGCCCGGTCAGGCCGATGGTGCGGCGCAGCGCGCGGGGCTGCTTCACCACGTCGTAGCCGGCCACGACAGCGTGTCCGGCGTCGGGCAGGATCAGGGTGGACAGGCAGCGTACGAGAGTGGTCTTGCCGGCGCCGTTGGGGCCGAGCACGCCGAGGACGGTGCCCTCGCGTACGTCGAGGTCCACGCCGTCCAGAGCCTTGGTCGAGCCGTAGTGCTTGACCAGTCCCCGTACCTCGACGGCGTTTCCGCCGTTCCTGGGGTTCTTGTCGATTCGCGTCATGTCCACTATCAGAACAGCGGCCACCGACAGCCCACCGACAAGCGGCCGACAGCCCGCCGACGGGGGGAAGTCGGCGGGCTGTCGGTGGTACCGGAAGTGGTCGTCCGGCCGGTGGGGTCCGGTCAGTGGAAGGTGTGCTCCGGCGCCGGGAAGGTGCCGCCGACGACCTCGTCCGCGTACGCCTTGGCGGCGTCACCGAGGATCTGGCGCAGGTCGGCGTACTGCTTGGTGAAGCGCGGCACCTTGCCGCCGGTCAGCCCGACCATGTCGGTGTAGACCAGCACCTGGGCGTCGGTGTCCGGACCGGCGCCGATGCCGACGGTCGGGATGTGCAGGGTGCGGGTGACCTCGGCGGCCAGTTCGGCCGGTACGAGCTCCAGGACGACGGCGAACGCGCCCGCGTCCTGCACGGCCTTGGCGTCGCGCAGCATCTGCTGGGCGGCCTCCTCGCCGCGGCCCTGCACCCGGTAGCCCATCGCGTTGACGGACTGCGGGGTCAGGCCGATGTGGGCCATCACCGGGATGCCGGCGTCGACCAGGAGCTTGATCTGCTCGTGGCTGCGCTCGCCGCCCTCCAGCTTGACCGCGCCGACCCCGGACTCCTTGATGAGCCGGGTGGCGTTGCGCAGGGCCTGGACCGGGCTCTCCTGGTAGGCCCCGAAGGGCAGGTCGGCGACGATCAGGGCGCGCTTGGTGCCCCGTACGACGGCGGCGGACAGAATGGCGATCTCGTCCATCGTGACGGGCACGGTGGTCTCGTAGCCGAGGTGACAGTTGCCCATCGAGTCACCGACGAGCATGACCGGGATGCCGGCCTCGTCGAAGACGGACGCGGTCATCGCGTCGTAGGCGGTGAGCATGGGCCACTTCTCGCCGCGCTCGGTGGCGGCGGCGATGTCGTGGACGGTGACGCGGCGGTTGCTCTTTCCTCCGTACAGCGCCTTGCTGCTGTCGGCGGGGGCTCCCGCGGGGGGTGTGGCGGACTGGTTGTGCGCAGCCTGAAGCGACATTGCCAACGGCTCCTTCGTCATCTCGAGGCGCCCTGACGGCGTCCCCGGATCCCTTCCATGGTGGCATCCCGGAGCCGGTCACGGGAAGTGGGCCCGCGCATCGGCCTGGCACCGGGTGCCATATCGCCCGGTAAAGACTTTCCAATACGAGACGGTCTCGTATCGAAATGAGGTTAGGCTTTCGGCCATGTCCATACCGTCCGGCGCTCCCGCCGTCGTGCCCCAGGTCCCGGAGGCGGTCCACCGCCGCCGCTGGGCGATTCTCGTTGTCCTGATGTTCAGCCTGCTCATCGTGGTGCTGGACAACTCGATCCTGAACGTCGCCGTCAAGACGATCGCTTCCCCCGCACCCACCGGACTGGGGGCCACCCAGAGCGAGCTGGAGTGGGCGATCAACTCCTACACCCTCGTCTTCGCCGGACTGCTCTTCACCGCAGGACTGCTCGGCGACCGCGTCGGGCGCAAGAAGATGCTGCTCCTGGGCATCGTGCTCTTCGGTATCGGCTCGGCCTTCGCGGCCATGTCCGGATCGCCCGGCGAACTCATCGCCTGGCGCGCCGTGATGGGCTTCGGCGCCGCCTTCGTGATGCCGGCCACCCTCGCCGTCCTGATGAACGTCTTCGAGCGTGACGAGCAGCCCAAGGCCATCGGCATCTGGGCGGGCAGCGTCGGCCTCGGCATCGCGATCGGCCCGATCACCGGCGGGCTGCTCCTCGAACACTTCTGGTGGGGCTCGATCTTCCTGGTCAACGTGCCCGTCGTGATCATCGCGCTGATCGCGATGCTGATCCTCGTACCGGACTCCAGGGACCCGAAGCCGGGCCGCCTGGACCCGGTCGGCGTGGTGCTCTCCATCATCGGCCTGGTGCTGCTGGTGTACGGGATCATCCGGGGCGGCGAGCTGGCCGACTTCACCGACGTCTCGGTACTCCTGCCGGTCATCGGCGGTCTCGCCGTCCTGGTGGTGTTCGTGCTCCACGAGAAGCGCAGCGCCAGCCCGGCCATCGACGTCACGTACTTCAGGAAGCCGGCCTTCTCCGCCGCCGTCGCCGCCATCGCGCTGGTCTTCTTCGCGCTGATGGGCGTGACGTTCTTCTCCGCCTTCTACATGCAGAGCGTGCGCGGCTGGAGCGCCCTGCAGTCCGGTCTGCTGATCCTGCCGCTGGCCATCGCCCAGATGGTCTTCGCGCCCAGGGCCCGGCTGGTGGTCGCACGGTTCGGCGCCCGCGCCGTGTGCACCGTCGGCATGCTGATGGTCGCGGTCGGACTCGCGGCGTTCGCGCTGTTCGACGCCGATACCCCCGTCTGGCTGATGTGTGTGGTCTTCTTCGTGCAGGGCACCGGCATGGCCCATGTGATGCCGCCGGTCACCGTCGCCGTCATGCAGGCGCTGCCGCGCGAGAAGGCCGGCTCCGGCTCGGCCGTCAACAACACCTTCCGGCAGGTCGGCGGCGCGCTCGGGATCGCCGTCCTCGGCTCCGTGCTCTCCGCCGTCTACCGGAGCGACATCGAGAGCCACCTCGGGACGCTCCCGGCCGCCGCCAGGGACACCGCGGCGGAGTCGATCGAGGCGACGCTCGGCATCGCGGAGAAGATGGGACCGAAGGGCGCCCCGCTGGTCACCGCCGCGCACGACGCGTTCCTCAGCGCCATGCACGTCACGGCCATCAGCTCGGCCTTCGTCGCCCTGCTCGGGGCGATCGTGGTCGCGCTGTTCCTGCCGGGCCGGACGCCCGCCGCGCAGCCGCCCGCCACGGGCGGCGCCCAGGACGATCCGACGGTGCCCGCGCCCGCGGCACGGTGACACCGGAACGGACCGGTCCCGGGGGGAGGCCGCCGGGGCCGGTCCGTTCGGGGAGAATCGGGGGCGGCGAAAGGTGGTTCCACGTGCAGGCTCAGGCAGCGGACCGGGACGAGCAGGCCCCGGGCGAGCGCGACCGCAACCCCGGTGAAGGGCAGGAGCCCCGCCGCGGGCGTCCGCGCAGCGCGGCGGCCGAGCGGTCCATCCTGGACGCCGTCGTCGAACTGCTGGAGGCCGGCGAGCCCCTCGCCGGACTGTCCATCGAGCGGATCGCCCGCACCGCCGGGGTCGGCAAGGCCACCATCTACCGGCGCTGGACCGACAAGGAGGAGCTCTTCGTCGACGTCCTGCGCGACATCGAGCCCGTGGAACCCGATGTCTCCGGCACGGCGGGCCTCGGGGACCTGCGCGTCCTGCTGGAGTCGATGCGCCGACGCGGACTGGCCCAGCGCTCCTCCGTACTCCTGCACAACGTCTTCGCCCAGATGAAGAGCCACCCCCGGCTCTGGGACGAGTACCAGTGCACCGTGATAGCGCCACGCCGGGCCGCCATGCTCGCGGCCGTCCGGCGGGCCGTCGAGGCCGGTGAGCTGCGCGACGACACGGATGTGGAGCTGATGGACGACCTGTTCGTCGGCCCCATGCTCGTACGCACCGTCCACCGGCCCGACGCGCCGCTGCCCGAGGACCTCGTCGACCGCATCATCCAGCTGCTGGTCGAGGGGGTCGCGCCGCAGCCGCCGGGCGGCGGACCCGGCGGCGCCGCCCGGCGGGGCTGACGCGCCCGGACCCCCGCGCATGTGATCGTTCTGTCACAAGCCCCCGCAGACCGCCTCCGACCGGAACTGGCCACGCCCCCTCGTTCGTCCTGGTGGCAGTACGGCCGTCGTCGACGGCGGGAATCGCGTCGCTCATCGCCTAGGGTCGTGGGCGCGGCGATGTGCACGGCAAGGCAGTGAGGACAGCGCGATGGTGCAGGCGTACAGGGCGGACACCGGAAACGGCGGCGGAGGACCGCAGCCCACCGGCCCCCGCTTCCGGGACCTGCGCGACAGACTGAGCGACAGACTGGTCCGGCTGGCCCGGGACCGGGGCATCTGGCGGCGCGGACTGGTCCTGGCCGGCTGCTCGCTGGTGCTGACCTTCGTCATGCTCCTGCACTCCCACATCCCGAACACCATCGGCAACCTGGGCAGCCTCACCGAGACGTTCCTGCCGTGGATCGCCGTCTTCGTGCCGGTGCTGCTCGTGCTGGGCCTGGTGCGGCGCTCCGCGACCGCGCTGATCGTGCTCCTGCTGCCGGTCGTCGTCTGGTTCAACGTGTTCGGCGGACTCCTCACCGACAAGTCGGGCGGCGGCGGCGACCTCACCGTCGCCACCCACAACGTCAACGCGGACAACGCCGACCCCGCGGGCACCGCCCAGCAGGTGGCGGGCTCCGGCGCCGACGTCATCGCCCTCCAGGAACTGCCCGCCGGCAAGGTGAAGACCTACGAGTCGGCGCTCGCCGGCCGCTTCCCGTACCACTCGGTACAGGGGACCGTCGGCCTCTGGAGCAAGTACCCGATCAGCGACACCCGCCCGGTGGACATCAAGATGGGCTGGGTCCGGGCCATGCGGACCACCGTCGCCACGCCCAAGGGCGAGGTCGGCTTCGTCGTCGCGCACCTGCCCTCGGTCCGGGTCAAGCTGCACGCCGGATTCACTGCGAACCAGCGCGACCAGAGCGCGGACGCGCTCGGTGAGGCCATCGCGGACGAGGGGCTCGACCGGGTCGTCCTGCTCGGAGACCTCAACGGGACGATGAACGACCGCTCGCTCAACGCGGTCACCTCCCAGATGCGCTCCACCCAGGGCGCGGCCGGTGACGGCTTCGGATTCAGCTGGCCCGCGTCGTTCCCGATGGCCCGGATCGACCAGATCATGGTGAAGGGCGTCGACCCGGTGTCCTCCTGGACGCTGCCCGCGACGGACAGCGACCACCTCCCGATCGCCGCCCGCGTCAAGCTCTGAGCCGCCCGTACCGAGCTGGGACGCCCGTACCGAGCTGGGACGCCCCTGAGACCTCTCACGCCCCTGAGACCCGTCACGTCACGGTCCGTTTACCTCCCGGCATAAACCATCTGAGAGTATTTGTTCCGATCAGGGACCGAGGGCGACCGGCGATGGAGCCGGTCCGCCGCTCCGCGCTCCGCCCCCTCCGGAAAGGTCTCTCCTCATGCCCCTGGCTCTGCTCGCCCTCGCGGTGAGCGCCTTCGGCATCGGTACCACGGAGTTCGTGATGATGGGCCTGCTGCCCGATGTCGCGGACGACCTCGGCACCTCCGTCCCCACGGCCGGCTACCTCGTGTCGGCCTATGCGATCGGTGTGGTGCTCGGCGCCCCGCTGCTCACCGCCCTCGGCTCGCGCGTCCCGCGCAAGCGGATGCTGCTGCTCCTGATGGCGCTCTTCACCGTCGGCAACCTCGCCTCCGCGTTCGCCCCCGGCTTCGGCTGGCTGATCGCGGGCCGGATCCTGGCCGGGCTGCCGCACGGCGCCTTCTTCGGCGTCGGCGCGGTCGTCGCCGCCCGGCTGGTGGCCGACGGGCGCCAGGCACGGGCCGTGGCGACGATGTTCCTCGGCCTGACCGTCGCCAACATCGTCGGAGTGCCCGCCGCCACGCTGCTCGGCCAGCACCTCGGCTGGCGGGCCACGTTCCTGGTGGTCGCGCTGATCGGGCTGGGCGCGATGGCCGCGCTCGCCCGGCTCGTCCCGCAGATCCCGGTCGAGGCCCACCAGGACGTCCGCCGCGAGCTGCGGGCCCTGGGCAACCGGCAGGTGCTGCTCGGACTGCTCACCGCCGTCTTCGGCTTCGCCGGGGTCTTCGCCGTCTACTCCTACCTCTCGGCGATGACGACGGAGGCGATGGGCTTCGGGGAGTCCTCCGTGACGCTGGTGCTGGCGCTCTTCGGCATCGGCATGACCCTGGGCGCGCTCGCCGCGGGCCCGCTCACGGACCGGGCACTGCGTCCCACGCTGTACGGATCACTGGGCGCGCTCGCGGTCGTCCTGGTCGCCTTCCCGTTCGCCGCCCATGTGCAGTGGGCTGCGCTGGTGATGGTGGTGCTGCTGGGCGGGGTCGGCTTCATGACGACGACGCCGCTGCAGATGCTCGTCATGAACAAGGCCAAGGACGCCCCGACCCTGGCGTCGGCCTCCAACCACTCCGCGTTCAACCTGGCCAACGCGGGCGGCGCCTGGCTGGGCGGCATGGCCATCGCGGCAGGCTGGGGCTGGACGTCCCCGGCCCTGGTCGGCGCGGTCCTCGCCGTGGCCGGCCTCGCGGTGGCGGTCACCGCGGGCGCCCTGGACCGCGACCGGAGCCCGTCGAGGGTGGTGGCCGGGGCCACCCCGACGCCGGACCGGACCCCGGCACCATCAAGCCCGGACGCGCACTGAGCAACGGCCGCCCGGCAAAAACAAGCCCGTCCGGCGATTGAGGACACCACGCCCGCAAAAACAAGCCCGTCCGGCGATTGAGGACACACCCTCGGCCGGACGGGCCAGAAGCCGAAGCCGTACCCCACCCCCGGCGTCAGCCGGACTCGCGCCACCGGTTCGTGATCGGCAGCCGCCGGTCCTTGCCGAAGCCCTTGGGCGAGATCTTCGTGCCCGGCGGATACTGCCGCCGCTTGTACTCCGCGGTGTCCACCATCCGCAGCGTCTTCGCGACCAGCGCCGCGTCGAACCCGGCCGCGACGATCGCGTCGAGCCCCTGGTCCCGGTCGACGTACATCTCCAGGATCCGGTCCAGCACGTCGTAGTCCGGCAGCGAGTCCGTGTCGACCTGCCCCGGACGCAGCTCCGCGCTCGGCGGCTTGGTGATGGAGGCCTCCGGGATCGGCGGGGTCTGCCCGCGCTCCTCGGCCGCCCGGTTGCGCCACTTCGCCAGCCGGAAGATCGCCGTCTTGTAGACGTCCTTGATCGGCCCGTACGCGCCGACCGAGTCCCCGTACAGCGTCGAGTAGCCGACCGCCAGCTCCGACTTGTTGCCCGGCGCCAGGACGATCTGGCCCTCCTGGTTGGAGACGGCCATCAGCATCGTGCCGCGCAGCCGCGACTGGAGGTTCTCCTCGGCGAGACCGGTGAGCCCCAGAGAGCCCATGTACGCGTCGAACATCGGCTCGATCGGTACGGTGCGGAAGTTCAGCCCGGTGCGCCGCGCCAGCTCGGCCGCGTCGCCCTTGGAATGGTCGGAGGAGTACTTCGACGGCATCGAGATGCCGTAGACGTTCTGGGCCCCCAGCGCGTCGCAGGCGATCGCCGCGACCAGCGCCGAGTCGATCCCGCCGGAGAGCCCGATGAGCACGCTGCTGAAGCCGTTCTTCGCGGCGTACGCGCGCAGGCCCACGACGAGCGCGGAGTACAGCTCCTCGTCGTCGTCGAGCCGGTCCGCGTACCCTCCGGCCAGCTCCGCCTCGTACGGCGGCAGCGGCTCCTCGGAGAGGACCACGTGGTCGATGCGCAGCCCGTCGTTCACCATGCCCGAGGGCGCGTCGGCGGCGGCGGCCGGCAGGTCGAGGTCGATGATCACGCTGCCCTCTGCGAACTGCGGCGCACGGGCGATGACCTCGCCCCGCTTGTCGACGACGATCGAGTCACCGTCGAAGACCAGCTCGTCCTGGCCGCCGATCATCGCCAGGTAGGCCGTCGTGCAGTCGGCCTCCTGGGCCCGCTTGCGGACCAGTTCGAGCCGGGTGTCGTCCTTGTCCCGCTCGTAGGGCGAGGCGTTGACCGAGAGCAGCAGCCCGGCCCCGGCGGCCCGCGCGGCCGGCACCCGGCCGCCGTCCTGCCAGAGGTCCTCGCAGATGGCGAGCGCGACATCGATCCCGTGCACCCGCACGACGGGCATCGAGTCGCCCGGCACGAAGTACCGGAACTCGTCGAAGACGCCGTAGTTGGGCAGGTGGTGCTTGGCGAAGTTCAGCGCGATCCCGCCGCGGTGCAGCACCGCCGCGGCGTTGCGCGGGGACCCGGCGGGCTGGCCGTAGCGCGGCGCGGCGAACTCGGAGCGGTCGAGGTATCCGATGACGACCGGCAGCTCCCCGAAGCCCTCCTCGTCGAGGCGGGCGGCGAGCGCGCGCAGCGCGTCGCGCGACGCCTCGACGAAGGAGGACCGCAGGGCCAGGTCCTCGACGGGGTAACCGGTCAGCACCATCTCGGGGAACGCCACCAGGTGGGCGCCCTGCTCGGCGGCGTGCCGGGTCCAGTGGAGGATCGCCTCGGCGTTGCCGGCGAGGTCACCGACGGTCGAGTCGATCTGATTCAGTGCGAGGCGTAGTTGAGGCACGCCGCCCAGTGTAATCGTCTGACTGACGCGATGTCCTGGCGGGCCGCGCAGAAGGCCGTGCGGCCCGCCGGACGGCCCGCCGGGTGGCCGGTCAGCTCCGGTAGCCGACGACCGTCATCATGCCCGCCTCCGCGTGGTAGAGGTTGTGGCAGTGGAGCATCCACAGCCCCGGGTTGTCCGCGTCGAAGTCGACCGTGAGCGTCTGCCGGGGCAGCACGATCGCGGTGTCCTTACGGGCCCCGGACGCGTTTCCGGCCAACGCGAAGGTGTGCCCGTGCAGATGGACGGGGTGCCACATCGAGGTCGCGTTGCGGAACTCCATCCGGACCCGCTCCCCGGCCTTCACCGGATGCCGCTGGTCTGCGCTGTACGGCTTCCCGTCGAACGCCCAGTCGTACGCGGCCATGGAACCGGTCAGCCTGATCCGCACCGTCCGGTCGGGCGTCCGGCCGGGCAGCGCCACGGACGCGTCCGGGGTGAGCCGGTCCGCGGTCACCAGCGAGCCGTCCAGCTCCTTCGGCCGCACGGCTGCGGCGGGCGCCGCCCCGCCACCGGTCCGCAGCAGCGCCATCGCGGAGACCTTCTTGCCCTCGGCCAGCGCGGTCAGCGGGAACACCCCGTCCCCGGCGGTCACCAGCACGTCGTACCGCTCACCCATGCCGAGCAGCAGGGCGTCCGTCGTGGTGTGCCGGACCGGGAAGCCGTCGGTGTGCGTGACCGTCATCCGGTGGCCGCCGAGCGCGACGCGGAAGGCGGTGTCACCGCCCGCGTTGATGATCCGCAGCCGGATCCGGTCGCCGGGCCGGGCGCTGAAGACGGCCGGGTCCTGCGGGGTGCGGCCGTTGACCAGGTAGTACGGGTAGCCGACATCGCCCGCGTCGCCGCCGAGCAGCTTGCTGGTGGCGCCCATCAGCATGCGCGAGGGCCCGGTTCCGGCATCGGCATCGGCCGAGGGCATGTCCTCCATGGTGTGCCCGCTGTGCCCCTTGGTGAGTTCCTGGAGCACCGCGTCGGGGGTGGAGCCGTCCACCCCGTCGAGCCAGTCGTCCAGGACGACGACCCACTCCTTGTCGTACGACAGCGGCTCCTTCGGGTCCTCGACGATCAGCGGCGCGTACAGCCCGCGGTCCAGCTGGACGCCGGAGTGCGGGTGGAACCAGTACGTGCCGGGGTCCGGTACCGCGAACCGGTACGTGAAGTCCTTGCCCGGCTCGATCGCGCGCTGGGTCAGCCCGGGGACCCCGTCCATGTCGTTGCGCAGGGCGAGCCCGTGCCAGTGCATGGAGGTCGGCTGCGGAAGGTGGTTGGCGAGGGTGAGGGCGAGCGTGTCGCCCGCGGTGACCCGCACCTCCTTGCCGGGCAGCCGGTCCCCGTACGCCCAGGTGCTGACGGTGTGCCCGCCGCCCAGGTCGAGCCGGGACGGGGTGGCGGTGAGGGAGACCTTGCGTACGGGGCCGGAGCCCCGGCGCTTCTCGGCCGCCGCGACCTCCGGGCCGTCGGGGGTCACGTACCCCTCGGGGGCGGCGGTGCCGGACGGGCCGCCGTGATGCATGCCGGAGTGGTCCGGCGTACCGCCGCCGTCGGAACAGGCGGCGAGAACTCCGGTACCTGCGAGGGCGATCGAAGCGCCGAGCACGGCGCGTCGGGTGTGCTGAGCGGGCATGACTGAGTGCACCTCAAAGATGTTGTCGGTGTGGTGAAGGGCGGACGCGGCGCGGTGCGCCTATATCCGCAGTACCGACAGATCGGTGAGGAGGGCCTTGCGCGGCCGTGGTGGGGGTGGGGGAGGGGGCCGTGGCCTCCACGGCGAACGGGCTGCGGTGTTCCGCGACAGGCCGCCTGCGGAACGCCGGGCCATCAGCAGTGCGGTGAGCAGGGCGAGTCCCCAGACGGACAGCACGGCGAGGCAGACGGCCATCGGGTCCATGGACCGCATCGGCGTGGGACGGTCCGGGTGGTGGGCGTCAGCGCTCACCACCCGGGTGTCCGCATCGGCGGACGCCGCACCAGCCATGACCATCGAGTGCGACGCGTGCGAGGACGCCGTGCCGGCACCCTGCCCGCCGTGCTCCGCCGGGTGGCCGACCGTGTGCATGGTGAAGATCCCGAAGAGCAGCGCGGCGAAGAGCAGCAGCTGCCCGTACCTCGTGCTCCTCGTCCCGAACATGGCGGCCACCCTACCCCTACCGGGTATATAAACGGCGGCGGCCCGTCACCCCGCGCGGCGGAGGGACGGGCGCGTCGGACCGTGGGGCCGTACGCCGTCGGACCGTGGGGCCGTACGCCTGCGGACCGTACGCCCAACGGCCCGCAGACCGTGCGGGTCGTGGTCAGTTGCGGGAGTAGACCTTCTCGGCCCAGCCGGCGATCTGGTCGTCGGAGAGGTGCTGCGCCAGATCGGCCTCGCTGATCATGCCGATCAGCCTCTTGTTCTCGACCACGGGGAGCCGCCGGATCCGGTGGTCCTGCATCTCGTGCAGCACGTCCTCCACCTCCGCGCCCGCGTCGATCCAGCGCGGCGTGCCCTGCGCGAGGTCGCCCGCGGTCACCTTCGACGGATCCTTGCCCATCGCCACGCAGTCGACCACGATGTCGCGGTCCGTGAGGATGCCGATCATCCGGTCCTTGTCGCCCTCTGCCGAGATGGGCAGCGCGCCGACCTTGTGCTCACGCATCAGCTGGGCGGCGCGGTCGAGGGTCTCGTGCGCCGGGATCCAGGTGACGCCGGTGTGCATGATTTCCTTGGCGGTGGTCATGGGGGTTCCTCCTGCGTGCCGGTGGGCACTGCTCTACGACCCCGAGCGAACCCATCGTGAGGGGCCCGTTCGGGGTACGCGAGCGCTGTCACCCATTCGGGTGCACCTGAGGCGCGACGGAACCTTGACCGTGCCGGTCAGTCGCGGGGTGCGGCCCCGCGTTCGGCCAGCATCTGCGCCATCGCGTCCAGCTCGGACTGCTGGGCCTCGACCATGCCCTGGGCGAGCCGCTTCTCCGCCTTCACGGTGCACAGGTCCGCGCAGCCGCGCGCCATGTCGATCCCGCCCTTGTGGTGGTCCGTCATCAGCTGGAGATACAGGACCTCGGCCTGCTTGCCACTGGCCTTGCGGAGCCGGCCGAGCTCGGTGCGGGTGGCCATGCCGGGCATCAGGGACCCGTCGTGGGCCTGGTAACCGCCCCCGTGCCCCGACATGCCCTCCATCCCGTCCATCCCGTCCATGTCGTGCCCGGCGTGCTGCCCGTCCATCCAGGCCATCGGCTCCTGCCCGGCGGACACCTTGGGCAGCTCCCACAGATCGAGCCAGCCGAGCAGCATGCCCCGTTGGTTGGCCTGCGTGTTGGCGATGTCGTACGCGAACCGGCGCACGTCCTCGTCCCGCGTACGGTCCCGGACGATGAAGGACATTTCCACGGCCTGCTGGTGGTGGACGGCCATGTCGCGGGCGAACCCGGCGTCCGCCGAGTCCGTCGCGGGCGTGCGCGGGGCGGACCCGGAGGCGCTCGCGGGCCGGCCCGCCCCGTCGTCCCGTGCCGAGGCCACCGTCGCGGCGCCCGCGAACAGCACCGCGAGGGCCACGGCGGAACCGGCCACCCAGCGAGTGCGCCGGGTGCGCTCCGTAACCGTCACGGGGCCTCCAGTCCGCCGGTGCACGCCGCCCCAGGCTCGGGCGTCTGCGGCCCCTGCACGTACGCGGAGAAGAACTGCGCCCCCCGGGGGTCGTCGGCGCCGTCCACCGTGAGCTGCTTGCCCCAGGCACTCAGCATGATCGGGGCGGCCTGGTCCTTGTACGGGCTCATCAGCGAGTACGGGGTCTTCCCGACCCGTTCGGCGAGCCTGGCCACGTCCGCCGCAGGGGCCTCGTCCGTGTACGTCACCCACACCGAACCGTGCTCCAGCGAGTGCACGGCGTTCATGTCGGGGATCGCCTTCTTGTATACCTCCCCGTCGCAGTTCATCCAGACGGGGTTGTGGTCACCGCCGACCGGGGGCTTCATCGGGTACGTGACGGTCTTGGTGACGTGGTTGCGGGTCAGCTTCTTCGCGTCCCAGGTCTTCTCGCCCTCGATCCCGCTGCCGGCCGCGTCCTTCCCCTCCGCCCCGGGCTGCTCCGACGCCTTCCCGTCCGCGGACTTCTGGTCCGCGGAGGCCTCGGACCTGTCCAGCAGCGTGTAGCTGCCGAAGGCGACGAGACCTGCGACGACGACGGCGCCGATGCTTATGGCCACCACACGGTTGCGGCGGTCCCGCGTGCGGTCGGCGTTGCGCATCTGCTCTATGCGCGTCCTGCGGTCGTGGCTCTCGTGGCTCATGTCGTGGTCCTTCTGCGAAGGGGCGATGAGGGTCTGGAACGGGTCGGAAATCCGGTGTGCGCAGGGCGGTTGCCGGACTGCCGCGTCCCGTGCACACCATGGCCGACGATCGTAGTGGGTGGCCGAGTGCTCCATCTCACGTCGTGTGCGTAATCTGGGTGAAATCCCGGGTCGTGATACTGGCAGTGTCTCCCCTACCCCGGGCGGTGGTGCACGGACCGTCTGAACTGCAAGGATGTGGCTATGGACAAGCAGCAGGAATTCGTCCTCAGGACACTTGAGGAGCGGGACATCCGGTTCGTCCGGCTGTGGTTCACCGACGTGCTCGGTTATCTCAAGTCCGTGGCCGTGGCTCCTGCCGAGCTTGAGCAGGCGTTCGACGAGGGGATCGGCTTCGACGGCTCGGCCATCGAGGGCTTCGCCCGGGTGTACGAGTCGGACATGATCGCCAAGCCGGACCCGGGTACCTTCCAGATCCTGCCCTGGCGCGCGGAGGCCCCCGGCACCGCCCGCATGTTCTGCGACATCCTGATGCCGGACGGCTCGCCGTCCTTCGCGGACCCGCGCTACGTGCTCAAGCGCATCCTGGCCAAGACCTCGGACCTGGGCTTCACCTTCTACACCCACCCGGAGATCGAGTTCTTCCTGCTGAAGGACAAGCCGGTGGACGGCAGCCGCCCCACCCCGGCGGACAGCTCCGGCTACTTCGACCACACCCCGCAGAACGTCGGGATGGACTTCCGCCGCCAGGCGATCACGATGCTCGAATCGATGGGCATCTCGGTCGAGTTCAGCCACCACGAGGGCGCCCCCGGCCAGCAGGAGATCGACCTGCGGTACGCGGACGCGCTCTCCACGGCCGACAACATCATGACGTTCCGTCTGGTCATGAAGCAGGTCGCGCTGGAGCAGGGCGTGCAGGCGACGTTCATGCCGAAGCCGTTCTCGGAGTACCCCGGCTCCGGCATGCACACCCACCTCTCCCTCTTCGAGGGCGACCGCAACGCGTTCTACGAGTCCGGCGCCGAGTACCAGCTCTCCAAGGTGGGCCGCTCCTTCATCGCTGGCCTGCTCACGCACGCCGCGGAGATCTCCGCGGTGACCAACCAGTGGGTCAACTCCTACAAGCGCATCTGGGGCGGCTCCTCCCGCGCCGCGGGCGCCGGCGGCGAGGCCCCCTCGTACATCTGCTGGGGCCACAACAACCGGTCCGCGCTGATCCGCGTCCCGATGTACAAGCCCGGCAAGACCGGCTCGGCCCGCGTCGAGGTCCGCTCCATCGACTCCGGCGCCAACCCGTACCTGACGTACGCGGTCCTGCTGGCCGCCGGCCTCAAGGGCATCGAGGAGGGCTACGAACTCCCGGCGGGCGCCGACGACGACGTCTGGGCCCTGTCCGACGCCGAGCGCCGCGCGATGGGGATCGAGCCGCTCCCGCAGAACCTGGGCGAGGCGATCTCGCTGATGGAGAAGAGCGAACTGGTCGCGGAGACGCTCGGCGAGCACGTCTTCGACTTCTTCCTCCGCAACAAGAAGCAGGAGTGGGAGGAGTACCGCAGCGAGGTCACCGCCTTCGAGCTGAAGAACCTGCTGCCGGTGCTGTAACCGCAGTTCAGCGTTCCGGAGAACGCAACGTGGGCGGGTCGCCCGGTTCAACCGAAGCGACCCGCCCATAGCCATGATCAGCTCCGGGGCGCCCAGGGGCCGTCAGGCGCGGACGGGCGGCCCAAGTCGGGGGACGGGACGGAAGCCGGGGTGAGCGCGGGGCTGGGTGATGCCCTCAGATCGCGCAAATGCCCTGACCAGTAAGGGCCCGGGAGATAAGATGATCTTGTTTGCTGAAAGCTGCCGACCGGGCTGAGGGAGAACTCATGCGTAACTCGATCAAGGTGATAAGCGTGACGGGCGTGGCTGTGCTGGGTGCGCTCGGCACCGCCGTGGCCCCGGCCAACGCTGCGGCCCAGTCCGTCACGGCGAAGGCCGCTGCCTCCTGCTACATCCACAATGTCTCCGGCAGCACTCTGAACGTCCGCAGCGGCCCCGGAGCGAAGTACACGCTCCTCGGCACGATTGCGGCCGGTGGCAAGCTGTCCTGTGGCACCGACCAGGACAGCGTCACCAAAGGCCAGAGCTACACCTCGTGCGGTGGGGGCAATGGATGGATGACTGTGAGGATCAACGGCCGGGACGGGTGGGTCGCTGAAGAGTGTGTGGCGGTCGGCGCCGCCTGACGCACTGAGAGCGGATTCCACGGGCCGACGGTGCGAAACCGTCGGCCCGAAGGCGTTCTGGTCACGTCGCCCAGGCCGGGCGCCAGACCGGCCCTGGGAGCCCTGGCAGGCCGTGGAGGTGGGCGATGACTCCGCGGAGTCCCGGATGCGGATTCGTCGCGGGGAGGATGAGCGACAGCGGGTACGCGAGGGCCGGATTCACGACCGGGATGCGACGCAGGTCGTGGTCCGCCGGCCAGATGTACCGGTCGCGCGCCCCCACGAGGGTGGCCACCTCCGCGGACTCGGCGAGGGTGTCCAGGAGTACTTCGTCCCCGAAGTGCGGCCCGGCCGCGTCGATGCGCAGGCCGAAGTCGGTGGCGAGCTGGTCGTAGAACTCCGACCACTCGCTCCGGGGCGCGATGCCCGGCACCCAGATCCGGTGCTCGCGCAACTGCAGTGGCGTCAGTTCGTGCGCCGAGGCGAGCGGATGTTTCGGGCCGACGAGGAGTTCCAGCGGTGAGTCGAACGCGTGGATCATCTGTACGTCGGGCGGCAGGAGGGCCGGGTCGGTGACGGTGCGGAACGAGGCGTCGATATCGCCCGCCTCGACGGCGGCGACCGCCACGCGTGGGTCGTTGACCCGGAGGGTCACCACGTCGAGGTCGGTCCCGGGGCGCGACCGCCAGTAGTCGTGCAGCACGACCGCCTGCGCGCTCCGCAGGCCGAGAACGTCGATCCGCAGGGCCCTGGAGCCCGGCCTGACCGCGGCGACGGCGCGCTCGACACCCGCCACTACGCTCCGCGCGTGGGGGAGGAACGCCTGACCGTCGAAGGTCAGCTCCACCCCTCGGGGGGTGCGGGTGAACAGGCGGACCCCGAGCTCGCGCTCCAGGGCGGCGATCCGCTTGGAGACGGCCTGCTGCGTCACGCCCAGCTCATCGGCCGCGTGCTGCAGTCGTCCCAGTTCGGCCGCCCGGACGAACGTGCGCATTGCCTCGGTGTCCACCGGTCCAGTCTAGGTGTGCACAACTGATGGTTGTGGCTGCCGAGGTCCGGTTGTGGGAGTCCCCGTACGGGCCCGCGCGGGCGGTGCCCATAGGATCCGGCCCATGGTGACTGCGACGGTTCGGGAGTGGCGCGACGAGGAAGGGTGGGGCGTGCTCGATTCCCCCGAGACCCCAGGCGGCTGCTTCGGCCACTACGCCGACATACAGCAGCCCGGTTTCCGCACCCTGACGCCCGGACAGCGGGTGGATCTTGTCTGGGAGGCGCCCGGCTTCAAGCAGGACGGGTACGACTACCGCGCGGTGAGCATCGTGCCGCGATCCGGCTGACGTCCACAGCCGTCCCGGAGTCATCGGTGACCGCTGCGGGGACGTACGCGATCCCCGGCCGCAGCGCTGCTGACTATTCGTCAGTTCTCTGCGATGCTGCGCGCCATGCCGGACGAAACGGGAGCAGCTGGGGCCGCGTCGGGCCGTGTGCCGGATGTGCTGGCACCGGCTCGGCTGGGGCCGCTGCGGCTGCGCAACCGGGTGATCAAGGCCGCGACGTTCGAGGGCGCCACCCCCGAGGCGCTGGTCACCGACGCGCTCATCGACTACCATCTGCGCCCCGCGGCGGGCGGCGTCGCGATGACGACCGTGGCCTACTGCGCGGTGTCCCCGGAGGGCCGCACCGAGCGCCGCCAGCTGTGGATGCGGCCCGAGGCGCTGCCGGGGCTGCGCAGGCTGACCGAGGCGGTACACGGCACCGGGGCCGCGGTCAGTGCGCAGCTGGGCCACGCCGGACCGGTGGCGGACGGCCGCTCCAACGGACTGCCCGCCCTCGCCCCGATGGCCGGCTTCAACCCGCTCAGCATGCGGCGCAACAGGGCGGCCACCGCCGACGACATCGCCCGGGTCATCGCTGCCCACGCCGAGGCGGCCCTGCTCGCGGCCGAGGCCGGCTTCGACGCCGTGGAGATCCACCTCGGCCACAACTACCTGGCCAGCGCCTTCCTCAGCCCCCGGCTGAACCGCCGCACCGATGCCTTCGGCGGCTCCCTGCGCGCCCGCGCGGCCGTGGCGCTGGGCGTCACCCGGGCGGTGCGCGACGCGCTGGGCGACCGCCTTGCCATCACCGCCAAGCTCAACATGAAGGACGGAGCGCCCGGCGGTCTCACCCTGGACGACAGCCTCCAGGTCGCACGCTGGCTGGAGGCGGACGGCTCGGTGGACGCCCTCGAACTGACGGCGGGCAGTTCCCTGTTGAACCCGATGTACCTCTTCCGGGGCGATGCCCCCGTCACCGAGTTCGCGGCGAACTTCCCGCTCCCGCAGCGCCTCGCGATCCGGGCGCTGGGCCGTGGCTTCTTCCGTACCTACCCCTACCGGTCGCTGTATCTGCTCGACTCCGCCCGGCAGTTCAGGGCCGAACTCCGGCTGCCGCTGATCCTGCTCGGCGGGGTCACCGACCGGCAGGGCATGGACCGCGCCATGGCGGAGGGCTTCGACTTCGTCGCGATGGCCCGCGCCCTGCTCCGCGAACCCGACCTGCTGCACCGCATCGAGCGCGACCCCGCCACCCGCTCCGAGTGCATCCACTGCAACCGCTGCATGCCCACGATCTACACGGGGACCCACTGCCCGCTGACCGGTGGACCGCACCCGCCCGATCACTGATACTGGCAGCAGGACCGCAGTGGACGGGGGAGCCATGGTTGGGATTCTCGTAGTGCTCGGCGTGCTGTTCGCCGTGATCGTCGCCCTGATCGTGAAGCTGACGCTGCAGGACCGGCGCGGCCCCACGGACAACTTCGACGGGCAGCAGATCGAGCGGCAGCACAGCGCGGAGGCGCGGCACACCCGGGCGGCCAACACCTCGGTCGCCGTACACAGCCGCTTCATCGACGGCGGCAACGACTGGCGGCCCCGGAAGCGCTGACGCCCGGCGGCCCGGCGCGCGCCGGACCCGCTGGGGTAGGGTGACGTTCCCCCGCAAGGGGACGTACGCACGATTCCCGCACGGGGACGCACGCACTATTTCCCCGCACGGGGACGCACCGCAAGATCAAGACCCCGCACGGGGACGGACCGAAGGAGGTGGGACCCATTACCGCTGTATCAGGCTGGGTGCTCGCCCCTCGTCAACGCGTGGTCGACCGGACATAACCGACCGCGGAGCACCCATCGGCGTTTTCCCGAAAGGCTCCGCTCCATGCCGGTCCCGCTCTCCCCGCTTGCCCTCTCCTCCCTGGTCACCGCACTGCGCACCGCAGGCTGCGTCTTCGCGGAGGACGAGGCGGAGCTGATCGCCTCCACCGCCGCCGACCCCGCCGCGCTCACCGCCATGATGGAGCGGCGCGTCGCCGGTCTTCCGCTGGAACACGTCCTGGGCTGGGCCGAGTTCAGCGGGCTGCGGATCGCCGTGGACCCCGGGGTCTTCGTCCCCCGCCGCCGCACCGAGTTCCTGATCCAGCAGGCCGTGGCACTCGCCCCGCAACCCGCCGTGGCGGTCGACCTCTGCTGCGGCACGGGCGCGCTCGGCGCCGCGCTCGCCTCGGCGCTGGAGGCGATCGAACTCCACGCCTCCGATGTCGAACCCGCCGCCGTGCGCTGCGCCCGGCGCAACCTCGGTGAACTGGGCCGGGTCTACGAGGGCGACCTCTTCGCCCCGCTGCCCGACTCACTGCGCGGGCGCGTCGACGTACTGCTCGCCAACGTGCCGTACGTACCGACCGGGGACGTCGCGCTGCTCCCCGCGGAGGCGCGCGTGCACGAGCCGCTGGTGGCACTCGACGGCGGCGGCGACGGTCTCGACGTCATGCGCCGGGTGGCCGCGGAGGCGCCCCGGTGGCTGGCGCCGGGCGGCAGCCTGCTGGTCGAGACGAGCGAACGGCAGGCCGCCCTCGCCGAGGAGACCGTCGGCGGCAGCGGGCTGATCCCGCGCGTGGTCACCTGCGACGAGCTGTACGCCACCGTCGTGATCGGGACCATGCCCGCCCCTTCCCGGTAGCCCTCAGCCGGTGCCCTGGACCCGGTCGCTCAGGCGAAGCGCCACCGGGTCTGGGTGAACCGCTCGCCCTTGCCGAAGCCGAAGACCGTGCGCGGGGACACCGCGAAGACCTCGGCCCGGTTGCCCTGAGCGCCCACGAACATCCCGTCCGCGACGTCGAAGTGCCAGAACTTCCCGTACTTCGCCTCCCAGGCCTGGGCGAGAGCGGTCAGCAGAGCCGCGTCCGTCACCCGCTCCGCCCGGCCCTCCAGCACCACGTCGAAGCCCTCCGTCCAGGTGTTGGCGCCGGTCGTGAGGACCACCTCGGCGTTGGCTGCCAGATTGCGCCCCTTGCGTTCCTCGGCGCCGGTGGAGAAGTACAGCGCCCCCTGCGACCAGACCCCGATCAGCGGGGTGACGTGCGGGCGGCCGTCGGGCCGGACCGTCGTCAGCCAGTACAGCTCGGCGCCGGACAGGATTTCCCGCGCGTCGGCCCAGCGGGCGGGCTCCGCGCCGGGGCTGCTGTAGCGGGGGTCCAGCTCGGTGTGCGGTTCGGCTGCGGACATGATCGGGCCTCCAGAGGGTGCTGAACGAGATATACCGCTGAAGTACAGACTGTGCGGCCTCCCCGTATTCATCGGTGCCGGACTAGTCTCGTAAGACTGGAACGTGATCGGGCGGCGAGCAGGAGAGAGCGCGGAATGACGACGTTGCCGGGGCGCAGGAGCAGTACGTTCACCCGATTGCTGCGACACGGATTCACCGACCCGTCCGTCGCAGAGCGGCTGCTCGACCTGCCGGACCTGACCTCCGTACGCTCCGACCCCGTGCTCCTCGAAGCGCTCGGGGCCACCGCCGACCCCGATCTCGCGCTGCGCGGCGTCGTACGGCTCGTGGAGGCGGAGGAGGCGGACGAGCGGCAGATCCTGCTGGACACCCTCGTCACCGCCAAACCGCTGCGGGACCGGCTGCTCGGGGTGCTCGGGGCGTCGGAGGCGCTCGGGGACCACCTGGCCCGTCACCCGCGCGACTGGCAGGCCCTCGTCACGTACGAGGCCACCGACCTGCATCCCGGAGTGGCCGAGTTCGAGCACGAGCTGGCCGGGGCCGACGACCAGGACGCCCTGCGCGTCGCCTACCGCCGGTGCCTGCTGTCGATAGCGGCCCGGGACGTGTGCGGCACCACGGATGTCGCGGAGACCGCAGCCGAGCTCGCCGACCTGGCCACCGCGACCCTGCGGGCCGCCCTCGCCATCGCCCGTACGGCAGCGCCGGAGGACGCCGCGCAGTGCCGCCTCGCCGTCATCGCGATGGGCAAGTGCGGCGGCCACGAACTCAACTACGTCTCCGACGTGGACGTCATCTTCGTGGCGGAACCCGCCGACGGCGCGGAGGAGAGCGCCGCCGTCCCGGCCGCCACCCGGCTGGCCGCGCACATGATGCGGATCTGCTCCGACACCACCGTCGAGGGCACCATCTGGCCCGTGGACGCCAACCTCCGCCCCGAGGGCCGCAACGGGCCCCTGGTGCGCACCCTGTCCTCGCACCTCGCCTACTACCAGCGCTGGGCCAAGACCTGGGAGTTCCAGGCGCTCCTCAAGGCCCGGCCGGTGGCCGGCGACCCCGCGCTGGGCGCCGAGTACGTCGACGCCGTCTCGCCGCTCGTCTGGCAGGCCGCCGACCGGGAGAACTTCGTCCCCGACGTGCAGAAGATGCGCCGCCGCGTCATCGACACGATCCCCGTCGACCGGGTCGACCGCGAGATCAAGCTCGGGCCCGGCGGACTGCGGGACGTCGAGTTCGCCGTACAACTGCTCCAGCTCGTGCACGGCCGCAACGACACCGCCCTGCGCAGCGGCTCGACCCTGGAGGCCCTGGGCGCGCTCGCCCGGGGCGGTTACGTGGGCCGGGTGGACGCCGCGCAGCTGGACGACGCCTACCGCTTCCTGCGCGCCATGGAACACCGCATCCAGCTCTACCGGCTGCGCCGCACCCACCTGGTCCCGGAGGACGAGCCGGACCTGCGGCGGCTCGGCCGCTCCCTCGGCATGCGGACCGACCCCATCGCGGAGCTCAACCAGGCCTGGAAGCGGCACGCCTCCGTGGTGCGCCGGCTGCACGAGAAGCTGTTCTACCGGCCGCTGCTCGACGCCGTCGCCCAGCTCGCCCCCGGCGAGTCCCGGCTCAGCACGAAGGCCGCCGCGCACCGGCTCGAAGCCCTCGGCTACGAGGACCCGGCCGCCGCGCTGCGGCACCTGGAGGCGCTGTCGTCCGGAGTCTCGCGCAAGGCCGCCATCCAGCGCACCCTGCTGCCCGTGCTGCTCGGCTGGTTCGCGGACTCCGCCGACCCGGACGCCGGGCTGCTCGGATTCCGCAAGGTGTCCGACGCGCTGGGCAAGACCCCCTGGTACCTGCGGCTGCTGCGGGACGAGGGCGCGGCGGCGGAGAACCTCGCCCGGGTCCTGTCGGCCGGCCGGCTCGCCCCCGACCTGCTGCTCCGCGCCCCGGAGGCGGTGACCATCCTCGGCGACCCGCAGGGGCTGAAGCCGCGCAGCCGGGACGCCCTGGAGCAGGAGGTACTGGCAGCGGTGGGGCGCTCGGAAGGCGCGGAATCGGCGGTGGCGGTGGTGCGCGGCGTGCGGCGGCGCGAACTGTTCCGGACCACGTCAGCGGATCTCATCGGCTCCTACGGCACCGAGGACAACCCCGCAGAAGAGGACCCGGGCGCGCTCGTCGACCGCGTCGGCACCGCGGTCACCGACCTCAACGCCGTCACCATCGCCGGAGCCCTGCGCGCCGCCGTACGCGCCGAATGGGGCGACACGCTCCCCACCCGGTTCGCCGTGATCGGCATGGGCCGCTTCGGCGGCCAGGAGCTGGGATACGGCTCCGACGCGGACGTCCTGTTCGTCCACGCCCCGCGCGAGGGCGTCGACGAACAAGAAGCGTCCCGGGCCGCGAACCGGGTGGTCGCCGAGATGCGCAGGCTGCTCCAGCTGCCCACCGCGGACCCGCCGCTGCTCATCGACGCCGATCTGCGCCCCGAGGGCAAGAGCGGACCGCTGGTCCGCACCCTGAAGTCGTACGAGGCGTACTACCGGCGCTGGTCGCTGGTCTGGGAGAGCCAGGCACTGCTGCGCGCCCAGCCGATGGCCGGCGACGCGGATCTGGGCCGCGACTTCATCGAGCTGATCGATCCGCTGCGCTACCCGGCGGAGGGGCTGGGGGAGGACGCGGTCCGCGAGATCCGACGGCTCAAGGCCCGGATGGAGTCGGAGCGGCTGCCGCGCGGGGCGGACCCGACGCTCCACGCGAAGCTGGGCCGGGGCGGGCTGAGCGACGTCGAGTGGACGGTCCAGCTGCTGCAGATGCAGCACGGCTGGACCGAGCCGGGGCTCCGGACCACCCGGACGCGTGAGGCGCTGGCCGCGGCGTGCGCGGCGGAGCTGATCTCCGCCGAGGACGCGCAGACGCTGGACGAGGCGTGGGTGCTGGCGACCCGGGTCCGCAACGCGGTGATGCTCGTACGGGGCAGGCCCGGCGACACGTTCCCGTCCAACCCGCGAGAGCTGACCGCGGTGGGGCGCTACCTGGGGTACGAGCCCGGTCACGCCGGTGACATGCTGGAGGACTACCGGCGGATCACCCGGCGTGCGCGGGCGGTGGTGGACGAGCGGTTCTACGGGGCGGCGGTGTGAGGCGGGCAAATCAAGCCCCTCCGGCGATTGAGGAGCGGGGTCCGGGGCGGAGCCCCGAAACCCGGGCACGCCCGCACCTGCCCCCGGACCGTCCCGCCCCGGTCCTCAGTTACGGCCCACCGCGGCCTTCGCCCGGTGGACCGACAGCGCGGACAGCCGGGCCCGCCCGGCGTCCTTCGGTGGAATCCGCCTCGGCAGATGGTGCGGCAGCGCTCCGTACCAGGCGTACGACACCGCGTAGCCGAAGGCCAGACAGGCCATGCCGCCCACCGCGTCCAGCCAGAAGTGGTTCGCGGTCGACACGATCACCATCAGGGTGACCACCGGGTAGAGCAGGCCGAGGATCTTCGCCCAGGGCGCGGAGGCCAGGGCGAACACGGTCAGCCCGCACCACAGCGACCAGCCGATGTGCATCGACGGCATCGCCGCGTACTGGTTCGACATGTTCTTGAAGTTGCCCGAAGCCATCGAACCCCAGGTCTGGTGGACCATGACCGTGTCGATGAACGTGCTGCCGTTCATCAGGCGGGGCGGCGCCAACGGGTACAGGTAGTAGCCGGCCAGCGCGGCGGCCGTGGTCGCGAACAGGGCCAGCCGGGCTGCCGCGTAGCGGCCCGGGTGGCGGCGGAACAGCCACACGAGCACACCGATGGTGACGATGAAGTGCAGTGTCGCGTAGTAGTAGTTCATCGACACGATCAGCCATGTCACCGAGTTGACCGCGTGGTTGACCGACCGCTCCACGGCGATGCCCATGAACCGCTCGGCCGACCAGATCCAGTCGGCGTTGGCCAGGGCCGCCGCCTTCTGCTCGGGGACGGCGTTGCGCACCAGCGAGTACAGCCAGTAACTGACCGCGATCAGCAGGATTTCGAACCAGAGGCGTGGCCTTCTCGGGGACCGTGGACCACGCAGCCCTGCCAGAGTGCGATCGCGCAGTCTTCGCATCCGGTTCACGTTGCCGGGTTGCTTCGTGTTCGCCTCGGGAGCCGCCTCGTTCACGATGGGTGACGCGGTGGCCTCCGTGCGGCCTTCCTGTCGTTTCACGCTCAATTCACCCATAGGCATAGAGTCTGCCAGATTTGCCCCCTCCGCCTGATGATCCTCCGGCCGGGGGCGACCTGCACGTCCTGCGGACTACGGGTGTGCGTGGGATCCTTGGACGGGCGGGGCGGGAGACGCCGCGTCCTGGCCGGGGCCCGCGGCCGTCGATCCGCGCACGACCAGCTCGGGCATGAAGACGAACTCGCTGTGCGGGGCGGGTGTGCCGCCGATCTCCTCGAGGAGCGTACGCACGGCGGCCTGGCCCATCGCCGTCACCGGCTGCCGGATCGTGGTCAGCGGCGGATCGGTGAACGCTATGAGCGGGGAGTCGTCGTAACCGACCACGGAGAGATCGCGCGGCACGTCCCTGGAAAGCCTGCGAGCTGCCCGGATGGCGCCGAGCGCCATCATGTCGCTCGCGCACACCACCGCCGTGCAGCCCCGCTCCATCAGTGCGGAGGCAGCCGCCTGACCGCCCTCCAGCGTGTACAGGGAGTGCTGGATCAGCCCCTCCACCTCGTCCGGAGTGAGGTTCAACTGCTCCCGCATCGTGGCGTGGAAGCCCTCGATCTTGCGGACCACGGGGACGAACCGCTTGGGCCCGACGGCCAGTCCGATCCGGGTGTGACCCAGCGAAACCAGGTGCGTCACCGCCAGCCGCATCGCGGCCCGGTCGTCCGGTGAGATGAACGGCGCCTGCACCTTGGGCGAGAAACCGTTTACCAGTACGAAGGGGACTCCCTGGGCGCGCAGTTGCTCGTAGCGCTGCATATCGGCCGAGGTGTCGGCGTGCAGCCCGGAGACGAAGATGATTCCCGAGACGCCGCGGTCGACCAGCATCTCGGTCAGCTCGTCCTCCGTGGAGCCGCCGGGGGTCTGGGTCGCCAGTACCGGGGTGTAGCCCTGCCGGGTCAGCGCCTGCCCGATGACCTGGGCGAGCGCCGGGAAGATGGGGTTCTCCAGCTCCGGCGTGATCAGGCCGACCAGACCCGCGCTGCGCCTGCGCAGCCGTACGGGCCGTTCGTAGCCCAGGACGTCGAGCGCGGCGAGGACGGATTCGCGGGTGGCAGCGGCAACCCCGGGCTTGCCGTTCAGTACACGGCTGACCGTCGCTTCGCTGACCCCCGCCTGAGTTGCGATATCGGCAAGCCGTGCGGTCATGGGACTGGACTGTACCGGGAGCGGGTCGGATTGCCCACCATGCACAGGAATCGGACGCCGGTGGCCGCGCGAGGGGCCCGCGACGCCGCACATGGCTCGTCCCGCAGCGGCTGTCGGCAACATCTTGCAAGGTCTTGCGGGACCGGCCTGCGGGCTGCGGTCAGATCGTCGCACTGCGGAATCATGGGTGGTGGCCAGCCCCTGCCAGGGTTCAGGGCTTCGCGTCAAGGGGCTTGACGGCAACCGTGAGGACACGCGAATGTAACGATCGCCGGAGCTTGCAGAAATCTTCCGCAAACTCTTTCGGCCTTCTTTCATCCTTGTTACGTTCACGTCGACCCGGCGCCGCGACGGAGCGGTACGGCAGTTGAAGGAGTTCAGATGCGACGTGGCATAACGGCCACCGCCCTGGTCGCGGCCCTGGCGCTCGCGGCGACCGCCTGCGGCAGCGACGACGACAGTTCCAACGGCACCTCCAAGAGCTCGGGCGAGCTCTCCGGCACCGTCACGTGGTGGGACACCTCCACCGCGGGCAGCGAGGACAAGGTCTTCAAGAAGATCGCCGAGGGCTTCGAGAAGGAGCACCCCAAGGTCGACGTCAAGTACGTCAACGTCCCCTTCGGTGACGCGCAGAACAAGTTCAAGAACGCCGCGCAGTCCGGCTCCGGCGCCCCCGACGTGATCCGCTCCGAGGTCGCGTGGACGCCCGAGTTCGCCGACCTCGGCTACCTCGCCCCGCTGGACGGCACCCCCGCCCTCCAGAAGGCGGACGACTTCCTGAAGCAGGCCGCCGCGTCCACCAAGTACAAGGACAAGACGTACGCGGTGCCGCAGGTCATCGACTCCATGGGCATCTTCTACAACAAGAAGATCTTCAAGGACGCCGGCGTCGAGGTCCCCAAGACCGTCGACGAGCTGAAGACCGCGTCGAAGAAGATCAAGGACAAGACCGGCAAGACCGGCCTCTACCTGCGCGGTGACGACGCGTACTGGTTCCTGTCGTTCCTGTACGGCGAGGGCGGCGACATGGTCGACGCCTCCAACAAGTCCGTCACCATCGACAACCCGGCCGGCGTCAAGGCGATGAAGGTCGTCAAGGACCTCGTCGACTCGGGCGCCGCCAAGACCGACGCGACGGACGGCTGGGAGAACATGCAGTCGTCCTTCAAGGACGGCAAGGTCGCGATGATGATCAACGGCCCGTGGGCCGTCGCCGACACCTACACCGGCAAGGAGTTCACCGACAAGGCCAACCTGGGCGTCGCCCCGGTCCCGGCCGGCTCCGCCGCGCAGGGCGCCCCGCAGGGCGGTCACAACCTCGCCGTCTACGCCGGTTCCAAGAACCTCGACGCCTCCTACGCCTTCGTCGACTACATGACCTCCGTCAAGACCCAGGCCCAGGTCACCAAGGAGCTCAACCTGCTGCCGACCCGCACCTCCGCCTACGCGCAGGAGAGCGTCGTCGACAACGAGATCGTCGGCTTCTTCAAGCCCGTCGTCGAGAGTGCCGTCGAGCGCCCCTGGATCCCGGAGACCGGCAGCCTCTTCGCGCCGCTCGTCACCGAGTACACGAAGGTCCTCACCGGACAGACCTCCCCGGAGAAGGCCGTCAAGACGACCGGCGACTCCTACCGCAAGCTCCTCAAGGGCTGGAAGTAACCCAGGAAGGCAGGCCGGCTGATGGCTGTCCACACCAGCCAGTCGGTGGCGAAGGCCGCGGGCGACGACACCGTCGCCCGCGGCCGGAGCCGCGGTACTGGCAACCCCACGCCCCCGGGCCGGATCCGGCGGGCGCTCTCGACCCACTGGTACGCCTGGACCATGGTCGCCCCGGTCGTCATCGTGATCGGCGTGATCATCGGGTATCCGCTGGTCCGCGGCATCTACCTGTCGCTGACCGACGCCAACGAGCGCAACGTCGAGCGGTCCATCGGTGTCAACCACATCCCCGCGACGTACGAGTTCGTGGGCCTGGACAACTACACCGACGTACTGAAGGGCAGCGAGTTCCTCGGCACGCTCGGCTGGACCCTGGTGTGGACGGTCTCCTGTGTGGCCATCACCTTCGCCCTCGGCATGGGGCTCGCCAACATCCTCAACCGCCGGATCGCCGGGCGCTCCGCGTACCGGATGGCGCTCATCCTGCCCTGGGCCATCCCCGGCTTCGTCTCCGTCTTCGCCTGGCGCTTCCTCTACAACGAGGACCGCGGGCTGCTCAACCGGATCCTCTCGGGGAGCGGCTTCGACGGCATCCCGTGGCTCAACGACCCCACCTGGGCGAAACTCTCCGTCATCGCCGTCAACGTGTGGCTCGGTGTGCCGTTCATGATGGTCGCCCTCCTCGGCGGACTCCAGTCCATCCCCAGCGAGCACTACGAGGCCGCCGAGATGGACGGCGCCACCGCCTGGCAGCGCTTCCGCCACATCACGCTGCCCGGACTGCGGCCGGTCTCCACCACCGTGATCCTGCTGTCCACCATCTGGACCTTCAACATGTTCCCGGTCATCTTCCTGCTGACCAGCGGCGGACCCGGCGACGCCACCCAGATCCTGGTGACGCAGGCGTACAAGTTCTCCTTCGAGATCAGCCCGCGCGACTTCGCGCTCTCCTCCACGTGGGGCGTGCTGATCCTCGTACTCCTGATGCTCTTCGCCGCTGTGTACCGGCGAGTCCTCCGCACCCAGGGAGATGACTGGTGACCACGGCACCCGCCCCCGCCGCGCGGCACTCCGCGCCCAAGGTCCGGCTGCGCGGCGAGCGTTCGCCGCTGGCTTCCACCGCACTGCACCTGACGCTGATCGTCGCGTCCGTGATCGCCGTCTTCCCCGTGCTGTGGGTCCTGCTCACCTCGCTGAAGCCCGCCCAGTTCGCGACCACCACGGACTTCTTCAAAGAGACGACGCTCGAGAACTACACGCACCTGCTCCAGGACACGAAGTTCCTGACCTGGTTCGGCAACTCGGTGGTCGTCGCGGGCCTCACCACACTCGTCGGCGTGATCGTCTCCGCCTCCACCGGCTACGCCGTCAGCCGGTTCCGCTTCCCCGGGAAGCGCGGACTGATGTGGACGCTGCTGATCACCCAGATGTTCCCGGTCGCCGTCCTCATCGTGCCGATCTACAACATCATGGCGACCATGGGCCTGCTCAACAGGCCGGCCGGTCTCGTCATCACCTACCTCACCATCTCGGTGCCGTTCTGCGCCTGGATGATGAAGGGCTTCTTCGACACCATCCCGCGCGAGATCGACGAGTCGGGGCAGGTCGACGGCCTCACCCCGTTCGGCACGTTCTGGCGGCTCATCCTGCCGCTGGCCAAGCCCGGACTCGCCGTCACCGCGTTCTACTCCTTCATCACCGCCTGGGGCGAAGTGGCGTACGCCTCCGCCTTCATGGTCGGGGAGGACAACCTCACCCTCGCGGGCGGACTCCAGCTGTTCGTCAACCGCTACGGGGCGCAGTGGGGCCCGATGACCGCCGCGTCCGTGCTCATCGCGATACCCGCGGCCCTGGTCTTCCTGTTCGCGCAGAAACACCTCGTCACCGGCATGTCCGCCGGAGCCGTCAAGGGCTGAGGTCCCACGGCAGCAGCACGACGACCCGCACGCACCAGTCACGGTGGCGCCGGCATCCCGACCCGGTCCCGGCGCCACTCCCCACCCAGACACCCCAGGGACGACATGACCCAGCACCTCGCTGCCCCCTCCACCGGCACGTCCGCCGACGCCCCGGGCCACCGCACCGGCTGGTGGCAGGACGCGGTGATCTACCAGGTCTATCCGCGCAGTTTCGCCGACGGCAACGGCGACGGCATGGGCGATCTCGCAGGCGTCACCGCCCGGCTCCCGTACCTCAGGGACCTCGGCGTCGACGCGGTGTGGCTCAGCCCCTTCTACGCCTCCCCGCAGGCCGACGCCGGGTACGACGTCGCCGACTACCGGGCCATCGACCCGATGTTCGGCACCCTGCTGGACGCCGACGCGCTGATCCGGGACGCCCACGAACTGGGCCTGCGGATCATCGTCGACCTGGTGCCCAACCACTCCTCCGACCGGCACGAGTGGTTCAGGCGCGCGCTCGCGGAGGGCCCCGGATCCGCCCTGCGCGACCGCTACCACTTCCGCCCCGGAAAGGGCGCGGACGGCGAACTCCCGCCCAACGACTGGGAGTCCATCTTCGGCGGACCGGCCTGGACCCGGACCACGGACCCGGACGGCACGCCCGGCGACTGGTACCTCCACCTCTTCGCGCCCGAGCAGCCCGACTTCAACTGGGAGCACCCGGCCGTCGCGGACGAGTTCCGCTCGATCCTGCGCTTCTGGCTCGACATGGGCGTCGACGGCTTCCGGGTGGACGTGGCGCACGGCCTCGTCAAGGCCGAGGGCCTGCCCGACCTGGGCACGCACGACCAGCTGAAGCTGCTCGGAAACGATGTCATGCCGTTCTTCGACCAGGACGGCGTGCACGAGATCTACCGCAGCTGGCGCACCATCCTCGACGAGTACCCCGGCGACAGGATCGCCGTGGCCGAGGCCTGGACCCCCACTGTCGAGCGCACCGCCAACTACGTGCGCCCCGACGAGATGCACCAGGCCTTCAACTTCCAGTACCTGGCCACCTCCTGGAACGCCGAGGCGCTCCGCGAGGTCATCGACACCTCGCTGAACGCGATGCGCCCGGTCGGCGCCCCCACCACCTGGGTGCTCTCCAACCACGACGTCACCCGGCACGCCACCCGGTTCGCCAACCCGCCCGGCCTCGGCACCCAGATCCGTACCGCGGGCGACCGCGAACTGGGCCTGCGCCGCGCCCGCGCGGCCACGCTGCTGATGCTGGCGCTGCCCGGCTCCGCCTACGTCTACCAGGGCGAGGAGCTCGGCCTGCCCGACGTCACGGAGCTGCCCGACGAGGCCCGCCAGGACCCGTCGTTCTTCCGGGCCGAGGGCCAGGACGGCTTCCGCGACGGGTGCCGGGTGCCGATCCCGTGGACCCGCGACGGCAGCTCGTACGGCTTCGGCGCGGGCGGCAGCTGGCTGCCGCAGCCCGCGGGCTGGGGCGAGCTGAGCATCGAGGCCCAGACCGGCGAGGCCGGCTCCACCCTGGAGCTGTACCGGGCCGCGATCGCCGCCCGCCGGGTGCACCCCGGACTCGGCGCGGGCACCGCGGTGGAGTGGCTGGACGCCCCCGAGGGGCTGCTGATCTTCGCCCGCCCCGGCTTCGTCTGCACCGTCAACACCACGGACACCGCCGTCCGCATCCCCGTACGCGGCACCGTCCTGCTGTCCAGCGCCCCGGTCACCACCGACGGCGCCGAGATCGAGCTGCCGGCCGACACCACGGTGTGGTGGACGGTGTGACCGTCCCCCCGCCCAGGGCCGGCAGCTCACTGAGGCTCTCCGACATCGCCGGACAGGCCTCGGTCAGCGAGGCGACCGTCAGCCGGGTGCTCAACGGCAAGCCGGGCGTCGCGGACACCACGCGTCAGCGGGTGCTCGCGGCGCTCGACATCCTCGGCTACGAGCGCCCGGTGCGGCTGCGTCAGCGCAGCGCCGGACTGATCGGACTGGTGACGCCCGAACTCACCAACCCGATCTTTCCGGCGTTCGCGCAGTCCGTGGAACAGGTCCTGGCGGGCCACGGCTACACGCCGGTGCTCTGCACCCAATTGCCCGGCGGCGCCACAGAGGACGAACTCGTCGAGCAGCTCGTCGAACGCGGTGTCGGCGGCATCGTCTTCCTCTCCGGACTGCACGCCGACACCTCGGCCGACCCGGCGCGCTACGCCGCGCTGACCGAACGGGGCGTCCCGTTCGTCCTGATCAACGGCTACAACGAACGGATCAGCGCCCCGTTCGTATCGCCCGACGACACCGCCGCCGTCCGCATGGCCGTCGGCCACCTCGCGGAACTGGGCCACCGCAAGGTCGGCCTGGCGATCGGCCCGCAGCGCTACGTGCCCTCCCGCCGCAAACGCGACGGCTTCGTGGACGCGGCGGTGTCCCTGCTGGGGATGGACCGCGCGGAGGCCGAACTCCTGGTGTGCTCCACCCTGTTCAGCGTGGAGGGCGGCCAGGTGGCGGCCGGCGCCCTGCTCGACCGGGGCTGCACGGGCATCGTCTGCGGCAGCGACCTGATGGCCCTCGGCGTGGTGCGCGCCGCCCGCGACCGCGGCCTCGCGGTGCCCCGCGACGTGTCCGTGGTCGGCTTCGACGACTCCCAGCTCATCGCGTTCACCGACCCCCCGCTGACCACGGTCCGCCAGCCCGTCCAGGCGATGGCGGCAGCCGCGGTGGGCGCCCTCCTGGAGGAGATAGCCGGCAGCCCCGTCCAGCGCACGGAGTACGTGTTCCAGCCGGAGCTGGTGGTACGGGGATCGACGGCGGCGGTGGCGTCGGGGGTGCGGGGAGCCTGACGAGCGCAGCTCCCCTCCACCGATATTGCTACCGAATAACCTTTCGGACGATTCCTGTTTGTTATATCTCAACAGCATATGACAGCTGTTGAGATGGGGTCAGGTTTCTACTTTTTCATTCAGGGGCCATGCAATCCGTTGACGAGTGACGCTGTCGGTGCCTACGCTCCGTCAGCGATCTTCACAGGAAGGTCATAGGTGTGATGGACCCGGGGGGGTCCCGCAACGGGGTTGGGGTGGGGTATGTCTGTCGGCAGATGGGGATCTGCGCGGGTTCTGGGTCCGCTGTTGGGTCTGGCTCTCATGGCCGGGGCAGCTCCGGCCCATGCGGCCGGTGCAGGGGCTGCGGCTGGGGCGACCACCAAGGTGACCGACTCGGTCGCGGAGCAGACCGCGCTGGCGCAGGCTGGCGCGACCGGGGAGCCAGTTGAGATCACGGCAGAGCGCACCGAGTACTCGTCGACCACGGCGAACCCTGACGGCTCGTTCACGCTGACGCAGTCGACAGCTCCGCAGCGCGTGCGCGCCGATGACGGTTCGTGGGGCGGCGTGGACACGACGCTGGTACGCCGTGCCGACGGTTCGGTGGGGCCGAAGGCGTCAGTGGTGGACCTGGCCTTCACCGGCGGCAGCAGCAGCGGCAAGGACATGATCCGGCTGGGCAGCAAGCAGGGTTCGGTGTCACTGGGCTGGCCCGGCGCGCTGCCCGAACCGGCGATCGACGGCGCGACCGCCACGTACGCAAATATCATGGCGGGGGTCGACCTCGAACTGACCGCGACAGCCGAGGGCTATCACGAGGTGCTGGTCGTCAAGTCGGCGGCAGCCGCCGCCAGCCCGGAACTGGAGCAGGTGAGCCTGTCGGCATCCGGGGAGGGTCTGCGGGTGGTGCCGGGAGCCGGCGGAGGTCTGCGCGCAGTCGACGAGAACGGGAACACCGTTTTCAAGGGCCCGGCCGGCCAGATGTGGGACTCCGCAGGCAGTCAACAGACGGTGAGCCAGTCGGCCCGTGTGACCGCGGTGGACGATCCTCAGGATCCGGCAGGCGGGGGCAACACCACCCAGCCCGGGGCGGGCGACAGCACCGCTGTGCTTCCGGTGCACGTCGACGGTGAGGTCGTCTCGGTCACGCCCGACCTCGGCCTGCTGCGCGGTACGGAGACCGTCTATCCCGTGCGCATCGATCCCTCGGTCGGGCTCGGCGTCTCCGAGCGGTCAGTGATTTCTTCCGACGGTGACCGCTGGTGGCAGTTCGACGGGGACTACGGAGTCGGGCTCTGTGGGAACGCGGACGGTTACTACTGCGGCAACGGATACAAGAACCGGATGCTGTTCGAGCTTGCCCCGACCCAGCTGGCAGGCAAGTACGTTCTGGACGCGACGTTCCGCGCGCATGAGACATGGTCGTTCAACTGCAACGCGCACTGGGTGGATCTTGAGCGGACCGACAACATGACCGAGGGAACCCACTGGCCGGGTCCGAAGGACCTTGATCAGATGGGCGACCGGAACGTCTCCTACGGGCGGGGAGACAACTGCAGCCCTTCGCAGCCCGACAGCTGGGTCGAGTTCAACGACAATCCCGCCGAGCCGGACGAGAACCTGAAGTCCACTGTCCGTTCGTACGCCGACGGCAAGATCAGCCGTCTGACGTTCATGCTCAGGGCGAAGGACGAGACCGACGCGAGGGCCTGGAAGCGCTTCGACGACAACGCGGAACTCAAGGTCAACTATGCGTACCAGCCGGGCGTTCCGACCAGTGTCGGTGTCATCCCGGGGAACGGCAACACCGCATACTGCAGGCCGTCCTCGACGGACCCATTGATGGTGACCCGGGTCGACCCGATGGTGCAGGCCCGTGTTCAGACCAAGGTCGAGGCGCACAAGGGCGATGAGGAGGGCTCGCTGCAGGCTGAATATGTCGTCCAGCGGGGCGATGACGCAGCCTGGCACGAAGTCTGGTCCGCCTACCGGCCGGCCAGCGGCTGGGTGCCGGACGAAACGCTGCAGAGCCTGCGCACTTCCAGCCGTGCTGACGGGGGTCTGTACCGCCTCCGGGCGCGCACTCAGTCCCACTGGTCCTACGACGGCGCGTCCGGTGACCTGTTCTCCTCGTACTCGTCCTGGTGCTACTTCAAAATTGACTCCACAGCGCCGAAGGCCCCCTCGATCACTGCGGGCGCCCCGTACACGCAGTGCACGGTGAACCTGTGCAACCCCAGCGGCGGTCCCGGCACGCCGGGCAAGTTCACCTTCACGCACAACTCGGCGGACAGCGACGTCAAGGCGTTTCGGTGGCGCCTGCTGACCACCTCGGCGCAGAAGACCAAGCAGGTCATCGGGGCCACCGTGACGGTCAATGACGTCACCCCTTCCCTGGCCGGCACCCAGGTGCTGTCGGTGGAAGCCAGTGACCTCAAACTCGATTCCTCCGGCCGGACACGTTGGGGAACGCCGGCAGAGTTCGCCTTCAAGGTGTCGACGCCGAAAGGCCCCGTCGGTCGCTGGCACCTTGACGACGGCACAACCGGATCGGGTGTCGTGGTGGCAAAGGATGTAGCCACCGAGGCCGGTGCGCGGCACGACGCCACGCTCCACGGTGCTGCCGGCGCCACTTGGTCAGGCCGCGGACGCCGCGGCGATCCGGACTACTCGTTGCGCCTCAACGACGCCGCGACGAACCCCGCAGACCAGGTCGGATACGCGGCCACTGCCTCGGCTGCGGTGAACACCAAGGATTCGTTCACTGTCTCGGCATGGGTGCAGTTGTCGGACCCGTCGAAAAATAGGGTCGTTCTGTCCGAGTCCGGCACGAACGGCAGCGCGTTTGCCCTCTACTACTCCGCCAGCTTCAAGAAGTGGATCTTCAATCGCATGGACAGGGACCAGGCGAATCCCGCGTTCATTCGATCCGTTGCCGACGAGATCAACCCGCCACTGAACGTCTGGACACACTTGTCCGGGGTTTTCGACTCCAAGAACGACGCGGACAAGAGCAACGACACGATCCAGCTCTTCGTCAACGGACGACCGCAAGGGGACCCCGTCACGCTCGCGGCAAGCGCCTCCACGTACGAACCGTGGACTGCGAACGCGGGTATGCAAATCGGGCGGTCGATGGAGAACGGCGGGTATGGCGGATACTTCTTCGGTCTGGTGGACGAGATTTCCGTTTGGCAATACCCGCTCACCGGGGACAGCATCATGCAGGAAGCGCAAGCCGCCGTTGACGATGTCCCCACCAATGAGTTGGTAGCCCATTGGGATGCCGCAGCAGCCACGGCCAACGCGATCCCGGAGAGCCCTTCGACGCTTTACGCTCCCGGGTCCCTGACCCTGGCCGGCGGCGCAGTCTCCAACGCTGACCGGAGCGCTGTGGTGCTCAATGGGACCACCGCCTACGCATCCGTGGCCGGCCCGGTGGTTGACGACAGCGGCTCCTTCACAGTCTCGGCATCGGTGGAGTT
Organism: Streptomyces sp. NBC_00341; assembly: GCF_041435055.1. NCBI lineage: Bacteria > Bacillati > Actinomycetota > Actinomycetes > Kitasatosporales > Streptomycetaceae > Streptomyces > Streptomyces sp. NBC_00341. The sequence continues at coordinate 2,311,774 of NZ_CP108002.1, read as the reverse complement.
GGATTCGGAGGCGCTGGCAGCGAAGCCGGTCGGCTACACCGGACAGATAGCCGGCCAGCGCACGGGCAATGAATCCGCCTGGGCCCTGTGGGTCACCAAACCGGCGGATGACGCGTACCAGTGGAAGTTCACCCGGACCGCCCGCGGCGCCAACGGCCAGGTCATCCAGAGTGCCGAGGTTGTGGATGACGAACTCGCCGAAACTGACACATGGGTCCAGGTCACCGGGGTGTTCAACGCCCAGGAGAGCTTGGAGTCGGACGACCCGTCCTACGGGAAACTGCACCTGTACGTCGGTCCCCTCGCTCAGCCTTCCGGTGAGAACGCTGACTTCACTGCCGCACAGGCCGGCAGCGGAGAATTGGCGATCGGCCGAGGTGCCAAGGGCGGAGCCGTGGGGAACTACCTGCCCGGAAGCCTGGAGAGCCTGAAGGTCTGGACCGGAGCGATGACGGCCGACCAGGTCAGCGCCCAAGTGCAGGCCGCATCAGGCGCAGGTTAACCAGGGCTACCCGGGTGGCAGCGCGACTGCGCTGCCACCCGGCCGCATGCCCGGCCGTGCTGTCGCGACGGCCCTCACATTCTTTGCGTTACCCACCAACCGTCCCCGTCGGCACAGGCTGCGGGGCAAGAACGCAGGGCGCCTTACGGGTAGCTCATGCGGGGAGCGGAAACCAGATGAACGGGATCGGATCAGCTATGCGTACGCGCAGAGGCCGACCAGGCAAAGCAGCTTGGATACGACGCATAGCGACGCTCGCCGGCTTCACTCTCATACCCGGACTGCTCACGCCCGTGGCGTTCGCCGCCCATGCTGATCCGCTGGGCAAACCGCAGATAGCGCTGCACCCCGACAAGGTGTCACCGTTCACCGCGAAGGTGAACAAGAAAATCGAAGCGGTGGTGGAGAGGTCGGCTGCCGAAGACCGATCCGCCACCGCACGGGCTGAGAAGGATCGCGCCAAGACCGTCTCCTGGCCTACATCCGGCCAGGCTCAGCTGACCCTGCCTGCAACGGGGGCGGCGAAGGCATCGCCGGGGTCGCTCCCGCTGACCTTGGACCGCCCGCACCGGGTCGAGGGAGAGGGGCAGACCAAGGCAGCTGGCTCGGTCAAGGTCAAGGTCCTTGATCAGAAGCAGACGGCCAAGCTCGGCGTCAAGGGCATCGTCCTGTCCGTAACTGGTCCGGTCGCCGGCGGGAAGGCCCAACTCGGCATTGAATACGACGGGTTCGTCTCCGCGTACGGCGGGGACTGGGCCGGTCGCCTGCAGGCCTTGCGTCTGCCCGACTGTGCGCTGAGCGATCCCGCGAAGGCCGAGTGCCGCACCCGAACACCCCTTCAGTTCACCAACGACCGCAAGCACAACCGCATCGACGCCCAGCTGACCTTCGGTACCGCAGCCGCCTCCGAGCCGGCCGCCCGGGGTGAAGGACGCACGATGACGGTAGCCCTGGCAGCGGGCACCAAGTCCGGTGGAGGTGACTACAAGGCGACCCCGCTGGCTGCCTCCTCCACCTGGGAGGCAGGAGGCTCTGCGGGCACTTTCACGTGGTCGTACCCGCTGCGCACTCCGCCTGCGGCGGCGGGACCGGCACCGGATCTGTCGATCTCCTATGACTCCGGGGCGGTCGACGGCCAGACCGCGAACACCAACAACCAGGGCACGGCGATCGGTACTGGTTTCGACATCACCTCGTCGTATGTCGAGCGCACGTACGGCTCCTGTGACGACGACGGTCAGACCGACAAGTTCGACCTGTGCTGGAAGTACGACAACGCCTCTCTTGTCCTCAACGGCAAGGCCAGTGAGCTGGTCAAGGACGACACCTCGGGTGTGTGGCGGCTGAAGAACGACAACGCCTCCACCGTTATCCATTCCACCGGCGCCGACAACGGTGACGACAACGGTGAGTACTGGACTGTGACCACCGGGGACGGAACCAAGTACGTCTTCGGCCTCAACAAGCTGGACGGCGCGGGAGCCACTGACCGCACCGATTCGGTGTGGACGGTGCCGGTCTTCGGTGACGACTCCGGCGAACCCGGCTACGCGGACGGCACCAGCTTCTCCGGCCGGGCCAAGAAGCAGGCCTGGCGGTGGAACCTCGACTACGTCGAGGACACCCACAAGAACGCCATGTCCTACTGGTACGCGGCCGAGACCAACAACTACGACCAGCTCGGCGACGACAACACCGGCACCCCTTACACCCGTGGCGGCTATCTCAAGGAAATCCGCTACGGACAGCGAGCCGACGGCCTTTTCGCCGCCCAGCCCGCCTCGAACAAGGTCACCTTCGCCTACGCCGAGCGGTGCGTCGCATCCGGCACCGGATGCGACGCCTTGACCAAGGACACCCGGGACAACTGGCCTGACGTTCCGTTCGACGCCGTGTGCAAGGACGGCGCCAAATGCACCGGCAACGTCAGCCCGATGTTCTTCTCCCGCAAGCGGATGACCGGCGTGACTACCTACGCCTGGGACGCCGCCGCAGCCACCCCCGGCTTCTCAGCCGTGGACGGCTGGGCACTGAAGCAGCACTACCTCGACCCCGGCGACACGGGTGACTCGACAGACCAGTCGCTGTGGCTGGACGAGATCAAGCACACCGGCAAGCGCGGCACCGATCTGAGCCTGGACCCGGTCACCTTCACCCCGGAGTCCCACCCCAACCGTGTCGACTCCACCAGCGACGACATCCTGTCCCTGGAGAAGCCACGGCTGAAGTCGGTCACCTCCGAAGCCGGTGCGAAGACCGTCGTCACGTACATGGATGCCGGATGCGTCGCCGGGCAGACCATGCCCCGCCCGGATGAGAACACCGGACGCTGCTACCCGGTGTACTGGTCTCCGAACGGCGGGAAGACGCCGATTCTGGACTGGTTCCAGAAGTACCCGGTCTACTCGGTCATCACCACCGACCCCCACGGCGGTTCGGAGGCGGTTGAGAACACCTACAGCTATTCCGGCGGTGGTGCCTGGCACTACAACGACGACCCGATGACCAAGGAGAAGGAACGCACCTGGTCCATCTGGCGAGGCTTCGGCAGGGTCACCCACCTCACCGGCATCCCGGGCAAGACCCAGTCGAAGACCGTCACCGTCTACATGCGTGGCATGAACGGCGATCGCGTCCTCAAGGACGACGGGAAGACCCTCGACCCGGACAAGCGCAAGACTGCCAAGGTCACGGCCATCAAGGCAGCGGAGATCACCGACTCCGAACCGTACGCCGGCTTCACCCGCGAAACAGCCACTTACAACGGGGCCAACGAGGTCGGCGGCACCATCAACGACCCGTGGTCGAAGAAGACGGCCACCCAGCACAAGTCGTACGCCGACACAGAGGCGTACTACGTGCGCACCGCCGCCACCCACGCCCGCACCAACATCACCAGCAGCGGAACCCCGAAGGACCGGGTCCGGTCCACCGTCACCACCTTCGACGACTACGGCATGCCCGAGACCGTCGAGGACAAGGGTGACGACGCTGTTGCGGGTGACGAGAAGTGCACCCGCACCTGGTACGCCCGTAACGACACCCTGGGCATCAACTCGCTCGCTTCCCGTACCCGCACGGTCACCAAGCCCTGCTCCACCACGGACGCCGTGCTGGACCTGCCCGCGGACTCCACCAGGTCCGGTGACGTCGTCTCCGACGTAGCCACCGCGTACGACGCCACCACCTGGAGTGCGGCACAGAAGCCCACCAAGGGCGAAGTCCAGTGGACGGGCCGGGCCAAGTCCTACGGCGTCGATGACGCGCCCGTCTTCCAGAAGCTCCTCACCACGACCTACGACATCCTCGGCCGGCCACTCACCGTCAAGGACACCAACGACGCACTCGTCACCACTGCGTCCTACGTCCCGTCGGGGAAGATCGGCCCGCTGACTTCCAGCGCGAGCAGCAACATCAAGGGCTACACCACGACTACAGCGGTGGACTTCGCGACCGGCGCTGTCACCAAGGTCACCGACCCGAATGGCAAGAACACCGAGTCCGAGTACGACTCGCTGGGCCGTGTCACCAAGGTGTGGCTGCCCAACCGGCTCAAGGTCCTGAACGCGACTCCGAACTACGTCTACACCTACAGCATCACGTCCACGGACACACCGTGGGTATCGACCGGCACACTCAAGGGCGACGCGTCTGGCTACAACACCACCTACGAGATCTACGACTCACTGCTGCGGCTCCGGCAGACGCAGACCCCCTCGCCCGTCGGCGGGACCGTCATCGCCGAAACCCTGTACGACGAGCGGGGCCTCGCCGTCACCAGCCTGGCTGACATCTGGGCAGACAAGACAAGCCCGTCCGGGAACCTGGTGGGAACCGAGGGCGGCCAGGCGCCCATGGAGAACGACACCACGTACGACGGTGCCGGGCGCGCCACCGTGTCGGTGACCAAGGTCCGGGGTGTCGAACGCTTCAGGACCACGACCGGCTACACCGGTGACACCGTCTCCACCAGCGCCCCAGCAGGGGGCCAGGCCACGATGGTCACCACCAACGCCCTCGGCCAGACAACGGAACGACGCGAGTACGCAGGACCGCAGGCGACCGGCAGTGACTACACCACCACGGGGTACGAGTACACCCCGGCCGGCCAGCAGAAGAGCGTTTCCGGACCCGACAAGACCAAGTGGTCCTACACATACGACCTCTTCGGACGCCAGGACAGCGCCACCGACCCGGACAAGGGCACTTCGCACACCCACTACAACGCGCTCGACCAGGTGACCAGCACCAACGACTCCCGCGGCAAGACCCTGATATCCGAGTACGACAACCTCGGCCGTCAGACCGGCCTCTGGGACGGGACCAAGACCGACGCCACCCAGCTCGCCTCCTGGAGCTTCGACAGCCTGGCCAAGGGCCAGCAGGACACGGCAACCCGCTACGAGGGCGGCCTGACCGGCAAGGCATACACAACCAAGGTCACCAAATACGACAACCTCTACCAGGTCGTCGCCAGCCAGCTGGTGCTGCCCGATACCGACCCGCTCGTTACGGCAGGGGTCCCCAAGACGCTGTCGTTCACCACTGGCTACAACATCGATGGCACCGTCAGCCAGGCTTCCCAGCCCGCGGTCGCAGGCCTGCCCGGCGAGACCGTATCCAACAAGTACAACGTGCTCGGCCAGCAGACCACAGCGACGGGCGCCACCGGATACCTCCAGACGGCCGCGTACTCCCCCCAGGGAGACCTGCGCCAGCTCACGCTGGGCACCGACTCCACCAGCTCAGCGAAGAAGGCCTTCCTCAACTACGACTACGAGGACGGCACCCGTCGGCTGACCCGCTCCTACGTCACCGACGACGTGCACGGCTACATGCCCCAGGAGCTGAAGTACACCCACGACGACGCCGGCAACGTCACCTCGATCTTCGACGCCAGCACCCAGGGCGGTACCACCAAGGCCGACTACCAATGCTTCGAGTACGACGGCAACCGCCGCCTGACCGAAGCCTGGACCCCCAAAACCGCCGACTGCGCCAAGGGCGGGCGCAGCACCGCCAACCTCGACGGTGCGGCTCCTTACTGGACCAGCTACACCTACAACGAATCCGGTCAGCGCGAGACCGAGAAGCAACACGCCGCCTCCGGTGACACGACAACGTCGTACACGTACGGAACCACCGCCGGCCAGCCCCACCCGCTGACCAAGACGACCGGCACCAAGACCAGTTCCTACGCATACGACGAAGCGGGCAACACCACCAGCAGGCCCGGCACTCAGGCCAAGCAGACCCTGGTCTGGAACTCCGAGGGCAAACTCGTCTCCACCAGCGAGCCCGCCACAGGCAGCAAGCCGAAGCTGGCGACCAGCTACCTGTACGACGCCTCCGGCGAACTCCTGATCCGCCGTGCGACCGGCGACGGCGACACCGTGCTTTACCTCGGCGGCACAGAAGTCCGCCTCACCACCAAGGGCACCACCAAGATCCTCTCCGGCACCCGCTACTACACAGCCGCCGGCAAGACCATCGCCCTGCGCACCGCCACCAGCGGCGTGTCCGGCACCAAACTCAAATTCCTCTGCTCGGACCCCCACGGAACAGCCAGCCTCGTCCTCGAACCCGCCACCTGGGCCGTCACCAAGCGCTACACCACCCCCTTCGGCTCCACCCGCGGCGCGACACCCACCACTTGGCCCGACGACAAGGGCTTCTTGGGCAAGCCTGCCGACACCACCACAGGTCTCACCCATATCGGCGCCCGCGAATACGACCCAGGCATCGGCCAGTTCATCAGCGTCGACCCCGTCCTGGCCCTCGATCAACATCAGTCCCTCAACGGGTACAGCTATGCCAACAACACACCCGTCACAGCCAGCGATCCAACCGGCCTGAAGACCATGCTGCTCAACAGCGGTGGAGAGGAACCTGTCGGCAGCAACTGCTACGCCGGCAACATGTCCGCCAGCTGTGACGGCATCGGCGGCAACAACATGGGCACCGGTGGCGGTGGCGGTGGAAACACAGGAGGTACTGCGTCCGGGGGCGGTGGCACTGGCGGTGGCACTGGCACTGGCACTGGCACCGGTGCCACCCGAGGAAGCAGTGGCGGCGGAGAGGGCGGTTGCGGAAAGAACTGGTTCTCCGGATTCTGCCGCGGGGCGGGCGAAGTCTTCTACGGCCTGGTCTCGAATGTTCCGCAAGCGGCGTCCCTCTTCGGCGGGGTATTCGGAGACGGTGACTGCTGGAACGGCGGCGCAGGGGCGCCCGGGTGCGACTACGGAGGCTCGTTCGACAATTGGGTCGCCAGCCAGGGCTACGACACCTCGAGCAATGCATATCAGGTGCCTAGTTTCTTGATCGCAATGTTCACCCAAGGAGAAGGAACCGGGGTAAGGCCAAAGCCGGGTTCTAAGGGTGGAAATTGTTTTCTAGCAGGAACAGAAGTCCTCATGGCCGACAAATCGGCCAAGAAGATTGAGGAGATCCGTGTCGGGGATGAAGTCTTGGCGACTGACCCCGAGACCGGAGAGGCGGAGGGGCGCAGAGTAACTGCGCTGATTGTCACCGAAGGGTACAAGCACCTCAACGAGTTGACGGTCGACACTGGAGATGGCGACAAAAAACTCACTGCTACTAAAGAACATCCATTCTGGGTGCCTTCCAAACATGCGTGGGTGCTGGCTGGCGACCTGGAGCCCGGCACCAAGCTCCTTACTGCTGACGGCTCGACTGCTAAGATTCGCGCGAACAGGGCATACAGTAAGCAGACTCGCACGTATAACTTCACGGTCGAGGCTTTGCACACGTACTATGTACTCGCTGGTACGACGCCGGTGCTGGTGCACAACACCTGCGCCACGGGCTACGATCCAGAGTTCCCAACGATCAAGCTGACCAATTATCGCGGGAGGTTCAATGCGACTCTCAACAAAGCCGGCCTCAAGCGGTTGCCTGACGATTGGGATGCCCACCACGCGATCCCCCAGGAGTATCGGGATGACCCGCAATTTGCAGGCTTCGACTTCGATGCCCCGTCTAATATGCGAGGAATCCCAGGGAGCAGGATGCAGTCGCGGGGGGCGAACGTTCATCAGGAGATCACCAATCAGTGGAAGTGGTTTGGTGATATGAATCCAGGTGCATCCCGGGCTCAGATTGAAGACTTCGCCGCTCAAATAGATAGGGGATATGGTGCCTATTACTGGGGAGAACCTAAGTAGCTGGGTTGATGTGATGTGCGAACTCATCCCTAGGTTCACACAGGGCTTCGAGAGCCAGTTCGGCTACCCTCCCGGGGAGAACGCGCTGGTCGGGGCGACACCTGGGGCCGAGAGCGAAGGGAAGGCGTCTCTGGTAGCAGCCGGGGTCTCGGGAGATCTGCTCAGCTTCTACGAGCAGGTTGAGCGACTGTCCCTTCCGGACCTGGACAGTGGATTCTTCATTCATTCCGCCGTCGAGGTGGTCAATGGCGATCAGCCAACGATTCTTGCTGGGGACGTTAATGACTCGATCGTTGTCTTTGGCTCGGATGGAGGGGGTGGCCTGTTTGCTCTTGGAGCTACCCAAGGGAACGTCTACAGCCTCAGTGGCGGATCTCTAATCGGCGACACCTATGAAACCGGAAGACATGGGGCGAAGATCATCTCTCGCGACCTCTGGGGTTTCCTGGAGAGCCTGCGAGGAGAATTGACTAACTCAATTGCGCATCGCTGATTGAGCGAGGTCGGACCTAATTGAGTTAAACAGCGAAGGCCCGATCGGAAGGAATTCCGATCGGGCCTTCGCGCGTCTTGACGGCAGTAGTTGACGGCAACGTCAGCGGACGGGTGCTGCACAAGTTGGCGGATCGCCGCCGTCGTCGGGCTTGGCGGGGCCCTCTGCCGGATGGCGGAGGGCATCGCTCAGAGTGTCGATGGCCTGGCGCTGGAGGCGGAGTCGAACGTGCGCATACACCGTGGCGGTGACGCCAATGTGGGCATGGCCGAGGAGTTCCTTGATCACGACCAGTTCGACGCCCTGTTCCAGGAGAAGGGTCGCCGCCGAGTGTCGGAGGTCCTGAAACCGGATGCGGCGGAGCCTGGCCCGGCGGAGCAGAGCGTTGAAGTGCCGGGTGAGGGTGGCTCCCTCGATCGGGGAGCCGTCGAGCCGGGTAAAGACGTAGCCGCTCGCCTTCCAGTCCGTCCCCGCTGCTTTCGCGTTCCTCAGCTTGCTGGTCGCGGTGCTGTTCGAGGGAGTGCAGACACTCGGTGGGCAGTGCGATCCGCCGCTCCGAACTCTGGGTCTTGGTCGGGAGGGCCTCAGGCCACCCGAGTTGGTGCGCTGGAGGGTGCGGCGGATGCTGGCGGTTCCGCCGGCCAGGTCGAGGTCTTCCCCGCGCAGGCCGAGGAGCTCGCCCTCGCGGAGTCCGGTGTGCGGAGCGAATTCGAAGAGCGCGCTCAGCCGGTGCTCGCGGGTGGCTGCGAGGACCGCGCCGGCCTCGGCGGCGGTGAGCGGTTCGAAGTGGCGAGGGCGGGGTGTCCCATGGGATCTCTCGCTGAGAGAGCCGTGAACGTTGACACGCTGTCAGAGTTCTTTGCTTGACCAAGGCAGTCCACTGCCGCGGCCCGCGCGCTCCAGACCGGTGGGGCCGTCGTCCGCTCCTGTCTCCGCTCCGCAAGCGACGACCAGCCTGCACTGGCGGGCAACAGCCGGCACAGCGACCAATCTCGGGGCAGCGCCCCGGGCCCGGCGCTCTCTATGAGGGGAGAGGACGAGCCGAGGCGTGGCTTCGTCGTGGCGTGGGGCCGTGGGTCGCCGGGAGGAGGGGCCTGCCGCCCGTTCACCGGAGGCTTATCAGGAGCCCCGGGGAATCCTGGCCCGGCGGAGCTGCCCGGCCGGCGAGAGGCCCCGCCGCGAACGCGTGGACCCGCCGTACCCGGCGCGGTCACCGCACAGCCCGAGCCCCTCAGCCCTCCCCGTCGCCCTTCTTGAAGAGCCGTACGGTGCTGAGGATCTTGCGGATCGTGGTGTCGGGGACCTCGTCGGGGACTCCGTGGGCGCCGACGTAGGTCCACGACACGAAGGCGCCCTTCGCGTTCTTGAAGGCGAACGTCACCGCCTTGCCGTCGCCGTCGCACTTGCCCTTTGCCGGTGTGCCGGACGACGTGACGGTCACGAGGCTGCCCTCGATGCCCGTTTTCGTGCGGTAGGACTCGGGCTCACCGATGGTCAGGCGGGTTCGGTCGGGCTGGGTGTAGGCGCCGTAGACCCAGTTGGTCGCGGTGTCCTTCGCGGCCTCCGCGGTGGTCTTCGAGCCCTTCTCCCCGGTGGTCCCCGTCGAGGCGAGCGGGGTGTCCTCCTCTGTGCCGCTCTTGTCGTCGTCGGACGTGCACCACTTCTCCTTGAGTACCGCGGGGCCCATCATGGCGACCAGCGGTTTCTCCTCGGGGTCGTCGTCCTTCGCTACGTAGCTGACCCAGCTCGCGGACTTCCGGGCCCAGGAGGCCGGTACGTCGAACGTGATGCCGCGCTGGGCGTTCACCACGGTGCTCCAGCCGGGGACGAGGGGGCCGTTGCCGCCGGTCGCCGTCCGGTCGGTGCTGCCGGGGCTCGCCGAGGCCGATGCCGCGGGTTTCGGGTCGGCCTTGTCGCTCCCGTCGTCGCGGAGCACCAGGAAGCCGGTCACCGCGCATGCCGCGACGACCACTGCGGAAGCGGTCACGATGGCGACGGTGGTCCGGTTCCGGGAGCGGCGGGGCGGTTCGGGGGCGCTCATGCCGACGGTCGGCGCGGAGTGCAGGTCGCGGCCCGGCCGACCGGGCTGCTCGGGACCCGAACCGGGGTACTCGGCACGCGGGTCCGGCTGATCGGGGGGCGACTGCTGTCCTGGCCACATGGGGGCCGAGTCTAAGTGGTGTCCCGCATAGCAGGAGCGCCGAGGCCGTGACGCCCGCCCCGCACGTCAGACCAGCAGCGCACGGGCGTGCTCGCGGGCCTCGCGCAGCCAGGACGCGCGGTCCTCGTCGGAGGAGTCTGTGACCGTCCGGAAGACGACCCGGCGCACGTCGGTAACTCCCACGTAGGGCAGGACACATGCCGACCAGATCCTGTCCAGCGGATCACCGAACTCGCCCGCCTCGCGCTCGGCGGGAGTGTCGGAGGTGTTCAGTACGAGCGCCCGGCCGGCCTTCAGCAGTGCCTGCGGCTTCCCGTCCGACGCGCCCAGCTTGTAGGCGACGCCCGGCACCATCACGCGCTGCACCCACCCGGTGAGGACGGCGGGCGGCATGCCCCACCAGTTGGGGTGGACGAACACCATGGCGTCGAGCGTGGCCACCTCCGCCCGGTGCGAGGCCAGTTGGGTATCCGGGGCGTCCGCGGCGGACCTGACCGTCTCCGTCTCGTCGGCGGTCAGCCCGGGCGCGAATCCCTCCGCGCAGAGATCGTGCGCCAGCACCTCGCTGCCCCGGTCGCGGAGCTCCCGCACCACGGCGTCGAACACCGCGTGGTTGAAGCTTCCCGGCCGCGGATGGGCGAGGTAGACCCCGGTACGCACCATGCCATTTCTCCCAAGACGTCATACGTGGTCGTCGTCGTGGGGGCGTGGAGCAGCCCCCGCTCGGTGCCCATCATGACGGGTGAGGCGCCGGGCGGCAGTGGGGGCAGGACCCTCCGTCACGCACGCGAGGGGCACCGGGAGTCGACCCGGACGGGTCGGCGGGGAGTGTGACCCCCAGGTGCCCCTCTTGTGCGTGACCGGTCCGGCCTGCCGGGCGCGTGGGGCCCGGGGTAACGGGACCCCCGGCCGACCGGACCGGAGTCGGGAGAAACGTAACAGGGCTGCAATGTTTTGCGTAAGTCCTTGCAGGAAGGAATCTGCGGTATTTCGTTGATGTGAGCAGGGTGTGAGCGGGTCGTGTCCAAAGGGTTGACCGGGTCCCGGTGGGCTCGTACGGTCTCCCCGCGGCAAGGTTTGCATTCTTGCAGCAAGAACCTTCAGGAGCCTTGAGGGCAGGGTGCGTTGCCGGACGAGGCTGAACCGTCACCCGCATTTCCCCCACCGCAGGAGGAAACAATGGCCAGCAGACCCCTGTCTGCCGCGCTCGCCCTGGTAGCGGCCGCCGCCGCCTTCGTGGTCCCCGCCACGAACGCGCAGGCTTCCGCCCCGGGTTCCAAGGACGTCACCGCCGTTCTCTTCGAGTGGAAGTTCGACTCGGTCGCCAAGGCCTGTACGGACTCCCTCGGGCCGGCCGGCTACGGCTTCGTACAGGTCTCCCCGCCCCAGGAGCACATCCAGGGCGGGCAGTGGTGGACCTCGTACCAGCCGGTCAGTTACCGGATCGCCGGGCGGCTCGGTGACCGCGCCTCCTTCGCCGGCATGGTCAGCGCCTGCCACAGCGCGGGCGTCAAGGTGGTGGCCGACTCGGTCATCAACCACATGTCGGCCGGCTCCGGTACGGGTACCGGAGGGTCCTCGTACAGCAAGTACGACTACCCCGGCCTGTACTCGGTCAACGACATGAACGACTGCCAGTCGCAGATCAGCAACTACGGCGACCGCGCCAACGTCCAGAACTGCGAACTCGTCGGCCTGGCCGACCTGGACACCGGTGAGGAGTACGTACGCGGCAGGATAGCCGGATACCTCAACGACCTGCTCTCGCTCGGTGTCGACGGCTTCCGCATCGACGCCGCCAAGCACATCCCCGCCGGGGATCTCGCCAACATAAAATCCCGGCTGACCAACTCCGGCGTCTACTGGAAGCAGGAGGCGATATACGGGGCCGGTGAGGCCGTCTCGCCCGACGAGTACGCCGGCACCGGGGACGTCCAGGAATTCCGGTACGCCCGCAGCCTGAAGCAGGTCTTCAACAACGAGAACCTCGCCAACCTGAAGAACTTCGGCGAGGGCTGGGGCTTCATGTCCTCGTCCAAGGCCGCGGTGTTCGTCGACAACCACGACACCGAGCGCAACGGCGAGACGCTGAACTACAAGGACGGTGCCGACTACACCCTCGCCAGCGTGTTCATGCTGGCCTGGCCCTACGGTTCGCCCGACGTCCACTCCGGCTACGAGTGGTCGGACAAGGACGCGGGCCCTCCCAACGGCGGCACGGTGAACGCCTGTTACAGCGACGGGTGGAAGTGCCAGCACGCCTGGCGCGAGATCGCCTCCATGGTCGGCTTCCGCAACACCGCCCGCGGTGAGGCCGTCACGAACTGGTGGGACAACGGCGGCGATCAGATCGCCTTCGGCCGGGGCTCCAAGGCGTATGTCGCGATCAACCACGAGAGCGCCGCGCTGAGCCGGACCTTCCAGACCTCGCTGCCCGCCGGTGACTACTGCGACATCCAGTCCGGCAACGGCGTCACCGTCGACGGCTCGGGCCGGTTCACCGCCACCCTCGGCGCCAACACGGCCCTCGCCCTCCAGACCGGCGCCCGCACCTGCTCCGGCGGCGGCACCGACCCGACCGACCCGACCGACCCCGGTACGGGCACCTCAGGCGCCTCCTTCGGGGTCAACGCCACCACCCAGCTCGGCCAGAACATCTACGTGACCGGCGACCAGCCCGCCCTCGGCAACTGGAACCCCGGCGCCGCGCTGAAGCTGGACCCCGCCACGTACCCCGTCTGGAAGCTCGACGTGAGCCTGCCCGCCGGTACGACGTTCGCGTACAAGTACGTCCGCAAGGACGCGAGCGGCAACGTCACCTGGGAGAGCGGTGCCAACCGCACGGCCACCGTCCCGGCCTCCGGCAAGGTCGCCCTGACCGGTGACGTCTGGCGGAGCTGAGGCCTCTCCGCCGGCCGCGCGGTCTCCGGCCGCGCGGTGTCCTCAATCGCCGGACGGGCTGGATTGCCCGTCCGGCTCCACACCCCTTCGAGGAGAACCCGAGTGAACCGTCCGTCCCCGCGCGTGCCCGCGCGAAGAGCGGCGCCCGCCGCCGTCGTCGCGGCCGCCCTGTGCGCGGCCCTCGTGCCCGCGCTGCCCGCCGCGGCGGCAAGGCCGCCCACCGCGCCCTCGGACGCGAAGCTGGCCGCGGAGCCCGCCCGGCACGACCTGACCCGCGAGCAGTTCTACTTCGTGATGCCCGACCGGTTCGCCAACGGCGACACCGGCAACGACCGGGGCGGGCTGACCGGTTCGCGGCTGGAGACCGGGTACGACCCCACCGACAAGGGGTTCTACCAGGGCGGCGACCTCAAGGGGCTGACGAACAGGCTCGACTACATCAAGGGGCTCGGCACCACCGCCATCTGGCTCGCGCCGATCTTCAAGAACCGGCCCGTCCAGGGCACCGGCAAGGACGCCTCGGCCGGGTACCACGGTTACTGGATCACCGACTTCACTCAGGTCGACCCGCACTTCGGCACCAACGCCGACCTGACGAAGCTGATCGACAAGGCCCACGGCAAGGGCATGAAGGTCTTCTTCGACGTCATCACCAACCACACCGCCGACACCGTCGACTACGCCGAGAAGACCTACGGGTACAAGCCCAAGGGCGCCTACCCGTACCTCGACCGCGACGGCCGGCCCTTCGACGACGCCGCGGGCATGGCGAAGGTGGACGCCGACTCCTTCCCGTACAAGCCGGTCACCTCCGGCGGCAAGACGCCGGCCTGGCTCAACGACCCCACGATGTACCACAACCGGGGTGACTCGACCTACGCCGGCGAGTCCACCACGTACGGCGACTTCTCCGGGCTCGACGACCTGTGGACCGAGCGGCCCGAGGTCGTCTCCGGGATGGAGAAGATCTACGAGAAGTGGGTCCGCGACTTCGATATCGACGGGTTCCGGATCGACACCGTCAAACACGTCGACCTGGACTTCTGGACCCAGTGGGCCACCGCGCTCGACACCTACGCGGCAAAGCACGGGCGCGAGGACTTCTTCATGTTCGGGGAGGTCTACTCCGCCGACACCGCGATCACCTCGCCCTACGTCACCCAGGGGCGGCTGGACGCGACGCTGGACTTCCCGTTCCAGGAGGCGGCCCGCCAGTACGCCTCGCAGGGCGCCCCGGCCTCGAAGCTCGCCGCCGTCTTCGGTGACGACTACCGGTACACGACCGACAAGGCCAACGCCTATGAGCAGGTGACCTTCCTCGGCAACCACGACATGGGCCGCATCGGCACCTTCCTGAAGCAGGACAACCCGAAGGCCGATGACGCGGAGCTGGTCAAGCGCGCCGAACTCGCCAACGAGCTGATGTTCCTCAGCCGGGGCAACCCCGTCGTCTACTACGGGGACGAGCAGGGCTTCACGGGCGCCGGGGGCGACAAGGACGCCCGCCAGACCATGTTCGCCTCGAAGACCGCCGACTACCTCGACGACGACGAGCTGGGCACGGACCGGACGCACGCCTCCGACGCGTACGACACGAAGCACCCGCTCTACCGGTCGATCGCCGCCCTGTCCGAGCTGACCGCCAAGAACCCGGCGTTGCGGGACGGGGTGCAGACCGAGCGGTACGCCGAGGGCTCCGTCTACGCCTTCTCCCGTACGGACCCGGCGCGCGGCGACGAGTACGTCGTGGCCACCAACAACGGCACGGCCGCGAAGACCGTCGAGCTGCCGACCGAGTCCGCCCGGATGGACTTCCGTACCCTGTACGGCGGTTCCGGTACGGTCCGCAGCGGCGCCGACAAGAAGATCACTGTCACCGTCCCGGCCCTCTCCAGCATCGTGCTCCGGGCCGGGAAGCCGCTGGGCGCGCCCGCCGCGAGGCCCACGATCTCCCTGAAGGCACCGGCCGCCGGAGCCACCGGCACCGTCGAGCTGACCGCCGACGTGGACGGCGGCTCGCTCAACCGGGTCGTCTTCGCCGCCCAGACGGGCAACGGGAAGTGGACCACGCTCGGTACCGCCGACCACGCCCCGTACAAGGTCACCCAGACCATCGCCGGCACGACCGCCGCCGGAACACCCCTGCGCTACAAGGCCGTTGTCGTCGACCGCGCCGGGCGCACCGCGAGCGTCCTCGCCTCCTCCACCGCCGGGCAGGCACCGCCGCCCGCGAAGCCCGTCGCCGTCGAACGCGACTACGCCGTCATCCACTACAAGCGCGCCGACGGCGACTACGAGGGCTGGCAGGCCGGGTCCGGCGAGACCACCGCGGACTTCGCCGGGCGGGACGCCTACGGCGCGTTCGCCTGGATCAAGGTGCCCGAGGGGGCCTCCTCCGTCCCGTACACCGTCGAGAAGGCCGGGACCGCCGACGGGCCGGAGCGGACCGTCGACCTCGCCGCGACCGGACAGGTCTGGATCGCGCAGGGCGAGGACGGCCAGTCCGCCGCCGCCCCCGAGGGTGCCTACCCGCCCCAGGACACCGGCAAGGCCGTCCTGCACTACTACCGGGCCGACGGCGACTACGACGGCTGGGGGCTGCACACCTGGACCGGGGCCGCGGAGCCCACCGACTGGTCCAAGCCGCTCCAGCCGGTGAAGAAGGACGCCTCCGGCCTCACCTTCGAGGTCCCGCTCACCGAAGGGGCCACCGCGCTCAGCTACATCCTGCACCGGGGCGACGAGAAGGACCTGCCCAGCGACCAGTCACTCGACCTGGCCACCTACGGCCACGAGGTCTGGATGCTCGGCGGCACGGCCGGCTACCTGCTGCCGCAGACCGGCGGCGCACCCGCCCCCGACCTCACCGAGGCCGAGGCGCAGTGGATCGACGCCGACACCGTCGTCTGGATGGTGAAGGCCACCGAGGCCACCAGCCAGCAGCTCGTCTACGCATCGGGCGGCGGCATCTCCGTCATCGACGGCGCGCTCTCCGACGAGGGGCGGTGGCTGCGGCTCAGCCCGTCCGCGCTGACCGACGCGCAGAAGGCGAAGTACCCGCACCTCAAGGACTACCCGGCGTTCACCGTGGACGCCCGCGACCGGGACCGGGTCCGTGACGCCCTGCGCGGCCAACTGATCGCCACCCAGCGCGCGGCCAACGGCGCCCTGCTCGCCGCCACCGGGGTACAGAGCGCCGGTGTGCTCGATGACCTCTACGGGAAGCGGGCGAGCGGCGCCGCCCTCGGACCGGTCTTCCGGCACGGCACGCCCACCCTGTCCGTCTGGGCGCCCACCGCCCGTACCGTCGCGCTCGAACTCGACGGCAAGGCCGTACCGATGCGGCGCGACGACCGCACCGGCGTCTGGTCCGTCACCGGCAAGAAGAACTGGACCGGCAAGACCTACCGGTACGTCGTGGACGTCTGGGCGCCCACCGTCCAGAAGTTCGTCACCAACAAGGTCACCGACCCGTACTCCACCGCGCTGACCACCGACTCCGCCCGCAGCCTCGTCGTCGACCTCGACGACGCGAAGCTCGCGCCCAAGGGCTGGAGCACCCTGCGCAAGCCCGCCGCCGTGCCGCTGCGCGACGCCCAGATCCAGGAGCTCCAGATCCGCGACTTCTCGATCGCGGACCCCACCTCCAAGCACCCAGGCGAGTACCTCGCCTTCACCGACACCCGCTCCGACGGGATGAAGCACCTCAAGCAGCTCGCCGACTCCGGCACCAGCTACGTCCACCTGCTGCCCGCCTTCGACATCGGCACCATTCCCGAGAAGAAGAAGGACCAGCAGAAGCCGGCCTGCGAGCTGTCCGTCTACGCCCCCGACTCCGCCGAACAGCAGGCCTGCGTGGCGAAGGCCGCCGCGAAGGACGGCTTCAACTGGGGCTACGACCCGCTGCACTACACCGTCCCGGAGGGGTCGTACGCCTCGGACCCGGACGGCACCCGGCGCACGGTCGAGTTCCGGCAGATGGTGCAGGGGCTCAACGGCGCCGGTCTGCGGACCGTCATGGACGTCGTCTACAACCACACCGTCGCCTCCGGCCAGGACGCCAAATCCGTCCTCGACCGGATCGTGCCCGGCTACTACCAGCGGCTCCTGGAGGACGGCACCGTCGCCACCTCCACCTGCTGCGCCAACACCGCGCCCGAGAACACCATGATGGGCAAGCTCGTCGTCGACTCGATCGTCACCTGGGCCAAGGAGTACAAGGTCGACGGCTTCCGCTTCGACCTGATGGGGCACCACCCCAAGGCCAACATCCTGGCCGTCCGCAAGGCCCTCGACGCCCTGACGACCGCCAAGGACGGCGTGGACGGGAAGAAGATCATCCTGTACGGGGAGGGCTGGAACTTCGGTGAGATCGCCGACGACGCCCGCTTCGTCCAGGCCACCCAGAAGAACATGGCCGGCACCGGCATCGCCACCTTCTCCGACCGGGCCCGCGACGCCGTGCGCGGCGGCTCCCCGTTCGACGAGGACCCCGGCGTCCAGGGCTTCGCCACCGGCCTCTACACCGACCCCAACACCTCCACCCACAACGGTACGAAGGCCGAGCAGAAGGCCCGGCTGCTGCACTACCAGGACCTGATCAAGGTCGGGCTCACCGGCAGCCTCGCCGGGTACACCTTCACCGACAGCTCCGGCGCCACGGTCAAGGGCTCCGACATCGACTACAACGGGGCCCCGGCCGGATACGCCGCCGCCCCCGGCGACGCGCTGGCCTACGCCGACGCCCACGACAACGAGACGCTCTACGACACCCTCGCCTTCAAGCTCCCGGCGGGCACCCCGGCCGCGGACCGGGCCCGTATGCAGGTCCTGGCCATGGCGACGGCCACCCTCTCGCAGGGCCCCTCGCTCTCCCAGGCGGGCACCGACCTGCTGCGCTCCAAGTCGCTGGACCGCAACTCCTTCGACAGCGGCGACTGGTTCAACGCCCTGCACTGGGACTGCCGCGCGGGCAACGGCTTCGGCCGGGGACTGCCGCCCGCCGCCGACAACGAGGCCAAGTGGCCCTACGCCAAGCCGCTGTTGACCAACCCGGCGGTCAGCCCCGGCTGCGCGCAGATCAACGGCGCCTCGGCCGCCTACCGGGACCTGCTCACCATCCGCGCCACCGAGAAGGACTTCGGCCTCTCCACCGCCGGGCAGGTGCAGTCCGCGCTCTCCTTCCCGCTCTCCGGCCGGAACGAGACCCCGGGAGTGATCACCATGCGGCTCGGGAAGCTGGTGGTCGTCCTCAACGCCACCCCCGGCACCACCACGCAGAAGGTCACCGCCCTGGCGGGCCGGAACTACACCCTGCACCCCGTCCAGGCGGCGGGCGCGGATCTTACCGTCAAGGAGGCGACCTACGGGCGGAGTTCGGGAAGTTTCACCGTTCCGGGACGCACAGTGGCGGTGTTCTCGGCACGCTGACCGGAACAGGTCTACCGTGAGGCCAGCCGCCGGGGAGAGTCGCAGCATCACACTCCCGGGCGACCCCTCCCCACTCCACCCGGCCGGGTCCCGGCCCCGAACCCGTACGCACCGGCAGCCGCGCCGTCGGCCCGGTGCCGTACCGGGCCCGGGGGCCGGGCAACGGCCTCTCCACCTGTTCAGCGACGGTGACGATGGTGAGCTACATCCCCGAGGAGACCACGAGCTTCGTCGGACGGAAGACGGAGCTGGGCCGGATCGAGCGCGCCCTCGCCACCCGTCGGCTGACCACGCTCACCGGCTCCGGCGGGGTCGGCAAGACCCGCCTCGCGGTCCGCGCGGCCGGCCGCGCCGAACCCGGATACCGCGACGGCGTCTGGTGGGCCGACCTCGCCCCGCTGCACGACGACGGACTGCTCCTGGCCACCGTCTCCGACGCGGTCGGGCTCAGCGACCACACCCTGCGGATGCCCATGGACGTGCTCTGCGAGTGGCTCGCGGACAAGCGGCTGCTGCTCGTCCTGGACTCCTGCGAACATCTGCGCCCCGCCTGCGCCCACCTCCTCGGGGAGATCCTCACCACCTCACCCGGACTCACGGTGCTCGCCACCAGCAGACAGCCCCTCGGCATCAAGAGCGAGCAACTGGTCGAGGTGGACCCGCTGCCCGTCGACGGCGCGGCGGACGCCCTCGCGCTGTTCAGGGCCCGGGTCGCCGCGATCGCCCCCGGCACCCGGTTCGACGAACCGGGCACCGCGGAGGCGGCCGCCGAGATCTGCCGGCGGCTGGAGGGCATCCCGCTCGCCATCGAACTCGCGGCGGCGGGCACCGGCCGGCACACCGTCGAGCAGATCGCGCTGCGGATCGGCTCCCGCCTCGACCTGCTCGCCGACGACTCGATCCGCCCGCAGCGCCACCGCACCCTGCGCACCACCATCGGCTGGAGCCACGAGCTGTGCACCCCGCTGGAACGGCTGCTCTGGGCGCGGGCGACCGTGCTGCGCGGCGACTTCGACGAGGCGACCGCCCGCGAGGTCTGCGCCGGGGGACCGCTCACCGGGGACGGGGTGGCCACGGCGCTGCGCGGCCTGGTGGCCAAATCGGTCGTCGTGCGCGACGGCACCCGCCACCGGATGCTGGACACCATCCGCGAGTACGGCCGGATGTGGCTCGCCGAACTCGGGGAGGAACGCGCCGCGGCCGACCGGCACGCCGCCTGCTTCCTGCAACTGGCCCGCAGCGCCCACGCGGGCTGGACCGGCGACGACCAGATCAGCTGGTACCACCGCATCGCCGACACGCACGCCGACCTGTGCGCGGCCCTGGACCACCTGCTCACCCACGACACCGCCGCCGCCCAGGAGATGGCCGGCCGGATCGGCTTCTTCTGGTGCTGCTGCGGCCACCTGCCGCAGACCCGCGACTACGCCCAGCGCGCCCTGGACGCCGGCCCCGCACGGGGCCCGCACCGCACCCGGGCCCTGTGGGTGCTCGGCATCTGCGTGATGCTCCAGGGCGACTACCCGGCCGCCGAGCGGATCGGGGAGGAATGCGTACGGGCGGCCGCGGAGGACGGGGCCGACGAGGGCGTCCTCGCCGCCGCGTACCTGCGCGGCCTCACCCACCTGATGGTCGGCCGGCCCGAACTGAGCCTGCGCGAGGTGGACCGGGTGCTGCGCAGCACAGAGGCCGGTACCCCGCTCGAATCGACCTACCGGCTGCGCTGCCACCTGATCACCGTCTTCGCCCTCACCGGCCTCGGCCGACTGGACGAGGCAGCCGAGGCCGCGGTCGTCCTGCGCGCGGCCTGCCAGGCCATGGACGAGTGCTGGACCCGCAGTTACGTCGACTACCAGCTCGCGTTGATCGCCCTCCTCCAGGGCCGGGCAGAGGCGGCCGCCGCGCACGCCCGGTCCATGCTCACCGGCAAGCACCGGCTCCGCGACAGCTTCGGCATCGCCCTCGGCCTGGACATCCTGGCCGCCGCGGTCGCCGCCCAGGGCGAGGGGGCCCACGCCGCCCGGGTGTACGGCACCGGGCAGCTCTACTGGCGGATGGTCGGCCACCCGCAGCGCGGCACCCCGGAGCTGGGCCCGCTGCGCGAGGCCTGCGAACGCCAGGCCCGCGAGTCCGTCGGTGACGCCGCCTACCAGCGGGCCTTCGACCGGGGCCGGGCCGACAGCGCGGAAGCGGGCCTGGCGCTCGCCCTCCACGGCGAACTGCTCACCTAATGTTTTGAAAGTCCCGCCTGCCCGGCGGCGCCTGGTACTTCCCCAAGCTCTCAACTTCGTTCGAGCAGGGGAGACCCCATTTGCCTCAATCCTCCGCCTTGCAGCTGCACGCACCAGGCCCCGCTCCCTGATCCGGCCTGATCCAAACGAAAGACCCTAGAGGGCCCGGCAATTGGCGGGCGACGTCGCGGGGCTGGGCGCGCGCATCAGCGGGAAACACGAATCTGACAGCTTGCTGACATCCTCTCCGTACCCTCCACGCCATGCGATACCTCCCCAGTCCGTCCCGTCGGCCGACCCTCCGTCCGTCCCGGCGCATCACCGCGGCGGCAGCGGCGGCGGCAACCGTAGGCATGTCTCTGCTGACCGCGGCCCCCGCGCACGCGGCGGAACGCCCCGCGGCAGGCCCGGTGGCCGTCCACCAACAGGCGGTCACCGCGGCACAGCAGCGGTCGGTGCTCCAGTACTGGACGCCCGAGCGCATCGCCGCGCTCACCACGCCGACGTCCGGCAACCCGCCCACCAGCGGCCCCGACGGCGCGCCCTGGACCAACGGTGGCGCGCTGCCGGGGACCGTCGGGCGGTTGTTCTTCACCGACCACGGCGAGGACAGCAGCTGCACCGCCACCGTGATCCGGAGCGCCAACCGAAGCACCGTGGTGACCGCGGGCCACTGCGTGAACAACACCGACCTGCTGGGCGACAACAACCAGTGGGCGACCAACGAGATGTTCGTGCCCGGCTACCACGACGGTCACGCGCCCTATGGCAAGTTCGTCGGCCGCATGGGCGTCGTCGGCTCCACCTGGCTGGCCAACGACCAGCAACATGCGGAGACGTACGACGCCTACGACCAGGCGTTCGTCGTGCTGAACCCGGACGAGCGGGGCCAGAGGGCGCAGGATGCGGTCGGGACGGCGCAGAGGATCGGCTTCGACCGGCCCGGCGACGTGCCCAGCGACTCCCTCGGCTACCCGCGCGCCAGCGCCGACCCGGCGCGTGAGGGCCTGCCCGAGTACACCGGTGAACGTCTTGCGTACTGCTCAGGGACGGCCAGGGAATACCCCGGCACGGTCGAGTTCCCCGAGCCGCCCGGTCTGTTCGGCCCGCCGTGCGTCATGGGCGGCGGCTCCAGCGGCGGACCGCGGATCACCGGCCTGAACCCGGTGACCGGTGTGGGCACCGTGGTCGGCGACAACACGCAGAGCGCGTTCTTCGACGCCAAGGGCGCCCCCTGCGCCGATCCCTCCCACGACGGCTGCGCCCGCTACCTCGTCGGTCCGCAGTTCAGTTCGGCGATCACCGAGCCGCTGTACGACCGGGCCCGGCGGGCCTGAGTGCCGAGCCGCGTGAGCAACCGCCCAGCACTCAAGAGCCATCGCAATGATCGACATTTACGTTCCACATGGAAGAGGCCGATATGAAACGTGGACGCACAGCGCGTGCGAAGTTGCTGCTGCTTGCCGCGCCCGTAACAGCCTGCGCTGTCTGCTTCACCTCGGCAGAGGCGTTCGCCACCGCCGGCGGGTCCAGTACCCAGCCTGCGCGGCAGGGGGTGAGCGAGGTGCGTTACAACCTGGGCGACGAGGCTTTTCCGCCACCCGATTCTCTCGGATACCTGGGCGACAACGAGCTGAACGGGGCTGTTTATTACCCCGACGACATCTCCTCCGGCACCCACCCGCTGATCATGATCGAGCACGGATTCTGGGACACCTGTGCCGACGCCGACGCCTCCAGGTCACTCACCGCCGCGCAGGCCGCGCTGGCGGAGGACGAGCAGAGCGGCGACACGGCCGACGCGGCGAAGCAGGAGGCGATCATCGAGGCCGCCTCGGACCGGCTGTCGGCATGGCCGTGCGCGCCTGGGGTGCGGCAGATCCCCAGCTATCTCGGATACGACTACCTGGGCCGTGATCTGGCGAGCCGGGGGTTCGTCGTTGTCTCCATCGGTGCGAACGGCATCAACTCGACGTCCGACGGCCAGGCCGACACGGTCTATCAGGAGCGCGCGGCACTGATCAACGCCCAGTTGCGCATGTGGCAGACATTGTCGTCGACGGGCGAGGGACCGCTGCGTGGCAGCTTCGTCGACGCCGGGTCCGGACGTCCGTCACCGGTGGACTTCAAGAACCATGTGGACTTGCGGAACGTCGGGCTGGTGGGGCACTCCATGGGCGGCGGCGGAGTGATGCAGGAGATCGCCGACAGCAGCCGCGCCACGTGGCCCAAAGGCGTGTCCATCAAGGCCGCCTTCGCTCTCGCACCCACCGCCACCTGGGACGTCGCACCCATCACCAAGACGTCGTTCGCGGTGATGTGGGGCACGTGTGACCAGGTGAACACCGGAGAGTTCTTCGACTGGAACAAGGACGACAACAGCGCGCCGATAGCCCAGTACACGGTGCGCGGCGGTGTTCACGACTTCTACAACAGGCAGTGGTCGCCCAGCAGCGGTCAGGTCGGCGCACATGACGACGCCGTTCCCGGCAGCAAGCCAGGCACCTGCGAGTCCCAGTTCCCCGAAGCCACCGCCCCCCGAACCGATCAGAAGGAACTCTCGGAGCAGCGGCAGCGCCGGATCACCAAGGATTACGCAGGCGCCTACTTCGCTGACCACCTGCTCGGCCGGACGCGGTATGAGCCCTATCTGACCGGAGAGAAGTCGTTCCCCGGAACGGGCGGTGTCGTCAGCACCCGGTTCGACGGGGGCGTCAACTGAGCGCTTCGCGCACAGAACAGCTCACCCAGTGATTCCCGCTTGTGCGCCCTCCCAGGTCCGGGAAAGGGTGGGGGCGTAACGTCTGTCCCCCCGCCCTGCCCAGGAGCCCCGCTATGCCGCAGATCACCGTCGACTACTCCGCCGAGCTCGACGACACCTTCGACCGGGCCGGCTTCACCGGCGCACTGCACCCGCTGATCGCCGAGACGGTAGCCACGAAGATCACCGCCTGCAAGACCCGCTTCCGCCGGATCGAGGAGACCGCGGTGGCGGACGCGCCCGACGGCGACGCGCTCGTGCACATCGAGATCGCGCTGCTGGCCGGCCGCACCCCGGAGACCAAGGCCCGGCTCACCGAATCGGTACTGGAGCTGCTGGCCGCCCGCATCCGGCCGGCCGACGGGCTGACCCTGCACCTCTCGGCCGAGACCCGCGATCTCGACCCCTCCTACCGCAGCGCCTGACGCTACGGGAGGCGTTGCGGAGGCACGGCCGGTACGGCGGGTGCCAGCGCGGAGAGCCGCACCAGCAGGTCTCCGAACGGCCCGTCCGCCGGCTCCTGCGCGAGGATCCGCAGCACGATGCCCGCCATCTCCTCGTCGTACGCGGCGCTCACCGCGGCCAGCGCCGCGAAGTCGTGCACGAGCTGCAACTCCAGCTCGGCGCGCGGGATGTGCCGACCGTCCAGCCAGATCAGGGCCGTCGACTCGGCGAGCGAAACCCAGGACCTGACGACCAACTCCAGCCGGGCCGGGGGCTCCTCGACCCCCAGGTGGGCCAGGATCTGCTCGCAGGCCGCCTGCCGCACCCCGTCGATCATCGCGTTCGCCGTCGACGAGCCCACGGCCGGGCCGCCCCGCATCAGTGCGGCGAAGCCGGGGCCGTGCTCGTCGACGAAGTCGAAGAACCGCCCCATCACCCGCAACAGCCGGGAGCCCAGGGGGCCTTCGCGCGGCTCCAGGAACCGGGTCGCCAGCTCGTCGGCCGCCCGCCGCAGCGCCGCCTCGTACAGGCTCTGCTTGCCCGGGAAGTAGTGGTAGACCAGTGGCCGCGAGATCCCGGCGGCGGCGGCGATCTCGTCGATCGAGACCTCGTCGGGGGAGCGGTGGCTGAACAACTCCAGCGCGACACCGATCAACTGCTGTCTGCGCTCCTCGACGCCCATCCTGCGCCGCACCCCGGTCGTCATGGGGACCAGCGTACCGACCGGCAGGTCCGGCACACGACCTAGAGGTCCAGTACCAGCCGCTCGCCCCGGCACCGGGACACGCAGAGCAGCATCGAGTCCTGCCGCTCCGCGTCGTCGAGCAGCTCGTCCCGGTGGTCCACCTCGCCCTCCAGGACGCGCTGTTGGCACGTACCGCAGAAGCCCTGCTCGCAGGAGTACGAGACGTGCGGCAGCTCCGCGCGCACGGCGGCCAGCGCCGACTGGCCCGCCGCCACCCGGACCGTGCGGCCGGAGCGGCGCAGCTCCACCTCGAACGGGGCGGAGCCGGTGGCGTCCTGGGCCGCCGCGGTGAAGCGTTCCAGGTGCAGGGTGCAGCCGGGCGGGAGCGCGGCGGCGACCGCGTCCATCAGGGGCTGCGGTCCGCAGCAGTGCACCGCCGTGCCCGGCGCCGCGCCCGCCAGCGCCGCCGCGACATCCGGGTGGCCCGCCTCGTCCTGCGGTACGACGGTGACCCGGCCGCCGTCCGCGTCCAGCTCCGCGATCTCCTCCAGGAACGGCATGGTCGCCCGGCTGCGGCCTCCGTACAGCAGCCGCCAGTCCGCCCCGGCGGCGGCGAGGGCGCGCAGCATCGGCAGTACCGGCGTGATCCCGATGCCGCCCGCGACCAGCACGTACGCGGGGGCGTCCGCCAGCGGGAAGCGGTTGCGCGGGCCGCGGACCTCGACCTCGTCGCCCTCGCGCAGCCGCTCGTGCACCTCTCTGGAGCCGCCCCGGCCGTCCTCGTCGAGCCGGGTCGCGACGGTGTACGTGTCGGGGTCTGCCGGGTCGCCGCACAGCGAGTACTGGCGGACCAGACCGGACGGCAGCACCAGGTCCAGATGGGCGCCGGGCTGCCAGCGCGGCAGACCGGAGCCCTTCAGGCGGAGCAGTACGACCCCGTCCGCGGGAGTGGAGCGCTCGGTGACCGTCAGCCGCCTGCCGGTGGTCGAACGGCGCTGCGAGTGACCGGATATGGGCTCGTCGAGGGCCGGCAGCGGCCACAGCGGGGACGTCTCTATGCGGCGGCGCATCGCCCGCCTGGCGAGCAGCGCGGCGGCGGCCACCACGACGAGGGTGCGCGGCCGGGGGAGGGGCAGGGGCATGGTCAGCCGGCTTCCGTCGTACGGGCCTCGGCCGCGACGGCGGCGGGCGAGCGGTTGAGGTAGTCGACGGCCTGCGCCGTACTGCCCTCCTGCGAGGGGTGGTACGAACGGCTCAGATAGCGCGGTATGGACCGCAGCATCGAAGGTGTGCTGGGCAGGGTGCCGCGCCTGCCGCTGCGGTAGAACTGCCCGAACGACGCCTTGCCGTCCAGCAGGCTCGGGTCGTTCGCCATGAAGAACCGGGCGCCGCGCTGCCAGAGGAAGGCCAGGGCGGAGAACGCCGTCGCCCAGGTCCGCACCCGCCGCCGGTATCCGCCGTCGACGTGGCAGAACACATCGAAGGCGACAGAGCGGTGCTCGACCTCCTCCGCGCCGTGCCAGCGCAGCAGGTCCAGCATGGTGGGGTCGGCGCCGCGCCGGTCCAGCTCCCGCGCGTTCAGGACCCAGTCACCGAGGAACGCGGTGTAGTGCTCGATGGCCGCTATCGTCGCCACCCGCTCCATCAGCCACCACTTGCGCGCCCGGCCCGGCGGCAGCGTCCGGTCCCCGAGCAGCTTCTCGAAGAGCCAGTCGACCTGGGCCGTGTACGGGGTCGGGTCGAGGCCCAGCTCCCTCAGGTGCGGGAGTACGTCGTCATGGGCCTGGGAGTGCATCGCCTCCTGGCCGATGAACCCGATGACGTCCTCGCGCAACTGCTCGTCATGTATGTACGGCAGCACCTGGCGGTAGACGTGGATGAACCAGCGTTCCCCGGCCGGGAGCAGCAGATGGAGCACGTTGATGGTGTGCGTGGTGAACGGATCGCCCGGTACCCAGTGCAGGGGCGTCCGGTCCCAGGCGAAGGAGACCCGCCGGGCCTTGAGCGCGATCCGTTCCGACGCGACCGCCGCAGGCTGCGTGTTAGACATGTTGTCAATGTACTGAGGGGTAGGCCCTGGGAACAGGGGCCTGCGGCGAATTCCTGTGCCCGTTCCCGGCCGGCCCTCACCGCAGGGCCCCGACCTGACTGCCGTCTCTCAGCCGCCCGTTCAGCCGTGCCCGGTCGCCCGCCCCGGCGGGCACCGCGAGCAGCCGTCCCCGGGCACTCCCCTTCACCCCGCCCGAGGTGGTCAGCGAGGTGAACTGCTCGCTGCCCGCCGCGAGTACGTACCACCGGCCGCCGGGCGACTTCCACAGCACGCCCGCCAGCACCCTCGGGGTGCGTTTCCCGCACGCGGGGGAGTCCTCGGAGCGCGCCGCGACGGCCCCCGGTGGACGGCTCCCGGGCGGCCGCGCGGACGGCGCCTGGAACTGGGCGAGCACCCGGCTCCCGGTGCCCCGCCAGGTCTCCGCCCGGGTGCACAGCCACCTGGCGGAGCCGCCCGCCTCTGGCAGCGGCTGCGTCGCGTACGTCCAGGAGTTGACCGAGCGCACACCGTGCGAGCGCACCGAAGGGAGCAGACAGGCGGTGCGCGCCCAGCTCTCCAGCTCCGACCGCCCCGCCACGTCGTGCGGCTCCGAGGGCGGGCCCGAGGTCAGCCGGGCCGGGGCGAGTTCACCGAGATCCGTCACCAGCCGGTCCGTCGTGCCGTCGGACAGCTCGACCGCGTCCCAGGACCGGCAGCCGCCCGCGGAACCGGTACCGGCCAGTGCGTCGGTCACCCCGTCCGGGGTGCGGTGCAGCGGGCGCGGCGCCCGGTCCGGCGCGAGCAGGTCCCGCAGCGACGCCTTCCGCACCCAGGGCGCCGTCAGGTAGCGGACCCGGCCGGCCGCGCGTTCCACGACCAGGGCGCCCGCCGATGCCGCGTCCGCCCCGTCGACCCGGGCGAAGTCGAGCGCCGCGCCCTCGGACGGATCGGCGTTACGGGGCTCCGCGTACCGCACGACGCGCAGTCCGTCGTAGAACAGCACCACGGCCGACGCGCCCACCTCGCCCGCGTACAGCAGCTGCGGGGCTCCCATCGGTGGGCCCACGGGCGTCCCGGGCGTCGCCGACGTCCGCACCCCGCCGCCCGGCCGGGCCCACACCGTCAGCGCCCGCCGCAGCAGCCGGACGTCCTCCGTGCGGTCGCCCCGGGTGGGCCACGCGGTGAAGTCGGTACGCGGTGAGCGCCGCCAGAACGTCGCGGAGACCATCCGCAGCGCCCCCGGTTCCAGGGCCTCCTCCGCCGCCGGATTGCGCGCGTACGGGGGCGCGGCCGGCTCCCCGCGCCCCCAGCCGCCGCCCGGCAGCCCGAGCAGCGTCCCGCACACGGCGGCCGCGGCGGCGGCGGCCAGCGCGGCCCGCGCGTATCTGCGCCGGCGCGGCAGGTCCGGCGGCCTGGCCTGGAGGGAGCAC
This sequence comes from Streptomyces sp. NBC_00341, assembly GCF_041435055.1. Taxonomy (NCBI): domain Bacteria; kingdom Bacillati; phylum Actinomycetota; class Actinomycetes; order Kitasatosporales; family Streptomycetaceae; genus Streptomyces; species Streptomyces sp. NBC_00341. The sequence continues at coordinate 2,283,523 of NZ_CP108002.1, read as the reverse complement.
GGGTCGAACTCGGGCGAGGCCAGCAGCGCGTAGGGCGCGTCGACCCCGTCCGCCTCCCGCAGGGCCGCGTGCGGATCGGCCACCCCGGCGGCGGCCAGCTCCCGCCGGACCTCGCCGTCCGCGAGCGACTCCAGGCCGCGCAGGACGAACGCGGCACGTGCCGGTCCGCAGAGCGCGCAGAGCCGTTGCTCCAGCGCGAGTTCGTCCGCTCCGCCGGAGTGCGGGAACAGCCGCAGCCCCCAGACCAGCGGAAGGACGGGCGGCAACTGGGCACGCCCCGGCCACCACCGCCGCCGCAGTGGTAGCCCCGCCGCCAGGGCGCCGCGCAGCACCCGCCGCCGGACGGACGCGTAGTCGGGCCCGGCCGCCGCCGTACGGCCGGGACGGCGTGGCAGTGGGAGGCCCGTGCCCGGCGCCGGACCGGCCCGGTGCGCGGCCTGCAGGGAGCGCTGGGCCAGGGCATGGGCCGCCAGAACGCGCCGGGAGCGGCTCAGCGAGGGCGGCAGGACGAGATAGCCGAGCCGGACCAGTCGCGGGTAGTGCTCGACGAGCGAGGCCCCGGCCTGCTCCGCATCGACCGGGGCGGCGGCTGACGGTACCTCTGGCAGTGGGCGCACGTTCAGCTGAACGAGCGAATCGTGCGATGGTCACCCCGGGCCGGGCGCCGGAGGGAAGGCCTCCCGGTCCCCGAGGGGCGGCCTCCTCCCGGTCCCGGACCTCAGGCGAACCGGGCCAGCTGAGGATCGACCGGGGCCGCCGTCATCCGGTTGGCCAGGGTCGACATGGTGTAGGCGCCGATGCCCAGGACCACTTCCAGCGCGTTGCGGGAGGTGTAGCCGTGGGCCAGGAACGACTGGAGTGTGCCGTCGTCCACGGCCCCGCTCGACTCGATCGCGGCGACGGTGAACCGGCGTACCGCCTCCAGCCGTTCGTCGGGGAGCGGCAGGGGGCTCTCGCCGCGCAGTGCGGCGATGAGCGCGCCGTCCGCGTCGAGGGCGGTGAGCTTCGCGGTGTGCATCGCCACGCAGAGGTGGCAGTCGTTGCGGGTGGCCATCGTCATGATCACGACCTCCCGGGAGAGCTGGTCCAGGGTGGTCGACTCGAAGAGCGCGCTCATCTTCAGGAAGCCGTTGAGCAGCTCCGGCGAGGTGGCGAGCAGGGCGACGCCGGTGGGCAGGTAGCCCTGTTTCGCCGTCACGGCCGCCATGGCGGGGCGGGACGCCGCGGGAGCGGATTCGGGTGTGTGGTCGGTGAAGACGGATGCGGGCATGGCTGACCCCTCGCGGTAAACTCGACAACGTGATTGACGAAAAGGTAAACCAAGTTGTCGAGTATCGCAATGGCTGAGCGCGCCGGACGGGGCTCTCCGGGCGGCGCCGGTACGGGCTTCGAGCTGCCCATCCTGCTGTTCGCCGGCTTCCGTTCGATCATCGACGACCTCCACCGCGAGCTGGCCGGACAGGGGCACCCCGAACTGCGCCCCGCCCACGGCTACGCGCTCCAGGCGGTCGGCCGCGACGGGGCGACCGCCAGTGAGATCGGGCGACGGCTCGGCGTCTCCAAGCAGGCGGCCGGCAAGACCGTCGACAGGCTCGAAGCCCTCGGTTACGTCGAGCGCGCCGACGACCCGCAGGACGGCCGGCGCAAGGTCGTACGGCTCACCCCGCGCGGGATCGACGTACTGATGCGGTCCGCCGCGGGCTTCGACCGGCTGCGCGCCGAATGGGTCCGGGTGCTCGGTGCGGAACGGGTCGCGGCGCTGGAGGCCGACCTCCGCACGATGGCCTCCGCGGAAGCCTTCCGGCTCGATGTGGCGAGCTGGATCAACAGCTGACCGGGTCAGCGGGGCGGCGGTTGACCAAATGTGCCGAGCACTTGGACTTTACGCACGAGAGATAGGACGTATCTGGCAGGCACCCTTCCCGAGGGCCGCTCTGTGCGGCACCATGCACGCGTCGGTACCCAAGAGATCCGACCACTCGTGGTCGAGAATGGGAGGGAACCATGGCACGACGCACCCATGTGCTCAGCGCGCTCGCACTGGCGGCCGCCGCCGCGCTCATCCCCGTGACTGCCACGGCGCAGCAGCCCGCCGCCCCCTGTGACGCGCCGGTGAGACCCGCGTCGCAGATGAAGGTCGAGGCCTGCGACGGTCCGGACCGGATCATCGAGAAGGCCGCGAACATCGTCCCCACCACGGGACAGCTGGCCTGGCAGCAGCGGGAGGTCACCGCCTTCACGCACTTCGGGATGAACACCTTCACCGGCCGCGAATGGGGCTCCGGCACCGAGGACGAGAAGCTGTTCGCGCCGAAGAGCATCGACGCCGACCAGTGGATGCGCGCCTACAAGGCCGCCGGCATCAAACAGGTCATGCTCACCGTCAAGCACCACGACGGCTTCGTCCTCTACCCGAGCCGCTACACCGACCACTCGGTCGCACTCAGCCCCGGCAGCCCCGACGTCGTCGCCCTCTACGTGAAGGCCGCCCGCAAGGCGGGACTGAAGGTCGGCCTCTACCTCTCGCCCTCGGACGGCGCCGAACTCCCGCACGCCTGGCACGCCGACTGGGTCGAGAAGATCCGCGCCAAGGACGCCGCGGGTGAATCGCTGAGCCTGCCCGAACGGGTGGCCCTGGAGGACGGCGACCGCGCCCCCGCCGGCCAGGGCCGCTTCGGCAACGGCAGCGCCGTCACCGAGCGCACCATCCCCACCCTCGTCCCCGGCGACGACCGCGCCGCCCGGGTGAAGAGCGGCAAGCTGCCCACCTTCAAGGTGAAGGCCGACGACTACGACGCGTACTACCTCAACCAGCTCTACGAGATCTTCACCCAGTACGGCCCGGTCGAGGAACTCTGGCTGGACGGCGCCAACCCCTGGTCCGGCTCCGGCATCACCCAGAAGTACGACGTCAAGCAGTGGTTCGACATGGTCAAGGCGCTCTCGCCCAACACCGTCGTCTTCCAGGGGCCGCAGGGCGTCCGCTGGGTCGGCAACGAGTCCGGCGTCGCCCGGGAGACCGAGTGGAGCGTCACCCCGCACACCACCGACCCGTGGACGGGCCTCGGCAGCCTGCCCAACGACTCGACGGACCCCGACATCGGCTCCCGGGACCGGCTCCTGGAACCCGGCGTCAACTACCTCCAGTGGTACCCGGCGGAGGCCGACGTCTCCAACCGCCCCGGCTGGTTCTACCACCCGGAGGAGAAGCCCAAGACCCCGGCGCAGTTGATGGACCTGTACGAGAAGAGCGTCGGCCGCAACGCCTCGCTGCTGCTCAACGTCCCGCCCGCGCCCGACGGCCGGATCGCGGACGAGGACGTCACCTCACTGACCGCCTTCGGGGCCGATCTGCGCCGGACGTACGGCACCGATGTGCGCAAGAAGGGGCCGGGCCCGTACACCTTCGACCGGGTCGCCGTCCGTGAGGACATCCGGCACGGACAGCGGGTGGAGAAGTTCGCCGTGGAGGCCCGGATCAACGGGACGTGGCAGCGGATCGCGGACGGCACCACCATCGGCCACGAGCGCATCCTGCCGCTGGCCGCGGCCGTCACCGCGTCGGACGTCCGGGTCAAGGTGCTGGAGTCCAGGGCGAAGCCGCACCTGGGCGCCACCACCCTGCACCTCACCGCCGCGCGCTAACCGCGGTCCAGATAGGCCAGTACCGCGAGAACGCGGCGGTTGTCGTCGTCGGAGGGCGGCAGGCCGAGCTTCCCGAAGATGTTCGAGGTGTGCTTGGCCACCGCCCGCTCGGTGATCACCATGTGTGCGGCGATCGCCGCGTTCGAACGGCCCTGTGCCATCTGCTCCATGACCTCCTTCTCGCGCGGCGTCAGCCCGCCCATCGGCTTGTCCTGCGAGCGCCGCGACAGGAGTTGCGAGATCACCTGCGGGTCCATCGCGGTGCCGCCCGCCGCGACCCGGCGGACCGCGTCGATGAACTGTTCGGCGTCGAAGACCCGGTCCTTGAGCAGGTAGCCGATGGCGCCGTTGCCGTCCGCCAGCAGCTCCCGCGCGTACAACTGCTCGACGTGCTGCGAGAGCACCAACACCGGCAGGCCCGGTCTGGCGCGCCGGGCCGCCAGTGCGCACTGGAGCCCCTCGTCCGTGTGGGACGGTGGAAGCCGGACGTCGACGACAGCGACGTCCGGCTTCAACTCGGCCAGGGCCCGGGTGAGTTCGGGCCCCGTCTCGACGGCGGCCGCGATCTCGAAGTCGTACGCCTCCAGCATGCGCACCAGGCCGTCGCGCAGCAGGAAGAGATCTTCGGCTAGGACAACTCGCAAGGGATCTCCATGGTCACCATGGTGGGACCGCCCGCGGGGCTGCTGACGGCCATGATGCCGTCGAATGTACCGAGTCGGCGTTCGACTCCGCTCAGGCCCGAGCCCGATCCGGCGCTCGCACCGCCCTTTCCGTTGTCCGTGACGGAGATCCGCAGCATGTGGTCGCCATGGTGCAGGTCCACCCAGATCCGGTCCGCGCCCGAGTGCTTCGCGGCGTTCGTCAGGATCTCGCTGACCGCGAAGTACGCGGCCGACTCGACCGGCGGCTCCGCGCGGCCGCTCAGCTCCACCTCGACCTCGGTCCCGATCGGCATCCGCAGCGCCAGCGCCTTGACCGCGTCACCGAGCCCGCGCTCGGCCAGGACCGGCGGATGGATGCCCCGCACCAGGTCGCGCAGCTCGGTGAGCGCCTCCGCGGACGACTCGCGGGCCATCGCCAGCAGCTTCTTCGCCTGCGCCGGGTCCTTCTCGACCAGCGCCTCGATGGTGCCCAGGTTCATGCCCATGGCGACCAGTCGGGCCTGCGCGCCGTCGTGCAGATCGCGCTCGATGCGCCGCAGCTCGGAGGCGGCGGTGTCGACGGCCTCGTGCCGGGTCTCGGTCAGCCGGTCGATGCGCAGCGCGAGCTCCCGCTCATGGGTGGGGGCCAGCACCGAGCGGGCGAGCGCGAAGTGCGCGTGCAGCAGCCGCTCGCTGAGCAGCACCCCGACCCCGAAGATCACCACACCGAGCGCGGCGGCGGCGAGCGCGGTCGCCTGGCTGTCGACGGGCACGAACCCGTACCAGTACCGGTCGTCCGTGAAGACCCGCCACAGCCCCGCCGCCAGGACGAAACCCTCCACCGGGTAGATCATCAGCGCCGCCGCCAGGATCGACACCACATAGCCGGCCGTCATGTCGACCAGCAGCCACTGCATGTCCCGCCAGGTCGCCGGGTCCTTCAGTATCAGCGTGGTCCGCTCCACCTGCCCGGTGAACCCGCTGCGGACATCCTTCGGGAGCGGCCGGTACGGGACCGGGATCCGGACGTCCGACCAGGTGACCGCCAGCAGCCGGCGCTGATTGGCGTGCTTGCGGACCGCCGTCATGACGTGCGGGGTGGTCACCAGGCCGATGCCCACCGGGATGAGCGCGACGGAGACCACCGCCAGTACGAACAGCGTGACCGACCCCACGATCGACGCGAACGACAGCACCAGCCCGCGCCCAGCGGCCAGCAGCGCGGCCCTCGTCCGTCCGTGCGGCGTGTTCATATCGGTCCCTCTTCCCTCGCCGGCACTCGTGGCAGCCCCGGTCCGCACACAGTCTGACGTCTCGGGCGACCTGGGCGTCAGCCGTTCCGACCCCCGTCGGGGGTGTACCCAGCACCACCCCCGAGGCCTCGCCCTACGTAGCGGGGGAGTGGGTGTTCCAGCGGCTGGGACGGCGGGCCCCGGATTCCTAGATTCGAGGTGTGTCGGCAACCGGTTCTTCCAACGGTTCTCCGACGGTCCTTCCAACTGATCTTCCAACCGTCCTTCCGGCGGTTCTTCCAACGACTCTTTCAGGGGGCGAACACGCCATGAGGCGTAATCTCGCGGCACGTATCGGTGTGTGGAGCGCACACCATCGAAAGACGGCCATTCTCGGCTGGCTGCTCTTCGTCGTGCTCGCCGCGGGCATCGGCGGTGCGTCGGGCATGGTCGAGATGACCAACGCGGAGAACGGTGCGGGCGACTCCGCGCGGGCCGAGCAGATCCTCTCCGACGCCGGCCTCAGCCACCGGGCGGGCGAGCTGGTCATGGTGTCCTCGGAGCGGCCGGACGGCTGGAGGACCGCGGCACGGGAGCTGACCACCGCCCTCGGGAAGACCGGTGAGGTGACGGGCCTCAAGGCCCCGGTCGCCGCCGAGAACGGCAAGGACGCGCTGATCACCTTCGAGATGAAGGGGGACGCCGCCACCGCGTCCGACCGGGTGCAGCCCGTGCTGGACGCCGTCGAGGGGGTCCGGAAGGGGCAGCCGGACGTCACGGTCCACCAGTTCGGCGACGCCAGCGCCGGGAAGTGGCTCGGCGACCTGCTCTCCGACGACTTCAAGAAGGCCGAGTTCACCGCCGTACCCCTGGCCCTGGGCATCCTGCTGGTCGCCTTCGGCGCCGTCGTCGCGGCGCTGCTGCCCGTCGGGCTCGCGCTGACCGCCTGCATGGCCGCCTTCGGTCTGCTGTCGCTCGCCAGCCATCAGCTGCACCTCTTCCAGACCACGTACTCCGTGATGTTCCTGATGGGCTTCGCCGTCGGCGTCGACTACTGCCTCTTCTACCTGCGGCGCGAGCGGGACGAGCGGGCCGCTGGGCGTGACGCCGAGACGGCGCTGCGGATCGCCGCGGCGACCAGCGGCCGGTCCGTGCTGGTCTCCGGGCTGACCGTCATGGTCGCGATGGCCGGCATGTTCCTGTCCGGGCTGCTCCTGTTCAAGGGCTTCGCCGTCGCCACGATCATCGTGGTCTTCATCGCCATGATGGGCTCCGTGACGGTACTGCCCGCCCTGCTGTCCTGGCTGGGCGACCGGATCGACGCCGGACGCGTTCCGCTGCTCAACCGGCGGAGCAAGCGCGGTGGCCGGGGCGCGCAGAAGGAGAGCGGCCGGATCGCCGGAAAGCTGCTGCGGCCCGTGCTGTCCAGGCCGAAGCTCTTCGCCGCCGCCTCTGTCGTCGTGCTCCTCGTGCTCGCCGCTCCCGCCCTCGGCATGAAGACGGAGGAGCTCGGCCTGGAGAAGCAGTTCGGCTCCCGATCCGAACTGGCCGTCGCCTACCGCGACATCAGCGAGGCCTTCCCCGGCGGCCCCGCCCCGGCCCAGGTGGTCGTCGAGGCGGACGACATCGAGGCACCCGCCGTACGCCGGGCACTCGACGGCTTCGACAAGGTGACCGTCCACCGGGGGCAGAACGTCGCGGAGATCGAGATCCCGATGGAGCACGGGGAAGCCGATCTGACCGAACTGCGCGAACACCGGCTGCCCGCCGCCTTCGACGGAACGGGAGCCCATGCCTACGTGACCGGTGAGACGGCCGGGTCCGTGGACTTCACCGCCCAGCTGAAGAGCGGCATCGTGCCCGTCTTCCTCTTCATCGCCGCGGTGACGTTCCTGGTGATGCTGTTCTGCTTCCGCAGCTACGTCATCGCCGTGACCGCGATCCTGCTGAACCTGCTCTCGGTGGCCGCCGCCTACGGAGTGATGGTCGCCGTCTTCCAGCACGGCTGGGGCGCCTCGCTGATCGGCTCGGAGGGCGTCGGCGCGATCGAGTCCTGGATGCCGCTCTTCGTGCTCGTCGTCCTGTTCGGGCTCTCGATGGACTACCACGTCTTCGTGGTCTCCCGGATCCGCGAGGCCCACGGCCGGGGTTTCTCCACCCCGGCCGCGATCGACGAGGGCATCCGCCGGACGGCGGGCGCGGTGACCGGCGCGGCCGTGATCATGGTGGCGGTGTTCGCGGTCTTCGGAACGCTGTCCATGCAGGACATGCAGCAGATGGGCGTCGGCCTGGCCGTCGCGGTGCTGCTGGACGCCACCATCGTCCGGATGGTGCTGCTGCCCTCCGTGATGGCGCTGCTCGGCGAGCGGAACTGGCGGACCCCGCGCGGACTGTCCCGGCTGCCCGCCCTTGACCACAGCGAGCCGGAGCCGGAGCCCGGCCCGGCGGCGGACCCGGTGGGCTCGGTGCGGCACGGCTGACGCCCGGCGGATACGGGTGGGCCCCGGTTCCGGTACGTACCGGAACCGGGGCCCACCCATGCGGGTGCTGCCGGGGATCAGGGCGTGTACTTGTACCCGACGCGCCGCACCGTCTGGATCGACCGGCGGTGCTCGGCGCCCAGCTTGCGGCGCAGCCGGGCGACATGGACGTCGACGGTGCGCCCGTCGCCCACGTGCCCGTAGCCCCAGACGGTGGTGACCAGCTGGTCGCGGGTGTGCACCCGGTTCGGGTGCGCCACCAGATGGGAGAGGAGTTCGAACTCCAGGTAGGTGAGGTCGAGCTTGTCGCCGTTCACCGAGGCGGTGCGCTGCACGGGGTCGATGCGCACAGGACCCGCGCCCGGTTCCTCCAGGACGTCCGGCACCACGTACTGGCCGGCCCGGACCGCCGCGGCGGGCGGCTGCTGGTCGGCGGGGACGAGCACCAGATAGCCGACCATAGGCGGCTGGCCCGGCAGCGCCGGAAGGGTGTGCTGGGGTGCGGGCAGCCAGGTCGTGCCCGGCGCCAGGAACGCGGCGACATCGGCCGGCTGGAAGACCTCGTCCGGCGCGACGGCCCGCAGCCGGTGCCGGTTGGGGGAGGGGGGACGGGCGGTGGTGGCCGCAGCGGCCGCCGACTGGGCTGCGGTGGCAGCGGATGCGGCGGAGAAGGTACGAGTGTTCGCCATGGGGTCAGCTCTTTCGCGCGAGGAGTCGTCTGTGGACGGACTTGCTGCGTGCGCGCGGACCGAAGACCGGGGTGAGCGGCTTTAGAGGGCCAGCGCGTTCAACGCGCGGCAACACACCCGGTCGAAGTCGTGATGCTGACGGGAAGGCCAGAACGGCTCCAGGTCGCTGCGACCTGTCGAGGTGTGCTGGATGCTGGCCATGCCCCCATTGAACCAGAGAAAACGGCCCCGCAGCAGACTTCTCCCAGCCGTCGGTACGGACCCTTCGTGTTGGCTTCCTCACCCCGGGCACACCAAGAGGCGCCCACCGGCCGTGCGGTGGGCGCCTCTTGGCGCGCGGGCGGGATCAGACCTGGGCGGCCTTCTCCAGCGCGGTGCAGCAGGTGTCGACGATCAGCCGCGTGACGACGTACGGGTCGACGTTGGCGTTGGGGCGGCGGTCCTCGATGTAGCCCTTCCGGTCCTGCTCGACCTGCCACGGGATACGGACAGAGGCACCGCGGTTGGAGACGCCGTAGCTGTACTCGTTCCACGGGGCGGTCTCGTGCAGACCGGTCAGCCGGTCGTCGATGCCCGCGCCGTAGTGCTTGACGTGGTCCATCGGCTTCGAGCCCTCGCCCAGCGACTCGCACGCGGTGATGATCGCGTCGTAGCCCTCGCGCATCGCCCGGGTGGAGAAGTTGGTGTGCGCTCCGGCGCCGTTCCAGTCACCCTTGACCGGCTTCGGGTCCAGGGTCGCGGAGACGTCGAAGTCCTCCGCGGTGCGGTACAGCAGCCAGCGCGCGATCCACAGGTGGTCGGAGACCTCCAGCGGGGAGACCGGTCCGACCTGGAACTCCCACTGACCGGGCATGACCTCGGCGTTGATGCCGGAGATGGCCAGGCCCGCCTTCAGGCAGTTGTCGAGGTGCTTCTCGACGATGTCGCGGCCGAAGATCTCGTCCGAGCCGACGCCGCAGTAGTAGCCGCCCTGCGCGGCCGGGAAGCCGCCCTCGGGGAAGCCGAGCGGCCGGTGGCCGTCGAAGAACGTGTACTCCTGCTCGATGCCGAAGATCGGCTCCTGGCCCGCGAACTGCTCGGCGACCGGGCGCAGCGAGGCCCGCGTGTTGGACTCGTGCGGGGTCATGTCGATGTGGAAGACCTCGCACAGGACCAGGACGTCGTCGCCGCCGCGGATCGGGTCCGGGCAGGTGAAGACCGGCTTCAGCACCCGGTCGGAGGCGTGGCCCTCGGCCTGGTTGGTGCTCGATCCGTCGAAGCCCCAGATGGGCAGCTCGGCCACATCGGACGACGGGGAACCGGGCATGATCTTCGTCTTGGAACGGAGCTTGGCGGTCGGCTCGGTGCCGTCGATCCAGATGTACTCAGCCTTGAACGTCACGGAAGCCATCCTTTAGGGGTGCTGCGGTCTATGCAGCGCAGCTTCGCAAGACGCGATTTCCCGTCCGTTGCTCTCGTGTGAACCCCGTGTTACCTAGGGCCTCCGCCGCGGGCCCGCAGCAGCGTCCCGAAGCCTGCGGCCCTGATCCGCCGCACCAGTTCCTCCTCGGTGGCGCCCAGCGCCACGGCGGCACGCGCGAGCTGCCAGTCGGCGGCGTCGAGCGCCCGCAGCAGATGACCGCGCCGGATCTGCGCCTCCGACAGCCGGAACGTCTTGAGGTAGGCGACCCGCCCCTTGTGGTCGGTGACCGTCTCCCCGATGTGCTGCCCGGCCCCGTTGCGCAGGAACGGCGGCAGGAACCGCCACAGCGTGAACGAGCCCATCCGGTAGACCCGGTCGAAGCTGTACGAGGTGTCCAGCAGCTCCCGGGCGAACAGCGTGTCGTGCGCCTCGCTCCACTCCCGCTCCTGCTCCCGCGCGGCCGCCCGCAGCCCGGCGAGCGTGTCGAGGCCCGGCCCGTCCGCGATCCGCGCCCCGAAGGCGGCCACCGGGGCGCCGTACATCGCGTACTGGTGGACCAGTTCCCCGTACAGGTCCTGGACGAGCGACGCGTGCAGCAGGCGGTAGTCCTCGGGGTGCGGCACGACGAACGCGGCGGCGAGCGCGTCGGCCGCGTACACCATCACCCCGCACTGGCCGGGGTGGATCTCGAACACCCGCAGCGCGTCGCCGAGCCCGCGCACCGACCACCCCAGGTACGCGTCCTCCGCACGCGGCGAGAGGCCGTCGCGCAGCGCCTGCCGCGACCACTCCTCCCAGGCGGTGGACGGCCCGCCGAAGTGCAGCGAGAGGTAGCCCTCCAGCGCGAGATGCAGCGGCAGGAAGCGCAGCCGGTCGCCGGGCTGCCGCTTGGCCATCCGGTGGTGGCGGTGCCGGGGCAGCCGCAGGGTGCTGGGCGGTGTGCTCCCCGCTCCGCCACCGGCGGCCAGCTGCGTGCCGTACGCGGCGGTCCCGGCCCCCTCGCCCGACCAGTCGGCCACGAAGCCGTGCGGGATGTACGCGGTGTAGTGCGTGCGTGGCCCCACCTCCACGACACCGCCCTCGCTCCCCGCGTACACCTCGCGGTGCAGCCGGAGCCCCTCGACCGGGGTCCCGCGTACCAGCGGCACCAGCCGGATGCCGCCCCAGACCTGCGAGGGGCGGGCGGTGAGCCCGGTCAGTTCGAGCCTGTTCACAGCGGGTCCCCTTCCTGGCCGGCCGTGACGAACCGGGCCACCTGCCGGTCCAGGTACGCGTGCAGTGCGGCGGGCCCGGTCCGGCCCTCCGAGAACTGTGCGATCTCCACCAGGGCGGGCAGGTCCTCCGCGTCCCGGATACCGGCCGTCGGCACACTCGGGGCGAGCCGCCGGACCTCGAAACCGGCCGCGTCGTATACAGGGTTGACATGAACCACCGAGGTGCGCCGGTCCGGGTCGATCCTGGTCCGCCACACCCGCAGCACCTCGCCCGCGAGTCCGGCAGGCGCGTTGTCCCAGCCGTCCGAGACGATGACCAGCCGGTCGGGGCCGTACTCCAGGGCGTCCAGGACCCGGCTGCCGAGCGGCGTCGGGCCCCGGGGCACGACCAGCAGCGGATCGGTCGCGCCGGTGGTCCACAGCGGGGTGTACGCCCCCGGCGCAGCCAGCTCCTCCAACAGAAAGGTGCAGGCCAGCGCCACGGCGAGCGGCCGGCGCCGCTTCTCGCCCGAACCGGACGACGAGTAGCTGTCGTCCAGCACGGCGGCGACCCGCCCCCAGCTCCCGGCATGCGGACCCGCCGCTCGACGGGCCGCGGCACGCAGGGCCGAGGTCAGCTCCTCGCGATGGCGCCCGCGCAGCTCAGGGCGGAACGACAGGACGTACAGGGCGAGCCGGGTCAGCGGCATCACCGTCAGATCGACGCCCGCCGGCAACTCCCGCGCGTCGGCCGTAGCGCGCTGTCCCTGGGTGCGAAGCCGCTCCAGCCGGGTCATCCGGGGCACCATCCGCTCCAGGAACGCCTCGCGCTTCATGCCGTGCCGGGCCGCGAAGCCCTCGGCGACGGTGAAGGGGAGTTCCCCGACAGCGCCCTGCTCGTAATGGGCACGGCGCCAGGCATCGAGCAACTGGTTGCGATAGCGGGGCAGCCTGCCGGGCCGGAAGAGGAAGTCCCCCAGCTCACAGCTGCTTCCGCGGTCGTGATCGTGTTCACGGAGGGGGAGGTGCGCGTGGCGGGCGGCGTTCTTCAGCCCCGCGCGGTACTTCACCGCGTCGTGCGCCGGATCGGGCCGCGCGGCCACCCAGTCGCGCATGATCGCGCGGGTACGCCGGTTGTTGACCCGGGCCGCGCGCAGCTCCCGGAACAGCCGGTACACCCGCTGCGGAGGCAGCTTCGCCAGCCGGGCGGCGATCAGCAGGCCTTCGGTCCGCTTCTCCTCGGCTGTGGCCTCACCGGCGCACTCCAGCAGCCCCCGCACGATGCGCGCCGCGTTGTGGTCGTTGATGTCGAGGGCGAGCGAGGCGGCGTACACGCGGCGGTAGTTGACCCGGACGTACTCGTGCAGGAAGTCGAGGGAGAGCCGCTGCTGGTACGCCCCCGAGTGGAACTCGCGCTGCCCGGTCGCGGTGACGGCCGCGTTGACGAAGAGGAGCACATCCTCGGCGGCGACCAGGTCGGCAAGGGTCTCGGTCGTCATGATGCATCCCCCGTGGTGCCCGCGAGACGGTACGCGCAAGCGGAAGCCGGCCGGGGAATGGGGGCGCGAACAGCGAAATATTTGCTTTACAGGCAAGTCCCGGAAGTCGCACCGGAGTCCCGCGGCCGGCCCGGTCACCGTAACCGCCCGTTCGCACGCCCCGCCACCCGATTCCGCACGCCCCGCCACCGGATTCCTTCGAGGCGCCGTCCGTACCGGGCACACTTGTGCCATGACGACATCCGTGAAACCCCTGCGTATCGGCCTGGTCGGTACCGGTCCCTGGGCCCGCAACACCCAGGCCCCCGCCCTCGCCGCGCACCCCGGCGCCGTGCTGAGCGGGGTGTGGGGCCGCCGGGCCGAGGCCGCGCGGGAACTGGCCGAGGCCCACGGCGCCCCGGCGTACACCGGTGACGCGGGGCTCGACGAGCTGTTCGCCGCGAGCGACGCCGTCGCGTTCGCCCTGCCGCCGGACGTCCAGGCGCCGCTGGCCGCCCGCGCCGCGGCGGCCGGCTGCCACCTGCTGATGGACAAGCCGGTGGCCACGAGCGTCGCGGCAGCCCGCGAGGTGGCGGAGGCGGCGGAGCGGGCCCGGGTCGCCTCCATCGTCTTCTGCACGCTCAGGTTCGCCCCGGAGACCTCGGCCTGGATCGCGGAACAGCACGCGGCGGGCGGCTGGTTCACCGCGCACGCCCACTGGATCGGCGCCCTGTGGGCACCCGGCGTGGACAGCGAGTACGCCGCGTCCCCGTGGCGCCACGAGAAGGGCGGCCTCTGGGACGTCGGCCCGCACGCGCTCTCCGTCCTCATCCCGGTGCTGGGCGACGTGACCCGGCTGACCGCCGCCCGCGGCCCCGCGGACACCCACCACCTCATCCTCCGCCACGCCTCCGGTGCCTCCAGCACGGTGACGCTCACCCTGGCCGCCCCGCAGGCGGCGACCGGGGTCGAGGTGCAGCTCAGGGGCGAGCACGGCACGGTCGGGCTGCCCCGGTGGGACGGTGCGGTGGGTGCCTTCCGGGCGGCGGTGGACGCGCTGCTCGAATCGGTGCGTACGGGGGTGGCGCACCCCTGCGACGTACGGTTCGGGCTCCGGCTGACGGAACTGCTCGCGGAGGCCGAGGCGCAGGCGGGGGCTGGGGAGTAGCGGCGGAGCGGTCCGGGCGCCTCTCCCGGCGCCCGGACCCCGCCGCCTCAGCGCCCCATCGCGTCCCGTACCGCCTCGTCCGTGCGCGCGACCACGGCGGTGCCGTCCTCGGCCGTGATGATGGGCCGCTGAATCAGCTTCGGGTGCTCGGCGAGCGCCGTGATCCACCGCTCCCGCGCGTCCGCGTCGCGCGGCCACTCCTTGAGCCCCAGCTCCTTCGCGTCCGCCTCCTGCGTCCGCGTGATGTCCCACGGCTCCAGCCCGAGCCGGTCCAGGACGGCCCGGATCTCGTCCGGCGACGGCACGTCCTCCAGGTAGCGGCGGACCGTGTAGTCGGCGCCCTCCGCGTCGAGCAGCCGTACCGCGCTGCGGCATTTGGAACAGGCGGGATTGATCCAGATCTCCATGGGGCCAACGGTACGGGAGGGACCCGCGAAAACCCCTCTGGCCAGGGGCGATTGTCAGTGCCGGGCAGTAAAATGGAGGGAGTTCGTGAGGGTTCCACCACCGTGCCAGGAGGTTGCCAATGGCCGTTGCCGCAGTCACGACCGAGCCGCTCCACAAGCCCCTGCAGAAGAAGCGCCTGCCCGCCGGCCGTCCCCGTGAGTGGTACGTCAGCCACAACCGGCGGCTGAAGGCGATGCGCCTGGCGATCGCCTTGCTCGACAGCGGAGTTCACCAGCCGTCGAGCGCCGGCAACGCCCGGATACGCACGACCGCCGAGCTCCTCGGCATCCACCCGCCGTCCGACACCACCTGCCGCATGGTCCGCGCGCTCATCCGCTACGGACGCTGACCGGGGGCCACCTGCCCCGCCCGCTGCGCCCCCGGGGAGAATCCGGGGGCGCAGCCTCGTCTCAGTACCCGTCGCAGGTGGCGGTGGCGAAGGCGCCGGAGGCCCGGTCGGTCCGCCGGGTGATGTCGTCGACCTTCACGGAGCAGGCGACGTCGCCGCCGGACCTCCCGAGGCTGACGACGAACGAGCCGCTGTTCATGAACCCCCTGGTCTCCAGCTCCCCGGCCCACGGCAGCGTCCGCAGGGTCAGCCGCCCGGTGGACAGGGCCTCGCCCTGCCAGGTGCTGTAGGTGAGCGTCACGTCCTTGGCGGTGCCGGTGACCTCGTACCTGATCCGCAACCGCTCCGAGCTCTGTTCCGACAGCCCGTGGGCCAGCACCGCGGAGACCGCGCCCGCGGCCAGCGCCAGGAGCACGACGACCATCAGCAGCACCCACGGCCAGAGCCGCCGCCGAGGGGTCTGCGGCCCGTCCGGCCCGTCATCGGTCACCTGCTCGCTCATGCCCCTACCCTCCACGCTCCGGCCCCGCCCCGCGACCCCGCCGCACCCTCACCCGTCCGGCCCACAGAGCGTGCGGCACGACCTGCCGCCGCCTTGACTTGGGGCGGTCGACGAGTGCTGGGAGGCGCGATGACGAGGCGAGGCGTACGGGGTGCGGGTGCCGTGCTGGTGGCGGTGGTCGTGGCGGCGGGGGCGACGGCGTGCTCGGACGACGGGGACAGCGCGTCCAGCACGGCGTCCAAGGCCGCGTCGGCAGCCTCCTCGCTGGCGTCCAAGGGCGCCGACGCGGTCGCCTCCGCGACGGCCGCCGCCCAGGACGAGCTGAACAGCTTCAAGGACGGCGTGAACGCGAGCGGCGACGTCAAGGCCGGTGCGGCGGCCACCGGCAAGGACGGCCACGCCACCTCGAAGGTCACCGTCCACAACAACGGCGACTCCAAGCAGTCCTACGGCGTACAGATCAACTTCCGCGACCAGAACGGCAACCTCCTCGACACGGTCGTGGTGACGGTCGACGACGTCGCCGCCAAGGCCACCAAGGACGCCACCGCCCGCAGCAACCGCAAGCTCGACGGCGACGTCAAGGCCGAGGTGAGCAAGGCCCTGCGGCACTGACCACGCGGCGCGTACGACCCCGCCCGCCCCTGCCCCCGCGGCGTTGTCAGCGCCGGATGACACCATCCGGCCATGAACGATGCGTCTTTCAACTGGACCGATTTCCTTGGACGGTGGCAGGAGGAGTGGGTCCCGCGCGACGACGAGGACGATGACGACGACGGTGCTGGGACCCCGGTCCGGCTGGGCGTGCCCGGGGCGGGCGAGGGCGCGATCGCCGCCGCGGAGGCGCGGCTGGGGAAGCGGCTGCCGCCCTCCTACCGGGAGTTCCTGGCCGTGAGCGACGGCTGGAACGTGGACCAGATGGCCGGCGTCTACCGGCTCGGCGGCGTCGCGGACATCGGCTGGTTCCAGGACCCGTACGACCTGGCCCAGTTGTACGAGGAGAATCTGGACGAAGACCCGCGCGAGGAGGACGTCCTGCTGGCCGGGATGTGGCGCCGGGCGCTGCAACTGGAGACGGAGTCCGACGCGTCGTACGCCCTGCTCGACCCGGGCGACAGGGGCCGGGACGGCGAGTGGGCGCTGTACGTCTACAAGGGCTGGAGCGGTGAGTTCCCGGAACGTTACGAGTCGTTCCGCGCCTACATGGAGGCGATGTACCGCGGCTTCCACGGCCGCCGGGCGGGAATGCCGGACTTCGTGAACGCGACGACGCGCACCCTCGACGCGCGCGTCGAGGAGGCCCGTCTGCTGGCCCTGCGCGGGCGGTACGAGGAGGCTCTGCCCCTGCTGGAGGAGGCGCTGTCCTTCGGACGGCCACGCAGCGCCGACCTGCTGAACCAGCTCCGGCACCTGACGGCCCCCGGCGGCGACCGGGACTACGGCCTGCTGGTGGCAGACCCGCGCTGTCTGCCGGAGCTCCTGCCCCTGCACGCCATGGAGCCCGCGAGGCGGGGCGGTGACGACCACTGGCTCGGGATGATGGCCGCCCGTGGGGTCGCGCGGGACACGGCCGAGGCCGCTCTGCGCGCGATGCGGGACGGCTCCCATCGCTACGAGCCCCCCGGCGCCTGGGGCCGCGCCGTCTCCCGGGCCCGGGACTCGGCCCGCTGGGGGGAGACGGACGCCGCGTGGCGGGTGCTGCGCGAGGCGCTTCCGGGATGGGAGGCCCCGGGCCCCTCGCTGATCGCCCCGGTCGGGCTGCTCGCCGATCCGGTGCTCGGCCAACTGGTCACCCCGGAGCGTGGGCGGGAGATCCTCGCGACACCGAGGGCCGGGGAGATCGGGCCCGCTCCCGGACCGGTGCCCGACCTCGATCCGCCGGGCCTCGCCTGGCTGACCGGGCCGGAGACGCGCCGGCCGCCGTTCGACGGATACCGCTGCGTCTGGGTCGAGGGGGCCGATCCCACCCTGCTGCCCGCCCTGCTGGGCGAGGAGGATGCCACCCTGAGCGCGCCCGTCGACCAGCGCATGGTGCCCTGGCGCATGCCCAAGGACGACGGGTGGGAACCCCCGCAGCCCTGGGAGGACCGGGGCGTGGCCTCGGTCGGCCGCACCGCGGGCGCCTGGTCCTTCGCCTTCGACGGCCACCCCCGGTTCCTGAACGACCGGTTCGTGTCCCCTGCCGCGCCCGCCTCCGCGTCCGGACGCGCGGCCGTGCTGTGGCGCGACCCGGATCACCCGGCCCCGGGCGGCCGGCTCACGTTCCACCTTTCGGTGGCCGAACAGGGCCAGGAGCTCTACGCGTTCACCGTGCGCGGCACGGAGATCCAGCGTTCCGGTGCCATACCCGAGGCACTGGACCCCGAGCGCCTGTTCCGGCCGGAGGACCCCGCACCGGACAACGAACTGCGTGCCCTGGAGGCCCTGCACACCGAACTCGGACTCGCGCTCCCCCGCTTCGCGCTGACCCGGGGCAGGCTCAGCACGTTCACCCCGCGCTCCTGGACCCGGGCGCCGCGCGAGGGCGAGAGCTACGCGTACCTGCGCATGGTGCGGCACCGGCACCGGCACTGACACGGGCGAGGGCCGCTGCCCCGATCACGGGGTAGCGGCCCTCGCCCATGCTGTCGGCTCACGCCGGCGAATCAGGCACGCGGTCCGCCCCGGTGCACAAGGCACGGAAACCGACCGGTGACGGACTCCGCCGCCTAGAGGTCGAAGTACAGCTCGAACTCGTGCGGGTGCGGGCGGAGCTGGATCGGGGCGATCTCGTTCGTACGCTTGAAGTCGATCCACGTCTCGATCAGGTCGGGCGTGAAGACGCCGCCGGCGAGGAGGTACTCGTGGTCGGCCTCAAGGGCGTCGAGGACGGCCGGGAGGGACGTCGGGACCTGCTGGACGTTGGCGTGCTCCTCGGGAGCCAGCTCGTAGAGGTCCTTGTCGATCGGCTCCGGCGGCTCGATCTTGTTCTTCACGCCGTCCAGGCCGGCCATCAGGAGGGCCGAGAAGGCGAGGTACGGGTTGGACGACGGGTCCGGGGCGCGGAACTCGACGCGCTTGGCCTTCGGGTTGGAGCC
Source organism: Streptomyces sp. NBC_00341 (assembly GCF_041435055.1). Classification (NCBI taxonomy): domain Bacteria; kingdom Bacillati; phylum Actinomycetota; class Actinomycetes; order Kitasatosporales; family Streptomycetaceae; genus Streptomyces; species Streptomyces sp. NBC_00341. Next base: position 2,265,217 of record NZ_CP108002.1, on the reverse strand, counting down.
CGTGATCGGGATGCGCATCGCGGCGGAGCGGTTGCGCTGCGAGTAGACCATGTTGACCGGGGCCTCGAAGCCGGGGACCAGGCGGTGGTAGGAGTTCACCGTCGGGTTGGTGAACGCCAGCAGCGACGGGGCGTGCTTCAGGATGCCGCCGATGTAGTAGCGCGCCATGTCCGAGAGGCCCGCGTAGCCCTGCTCGTCGTAGAACAGCGGGTCGCCGCCGGCCCACAGGGACTGGTGGACGTGCATGCCCGAGCCGTTGTCACCGAAGATCGGCTTCGGCATGAAGGTCGCGGTCTTGCCGTTGCGCCAGGCGACGTTCTTCACGATGTACTTGAAGAGCATCAGGTCGTCGGCCGCGGCGAGCAGCGTGTTGAACTTGTAGTTGATCTCGGCCTGGCCGGCGGTGCCGACCTCGTGGTGCTGGCGCTCGACCTGGAGGCCGTTCTTGTCCAGCTCCAGGGAGATCTCCGCACGCAGGTCGGCGAAGTGGTCCACCGGCGGGGTCGGGAAGTAGCCGCCCTTGTAGCGGACCTTGTAGCCGCGGTTGTTGTCCTCGGACCCGGTGTTCCAGGCGCCGGCCTCGGAGTCGATGTGGTAGAAGCTCTCGTTCGCCGACGTCTGGAAGCGGACGTTGTCGAAGACGTAGAACTCGGCCTCGGGACCGAAGAACGCGGTGTCGGCGATGCCGGTGGAGGCGAGGTACGCCTCGGCCTTCTTGGCCACGTTCCGCGGGTCACGGCTGTACTGCTCGCCGGTGATCGGGTCGTGGATGAAGAAGTTGATGTTGACGGTCTTGTCGCGGCGGAAGGGGTCGACACGGGCGGTCGACAGGTCCGCGCGGAGCGCCATGTCGGACTCGTGGATGGCCTGGAAGCCGCGGATCGACGAGCCGTCGAAGGCGAGCTCCTCGGTCGGGTCGAAGACCGCCGCCGGGATGGTGAAGTGCTGCATCACACCGGGCAGGTCGCAGAACCGGACGTCGATGAACTTGACGTCTTCGTCGGCGATGTACTTCTTCACGTCGTCGGCGTTCTGGAACATCCAACTCCTCCTACTCCCGGCCCGGGGTGGGACGGGGTTGCAGCTCGTTGTGCGGCCAGTGCGGTGGCACACGCTGGACCCGACCATAGGCAGACCGGATTTCTCAAGCATGACCCATTTGTTTCGCTGAAGTTAACCGGGCCGGGTGTGAGTAGCGCCTCGTGACCGTGCGGTGACCGGTTCCGGGCCGGTTTCCCCGGGGTGCGGGAACGCGGCTGTTCCACCCGCCCGGCAGGGGGCCGGGGCGGGCGCAGTACCGTGGTCGGGTGGACAACAGGCAAGCAATCGGATCGTGGCTCTCCGGGCCGCGTGCGGCCGCCGAGGACATGGGCGCGGACTTCGGGTACCGGGGCAAGCGGCTCGGGCTCCCCGAGCAGGGGCCCGGGGCCGCCGCGCCGCTCGGCCGCCGCTTCGGCGCGATCTTCGTCGACTGGGCCCTGTGCATGGTGATCGCATACGGGCTGTTCGCTCGCGGTGACCAGCAGGCGGCCGGCAACTGGGCGGTGGGGATCTTCCTCGTACTGAGCCTGCTCACCGTCGGCACCATCGGCTGCACGCCCGGCAAGCGCCTCATGGGCATCAGGGTCGTCGCAGAGGGTGGCGGGCGGCTGGGGCTCGGGAGGGTGCTGGTGCGCACCGTGCTGCTGTGCCTGGTGATCCCGGCCCTGGTCTGGGACCGCGACGGCCGTGGGCTGCACGACCGGCTGGCCCGCGCCGTCCAGATCCGCGGCTGAGACGGGATACGACGCGTAGGACGTGCGCACACACGGATGCGCAGAGGGCGGGTCACGAACCAGGAGTTCGTGACCCGCCCTCCGCGCATCCGGATGCCCGCTCCGTACGTCAGCGCATCTTTCCGCCGCGCGGCATCCGCATGCCCTTCGGCATCGGGCCCTTCGGCAGCGGCATGTTGCTCATCAGGTCGCCCATCGCGCGCAGCCGGTCGTTGGCGGCGGTCACCTGGGGGCCGGTCAGGACACGCGGCAGCTTCAGCATCTTGGTGCGCACCTTCTTGAGCGGCACCTGGCCCTCGTCGTTGCCGACGATGATGTCGTGCACCGGTACGTCGACCACGATGCGGGCCATCTTCCTCTTCTCGGCCGCGAGCAGGGACTTCACCCGGTTCGGGTTGCCCTCCGCCACCAGCACGATGCCCGCCTTGCCCACGGCGCGGTGGACGACGTCCTGGCTGCGGTTCATCGCGACCGCGGGCGTCGTGGACCAGCCGCGGCCCACGCGGTCCAGTACCGCCGCGGCGGCGCCCGGCTGCCCCTCCATCTGCCCGAAGGCGGCCCGCTCGGCACGCCGCCCGAAGACGATCGCCATCGCGAGGAGGGCGAGCACGAAGCCCAGGATGCCCACGTAGATCGGGTGGTTGATCAAGAAACCGATCGCGAGGAGGACACCGAAGGTGACGATTCCCACACCCGCGACGACAAGACCGATCTTGGAGTCGGTCCGCCTGGTCATCTTGTAGGTCAGGGCGATCTGCTTGAGTCGCCCCGCGTTCTCGGCGCTGTCCGCGCCTTCAGTGGATTTTGCCTTCCTCGCCATGCAATGAAGTTTACGTGGCCTAAGAACGGTGCTCGGCCACGGCCTCCAGTACGGACTCGGACTCGACCCGGTCCTTGGCCCGGCGGCGGTCCTCCAGGACGGCGGTCCAGGCATTGCGGCGGGCGGTGCGCTGGCCGCTGCTCAGCAGCAGCGACTCGACGGCGCGGAGGGCGTTGGTGACGGTCGGAATGGCTGTGGCGCGTACCGGCGCGGCCTGCATCGTGGAAGTCCCCTCGGAACGGATGCGCGGACTGAGCGGCGCTCAGTGGGCGGACTGTGTTGCGCGGACTGGATACGGAAGCGGCGTGGCCAGCGGCCGGGAAGCCACTGCGCTGCGTGCATCCAGGGTCACTGCTCGGTGTTACCAGCGCATGACCGGTCGGTCAAACACCAATGAAACCTTGATAGCGGCGCCGCGCACGTCGGCGCGGCCCATCTGCGCCTCCGACCTGCGAGGAGCGGACGGGCCGCGCCGAATCAGCTATTACTGCTCAGTAACTACTTGTGCCCGGTTTCACACGGGCGTCCGGCTACGCGGTCGGCGCGACGGCGGCTGCGTCGCGCCGCTCGACCGCCTGCTGGAAGAGCCGGCCCGCGCGGTACGAGGAACGGACCAGCGGCCCGGACATCACACCGGAGTAGCCGATCGCGTCGGCCTCGTCCTTGAGCTCCACGAACTCGTGCGGCTTCACCCAGCGCTCGACCGGGTGGTGGCGCGGGGTCGGCCGCAGGTACTGCGTGATCGTGATGAGCTCGCAACCCGCGTCGTGCAGGTCCCGGAGCGCCTGGCTGACTTCCTCGCGGGTCTCGCCCATGCCGAGGATCAGGTTGGACTTGGTCACCAGACCGGCCTCGCGGGCCCGGGTGATGACCTCCAGGGAACGCTCGTACCGGAAGCCGGGGCGGATCCGCTTGAAGATCCGCGGCACCGTCTCCACGTTGTGCCCCAGCACCTCGGGGCGCGAGGAGAAGACCTCCGCGAGCTGCGCGGGCTCGGCGTTGAAGTCGGGGATCAGCAGCTCCACCTTGGTGTAGCCGCCCTCCCGCTCCGCCGTCTGCGCGTGGATCTGGCGCACGGTCTCCGCGTACAGCCAGGCACCGCCGTCCTCCAGGTCGTCGCGGGCGACGCCGGTGATGGTGGCGTAGTTCAGGTCCATCGTGACGACGGACTCACCGACGCGGCGGGGCTCGTCCCGGTCCAGCGCCAGCGGCTTGCCCGTGTCGATCTGGCAGAAGTCACAGCGCCGGGTGCACTGGTCGCCGCCGATGAGGAACGTGGCCTCGCGGTCCTCCCAGCACTCGAAGATGTTGGGGCAGCCCGCCTCCTGGCACACCGTGTGCAGACCCTCGCTCTTCACGAGCTTCTGCAGCTGGTTGTACTCGGGGCCCATCTTCGCCCGGGTTTTGATCCACTCGGGCTTCCGCTCGATGGGGGTCTGGCTGTTCCGGACCTCAAGGCGCAGCATCTTGCGCCCGTCGGGTGCGACAGCGGACACTCCGGCACTCCCCTTTGCTTTCACTGCATTGGATTCTTCGGCGAACACCAGGGTACGCCCGTGGTTCATGCGGCTTTACGTCTGGACCAACCCGTGGCCGGCAGGGCCTATTCCCGGTGCCGTGTTCCGAGCGTCACGCCGTGGCCACGGCATCGACAGGGCGCTCGATGACGCGCGGAGCGAGTTCGGCGTTCTCCAGGACGTCCCGCAGGTGCTTCTCGACGACCGGGAGCACGTCCGTGATCGTGAGATCGCGGCCCAGCTCGTACGCCAGTGAGGTGACGCCCGCGTCCCGGATGCCGCACGGCACGATCCGGTCGAAGGAGGTGTTGTCCGGGTTCACGTTGAGCGCGAAACCGTGCATCGTCACGCCCTTGGCGACCCGGATGCCGATCGCGGCAAGCTTGCGGTCCTCGCGGCGCTGTCCGGCGTTGGACGGGGCGTACTCGGGGCCGTTCAGCCGGGCGTCGAACTCCTCGTCCTGGAGCCTGGGGTCGAAGTCCAGGGAGAGGCCGCCGATCGCCGGACGCTCCTCGACCGGGTCCCCGAGCACCCAGACGCCGCTGCGGCCCTCGACCCGGCTGGTCGCCACCCCGAAATCGGCCGCCGTGCGGATCAGCGCGTCCTCCAGGCGGCGGACGTGCGCGACGACGTCCACCGGGCGCGGCAGCTTCTGGATGGGGTAGCCGACCAGCTGGCCCGGCCCGTGCCAGGTGATCTTGCCGCCCCGGTCCACGTCGATGACCGGCGTGCCGTCCAGGGGGCGCTCGCTGTCGAGCGTGCGCCGGCCCGCCGTGTAGACGGGCGGGTGCTCCAGCAGCAGGCAGGTGTCGGGGACGGTGTCCTCGAACCGCGCCGCGTGCACCTCGCGCTGCTTCTGCCAGGCCTCCCGGTAGTCGACGGATTCCTCGCCGAATCCCAGACGGACGAACCGAAGCTCAGTCACGGCAGCAGCCTTTCTCCTTGCGGTGCCGGAAGCCGGGAAGTGTCCCCGCGCCACGTCACCATGCACCGAATCGCGCCACCCGCAACTGTACGACCGGCGTTCGGGTGCCGACCGGGCAGGTGGTTCTCGTCAGCTTCTCCGCAATCCTCACACGATCGGATGAAAGTGAAGCGAAGGTGGCCGAGGTCGCCCCGGAGGCCGCTAAATTCGCGCCGTTCCATAAGGGCTGCCCGCCCGGCCCCGAAGGCAGGAGACCGTACAGCTGATGTCGGATCGACCTCCGCAGCGCACGCCCAACCGCCGACTCGCCTCGCTCATCACCGAAGCCGGGTTCTCCAACGCCGGCCTCGCCCGCCGGGTGGACCAGCTCGGCCTCGAACACGGCCTGGACCTGCGGTACGACAAGACCTCCGTGACCCGCTGGCTGCGCGGACAGCAGCCGCGCGGGACCACCCCGGCACTGATCGCGGAGGTCTTCACCCGGCGGCTGGGGCGCAGACTCTCCGCCCAGGACCTGGGCCTCGACGCCTGCGCCCCGGTCTACGCGGGCCTGGAGTTCGCCGCCACCCCCGCAGAGGCGGTCGACATCGTCAGCGGGCTGTGGCGGAAGGACTCCGGCAGCCATGCGGAGCTGCGGAAGATCGCCTTCACCCCGGCAGGCCTGGTCGTCCCCAGCCGGGACTGGCTGATCGGCCGGGCGGACGAGTGGGTGGCGCGCGGCGTCGAGCCCGGAGCGGCCGTGGGGGCGGCCGGCGGACCGGTGAGGGCCGGTGGTGCTCCCGGTACCGGCCCGGCCGGCCGGATCCCCGGCACCCAGGCACCCGGCGGCTCGCGTGGAACGTCCGGACCGAACGGCGGCTACGGCGGCTACGGCGTGAACGGGCACCCCGGTGGCGGTCTCGGCGCGGTGCCCGAGCAGGGCGGGGTTCCCGGTCCCGGCGGCAGGCCCGGTCCCCGGGGGCCCGCCCCGGTCCGGCCGTCCGGCACACCCGGGGCCCACGGGCTTCCGGGAGCCCTCGTCCCGCCGGGGACGCCGGGGACACCGCACGCCCCGGGTGTCCCCGGCGTGCCCCGGCAGCGGCAGACGGAACGGGGCTCCGGCCAGAAGGTCAGCAGCGGCGACGTCGCCGCTCTCCGGTCGGTCGCCGAACTCTTCCGCACCCTCGACAACGCCTACGGCGGCGGCCATGCCCGCCAGGCCCTGGTGCGGTACCTGGAGCACGAGACGGAACCGATGCTGCGCGGCACCTACGGCGAGGCCACCGGCCGACGGCTGTTCGCCGCCGCCGCCGATCTGACCCGCCTCGCGGGCTGGACCTCGTACGACATCGCCGCGCACGGGCTCGCCCAGCGGTACTTCGTGCAGTCCTTACGCCTGGCCCAGGCCGCCGGGGACCGGGCCTACGGCAGCTACGTCCTGATCACCATGAGCAGGCAGGCCGTCTACCTCGGACACGGCAGGGAAGCGGTGCAGCTGGCGCGGGTGGCCCAGCAGGGCATCGGCTCGGCGGCGCCGAACGTGGTACTGGCCCTGCTGCACGCGGTCGAGGCGCGCGGGCACGGCGTCCTCGGGGAGGCCAAGGCCTGCGTGGCCTCACTGGCGCGGGCCGAGCGCGCGCTGGAGGTATCGCGCCCGGGGGACGAAGTGCCGCACTGGGCGCGCTACTTCGACGAGGCCCAGCTCGCCGACGAGTTCGGGCACTGCCACCGGGACCTCCAGCAGTACCGGGCCGCCGCGCAGCACGCGGAGCGCTCGCTACAGCTGCGCGCCCCCGGGTACGCCCGCAGCCGGCTGTTCTGCCGGGTGGTGCTGGCCTCCGCCCGGCTCGGGCTGGGGGAGCTCGACCAGGCCTGCCGACTGGGCGCGGAGGCCGCTCAGCAGGCCACCGAGATGCGCTCGGTGCGCGCCACCGAGTACGTACGCGACTTCGAGCGCCGGCTCGAACCGTTCCGGGACGCCGCCCCGGTACGCGGGTACCGGGAGCGGGTCGCCGCACTCGGCTGAGGCCGGCGCCCTCGCGGACACGGCCTACGCCGCCTCCGGGAACGCGGTGGCGCTTGTGCGGCCCGGCCGTACGCCCAGGTCGGTGAGGATCGCCCCGGCCGCGCGGCGGGCCGAGGACAGCGCCCCCTGGACCGTACTCGTGTCGCGGTGGTCGCCGCAGACGTACAGCCCCGCGAGCAGCCGGACCGGGCGGTGGGGGTCGTGCGGGGCCGCCATGGCGGGCACCGCCTCCGGGTCGTGGTGGACGGCCAGCAACTCCCAGTCGTCCGTCGGTGTGCCGTGCAGCACGGCCAGATGGGCCAGGACCGCGCGGTCCAGATCGGGCGGCGGGGTGCCGAGCACCGTCGAGCTGACCAGCGTCCGGCCGTGCGGGGCACGGGCGGGGTCGACCTCGCTCATCACCGCGGTGTGCGCGACCGGGCCCGAGCGGTCGGCATCCAGCACCAGGGACGCGCCGGTCTGCGGGGGAGCCGGGGCGGTGTGGTGAAGCACCGTCACCGGATGGAAGGACGGCACCCGCAGACCGGGCAGCAGTTCGGCGGCGGCGCCCGCGCCGGTGGCCAGCAGCAGGGAGCGGCAGCCCAGTTCGCCGTGCTCCTTGGTGCGCACCGAGGTGATGTCGGCGGCCGTGACATGGACGCCCGTCCGTACCGTGCCGGGCGGCAGCGCCGCCGCCAGCAGCTCGGGCAGCGTGCCCGAACCCCCCGACGGCACGCAGAGCCTGCCGCTCGCGTAGCTGCGCAGGGCCAGATCGGCGCACCGGCTGGACGTGCTGAGTCCGGGGTCGCTGAGCAGCGCGGTGAGCAGCGGGCGCACGAAGCCGTTGAGCGTACGGGAGGACAGGCCGCGGCCGGACAGGGCTTCCAGCGCGGTCCGTTCGGGCCGGGCCAGCACCCGCGCCCGGGGGGTGGCGGCCAGCCGGGACAGTGCCGCGCCGAGCCTGGCCTGGTCTATCGCGCCGCCCATGGCCCCGGTGATGGCCCCGCCGAGCGGCGCCCTGGGGGCACTCGCGAGCGCGCGCGCCGCCTTGAGCGCGCCGCGGGCATTGCGCGCGCCCCGGGCGCTCCGTATCTCACCGGTGCGGTGGCGGCGGCCCTCGCTGTGGACGAGCACGCCGGGGGCGAAGTTCCGCAGGACGAGATCGTCCAGTCCCGGGGCCGCGTACAGCTCCGGATAGGAGGTGTTGAGGAGCGGGCCGAGGAGGTCGAGCCGGAACCCGTCGACCTCCTCCGTCATCATCCGGCCGCCGACCCGGGGGCCGGCCTCCAGGACGCTGACGCTCACTCCCGCGCTGGTCAGCTGGTGAGCCGCTGCCAGGCCGGCGATCCCGGCCCCGATGATGACGACGTCCGCGTGGTGTGCCGTGCTGAGCACGTGCCCTCCCCGAGTCGGCGCGATTGGTGGGAGGGTTGTGCCCTCAACAGGCCACCGAAATGCGCGAGTTCGCCATGAGGCTAGGAGTGCGGCCGGTTATCGGCGCAGTCGCGCGCACCGGGGCACCGGTGCACGGGGTCGCACATCCGTCTGAATCCGACTACGGGTGGGGTTCCTGGCGTCGTTGGGGCTTCCGGGGCCCGGGATCCGAGTCGGCCGGGGGTGGTGGCGGACCCGTCGCCGTGGTGCGCGGAGGGCCGGATCAGCGCAGTGCCGCGCGGATGGCGGCGTCGATCCCGGGGAAGGCGAACGAGAACCCCGTGTCCAGCAGCCGCCCCGGCAGCACCCGCTGACTGCCCAGCACATCCCCGGCGAATTCGCCCAGGGCGATCCGCAGCGCGGGCGCGGGCGCGGTGAACAGGGTCGGCCGGCGCAGCACCCGGCCCATCGCCGCCGTCACCTCGCCGTTGGTGACGGGGTCGGGGCCGGTCAGGTTCACCGCGCCGGACAGCTCGGGGGTGTCGAGGATGTGCCGCAGGGCCGCGATGTGGTCGTGCAGCGCGATGAAGCTCCAGTACTGCCGCCCGTCGCCCAGCCGCCCGCCGAGCCCCGCGCGGAAGAGCGGGAAGAGCCGGCCCCAGGCCCCGCCCTCCCGAGCGACGACCAGTCCGGTGCGGGCGTGCGCGGTCCGCACCCCCGCCTCCTGCGCGGCGGCCGTGGCCTCTTCCCACTCCACGCACACCGACGGCAGGAACCCGTCGCCGGGCGGCGCGCTCTCGTCGACCGCCCGGTCACCGGTGTCGCCGTAGAAGCCGATCGCGGAACCGGCCAGGAGCACCTTCGGCGGGGTGTCGAGCGAGGCGACGGCCTCCGCGATCGCTGCGGTGCCCAGCACCCGGCTGTCCCGGATCTCACGCTTGTACGACTCGGTCCAGCGGTGGTCGCCCACCCCGGCCCCGGCGAGATGGACGACGGCGTCGCAGCCCACCAGTCCGGCCACGTCGACGTAGCTCCGTTTCGGGTCCCACTCCACCTCGTCGCCCGACCGGGCGGGGTGCCGGACCAGCCGGACCACCTCGTGCCCGTCGGTGCGCAGGGAGCGCACCAGGGCCGCTCCGATGAGTCCGGTCGATCCGGTGACAGCGATACGGGAGTGCGGCATGGGGCCATCCTGCCGTACCGGACGGGCCGAAGGGGGCGTGGCACAGTTGCGCGCATGTCCGAGATTCATACGCACCCGGCCCACTCCGTCCGTCCCTCGGTCCTCTCCGACGAAGCCGCGCTCGGTGAACTGGACCGCGCCACCTGGTCGACGCTGCACGCCGTGTCGCCCCGGCCGCAGCCCCCGTACGCCCCGTTCTTCGACGAGAACCACCGGCCGCCGGACTTCCTGGTGGCCGAGGCGCGGGACGCGACGGGCGGGACGCGGCTGGCCGGGTACACCAGGCTGGTCCCGCCGACCCCGCTGGCCTGCAACACGCACGTACGCCAGATACAGGGCCTGGCCGTGGCCGACTGGGCGCGCGGCCGGGGGATCGCAAGGGCGCTGCTGCGGGCGGCGATGGCGGCGGCGCGCGACCAGGGCGCGAACCGCATGACCCTGCGGGTGCTCGGGCACAACGCGCCCGCGCGGGCGCTGTACGCCTCTGAGGGGTTCGTCGTCGAGGGGGTGCTTCCCGGTGAGTTCTTCCTGGCCGGACGCTATGTCGACGACGTGCTGATGGGGCGCTCGCTCGCGCCCTGAGCTCCTTGAGCTCCTTGAGTCCCTTGAGCCGGTCCCTGCGCTCGGTCAGTCCTTGAACAGCCGCATTCCGCCGGTGAGTTCGTGCAGGCAGCGCACCGCGAGGTCTGCGGGGGAGCCGGCCCCGGCCGCCGGGGCGTCCGTGCCCGCCCAGGTCTCCAGGGCGACCCGTACCGCGTCCGTGGCGGCGGCCGCGGCGAGCCGGATCTCCAGGGGGTCCGCCGCGTCGCCCGCCAGCCGGGTCAGCACCGGCAGCAGCCGCTCCTCCGAGTCCTGGTTGACCCGGTACCAGACGGCTCGCAGCGCCGGATCGTCCTGCGCCGCCCGCAGCAGCCCGCGGGTCTGGCCGAGCTGCTCCGCGGCGTACTCGTCCCCGGGGCTGAGCGCCTCCGTCACCGCCCGCTCCAGGACCCCGGCGAACGGTGCGCCCGGCTCCGCCGCTTCGAGCAGTGCCTGCCAGCGTTCGGCGCCGCCGGTGAGCAGCGGCCCCACCGCGTCCTGCTTCGAGCGGAAGTAGCGGTAGAAGGTGCGCAGCGCGACGCCCGCCCGGTGGGCGATGTCCTCCGCGGTGGTGCCGTCGGGGCCGCGCTCGGCGAAGAGCGCGGCGGCCGCGCGCGCGATGTCCAGCTGGGTCGCGGCCTTGCGGCGTTCGGTGAGTGACGGCTGCGGCGGGTTCATTCCCCGCAGATTACCCCGGCCGGGCCCGGATCGCATCGAACGAGTGCACTAAATGCCGTCATGGCAAAACGTGCCACATAGGCGTACGGTGGACAGTGAAAGAGATCGTCATCGGGGGATTCGAGATCGGGAGACCTCATATGAACCGCTACGAACGCCGACGCGTACTCATCACCGGCGCGGGCTCCGGCATCGGACGGGCCACCGTCCACCGCGTCCTCGCGGAGGGCGGTCTCGTGGTCGCCGCCGACGTCAGCGAGGCGGGGCTGAAGGCCACGTACGCCAAGGCCGTGGCGGACGGCACCGCGGAGCGCCTCACCACCACCGTCCTGGACATCTCGGACGAGACCGCCGTGCGGACCGGTGTCGCCGCCGCCGTGGCCACCCTCGGCGGGCTGGACGTGCTGGTCAACGCCGCGGGCATCCTGCGCTCCGAGCACACGCACAAGACCTCGCTGGAGTTCTTCAACAAGGTCATCGCGGTCAACCTCACCGGCACCTTCCTGATGATCCGCGAGGCGATACCGGCCCTGCTCGCGGGCGACAGTCCGGCCGTCGTGAACTTCTCCTCGACGTCCGCGAGCTTCGCGCACCCCTACATGTCCGCCTACGCGGCGAGCAAGGGCGGCATCCAGTCGATGACCCACGCGCTGGCCGCCGAGTACAGCAAGCAGGGGCTGCGGTTCGCCGCCGTCGCGCCCGGCTCGATCTCGTCCGACATGACCAGCGGCAACGGACCGGGGCTCCCGGCCGACGCCGACATGTCCCTCTTCGCGAAGCTGTCCCCCGCCCTGGGTGAGGGCTTCGCCAGCCCGGACACCGTGGCGGGCGTCGTCGCGATGCTCGGCTCGCAGGACGGCGCGTTCATCACCGGTACGGAGATCCGCATCGACGGCGGCACCCACTACTGACCGGGGCGGGAGGGCTGGGCAGGACCCGGGGCCCGGGGGCGGTGGGGCTCAGACGCCGCCGAACCGCTCCTGGAGCGACGGGAAGCGCTCGGCCAGGGCCGCGTGGTCCTCAAGGCTGAACGGGATGCCCTCCGGCTCTGCGGGCTGGGGCGGCAGCCCGAGGTCCGGCGTGACCACCCCGGTGAGCTGCTCGTACGCCTCGTCGGCGGCGTAGCCCAGCTCCTCCGCGTCCCCGTCCAGCTCCTCGTCGAAGTCGTCGAGGAGCTCGGCGAGGCTGTCCGGATCGTGTACGGCGCCCTCGAAGACCTCCCGGCCCTGACCGATCAGCCAGCAGCGGAAGTAGTCGAAGGCGTCGTCGCTCGCCCCGCCGAGCAGTACGGCGGCGGCGCCCCACAGCTCCCAGCGGTAGGCGCGGTTGTAGCGGGCCTCGAAGTGCCGGGCGAAGTCCAGCACGGAATCGGGATCGAGCTGCACCAGCCGTTCGACCAGCAGATCGGCGTGGTCCTCGGGGTCGCCGTCAGCAGCCTCGCGGGTGCTGTCGACGATCTCCCAGAATTCAGTCTCGTCCATCACGGGTCCAGCATCTGCCCTGGCGGCGGGCGATGCACGCGGAGACACCGAAATGAAGCCTTACGGTCTCCACCGCAGGGGTGATCGTTACCGGGGCCGCCGGTAGAGCGAGTGCAGCCGTTCGGCGGCGACGGCGAACCGGGTCCGCAGCCCATCCGGTTCCAGGACCTCCAACTCCGGTCCCAGGGAGAGCAGCTGGCCGTACGCGACATCCAGGGACTCGACCGGCAGAGTGACCGTGACCCAGCCGTCGGGCCCCGGCGGGCCTGCCGCGGCCAGGGCGTCGTGGGCGGCGGCCCGGTCCACGGTGTGCGGCAGCCGGGCGGCCGCGGCCTCCGAGAGGCGCAGCGTCACCTCGGTACGCAGGATCGACCGGGCGAACTGCGCCGCGCGCTCGTCCCAGAACCCCGGCAGGTCGAAGCTCTCGTCCCGGACGAACCGGGTGTCAGAGACGGTGACGGCCGTGAACCTGTCGATCCGGTAGACCCGGAAGTCGTCCGCCGCGCGGGCGCAGAGGTACCAGACCCCGGCCTTGAGCACGAGTCCGTACGGCGACAGCTCCCGCTCCACCTCGGTGTCCCGGCCGGGCCGCCGGTAGCGCGCCAGCACCGTCCGGTCGTCCCGGACCGCCTCGGCGACGGCGGGCAGCAGCTCGGGGGTGACCGGTTCCCGGTACCAGCCGGGTGCGTCCAGGTGGAAGCGGCGGCTGACCCCGGCCGAGGCGTCCCGCAGGGAGGGCAGCAGGGCCGCCGACACCTTCAGCCGGGCGGCGTCCCCGGCGTCCGCCAGCCCCATCTCGCGCAGCGCGGAGGGCAGCCCGGAGAGGAAGAGCGCCTCGGCCTCGTCACGGGCGAGCCCGGTGAGTCCGGTGCGGTACCCGCCGACGAGCCGGTACCCGCCCGCCCGCCCCCGCTCCGCGTAGACCGGGATCCCGGCCTCGGAGAGCGCCTGGGCGTCCCGGGTGACGGTCCGCTCCGACACCTCCAGTTCCTGGGCCAGCTCGGCGGCGGTCATGGCGGGGCGGTGCTGCAGGAGCAGCACCATTCTGATGAGCCGGGCAGCACGCATGCGGCCATTGTGGCCGCGGTGAGGGGTACGTGTGCCTGCGGCCCGGCGCGCCTGGGCGGCCTCAATCGCCGGCCGGGCTGGGTTTGGCCTCAAGCGTCGGCCGGGCTTGAAGTGTGGCCTCAAACGCCGGCCGGGCTTGACGGGTGGCCTCAATCGCCGGCCGGCTTGGAACGTGGCCTCAAACGCCGGCCGGGCTTGAAATGAGGCCTCAAACGCCGGCCGGGCTCAAAAGCTGTCCTCAATCGCCGGACGGGCTGGGGGTGCGCCCTGCCGCGCATGAAATCGCTCGGCAGGCACATCAAGCCCGTCCGGCGATTGAGGACAAGGCCTCAGGTCGGGGAATCCCGCAGAAATCAAGCCCGTCCGGCGATTGAGGACAAGGCCTCAGGTCGGGGAATCCCGCAGAAATCAAGCCCGTCCGGCGATTGAGGACAAGGCCTCAGGCCGGAGAACCCCGCAGAAAACAAGCCCGTCCGGCGATTGAGGACAGAGCCTCTGCCGGACGGGCTGGAAGAAACGGAGGACGGGGAGCAGGGTGGGCCCGCGCCCCGTCCTCCGGGCCGTCAGAGCCCGTACCGCTCGCGCGCGTCCTTGACCGCAGACGCCGGCACCTCGCCGCGACGGGCCAGCTGGGCCAGTGCCGCGACGGTGACCGACTGCGCGTCCACGCCGAAGTGGCGGCGGGCCGCCTCGCGGGTGTCGGAGAGGCCGAAGCCGTCCGTACCGAGCGAGGACCAGTCCTGCTCCACCCACTGGCTGATCTGGTCCGGCACCGCGCGCATCCAGTCGCTGACCGCGAGGACCGGACCCGGTGCGCCTTCCAGCGCCTGGGTCACGTACGGCGTCCGCTGCTCACCGCGGAGCAGCGCCTCGTCGCACTCCAGCGCGTCGCGGCGCAGCTCGCCCCACGAGGTGGCGGACCAGACGTCGGCCGTGACACCCCAGTCCGCGGCCAGCAGCTCCTGGGCCTCCAGGGCCCAGTGGATCGCCGTACCGGACGCCATCAGCTGGAGGCGCGGCGCGTCCGCCTTCGCGGGCGTGCCCTCCTTGAACCGGTAGAGGCCCTTGACGATGCCCTCCTCGACGCCTTCCGGCATCGCGGGCTGCGGCTTCGGCTCGTTGTAGACCGTCAGGTAGTAGAAGACGTTCTCGGCCTCGGGGCCGTACATCCGGCGCAGACCGTCCTGGACGATCACCGCGATCTCGTACGCGAACGCCGGGTCGTAGTTGAGCGACGCCGGGTTCGTGGACGCGATCAGGTGCGAGTGCCCGTCCGCGTGCTGGAGGCCCTCACCCGTCAGGGTCGTACGGCCCGCCGTGGCACCGACCACGAAGCCACGGCCGAGCTGGTCGCCCAGCTGCCAGAACTGGTCGCCCGTACGCTGCCAGCCGAACATCGAGTAGAAGATGTAGAACGGGATCATCGGCTCGCCGTGCGTCGCGTACGACGTGGACGCGGCGATGAAGTCGGCCATCGCGCCGGCCTCTGTGATGCCCTCGTTGAGGACCTGGCCGTCCTTGGCTTCCTTGTAGTACATCAGCTGGTCGCGGTCGACCGGGTCGTACGTCTGGCCCAGCGGCGAGTAGATGCCGGCCGACGGGAACAGCGCCTCCATACCGAAGGTGCGGGCCTCGTCGGGGACGATCGGAACCCAGCGCTTGCCGGTCTCCTTGTCCCGCATCAGGTCCTTGGCGAGCCGGACGAAGGCCATCGTGGTGGCCAGCTCCTGCTTGCCGGAGCCCTTCTTCAGCGCGGCGAACGCGCGCTCCTCGGGCGCGGGCAGCGCCACCGCGTGCACCCGGCGGGCCGGGGCGGGGCCGCCGAGGGCGGCACGGCGCTCCTGGAGGTAGCGGACCTCGGGGGAGTCGGCGCCCGGGTGGCCGTACGGCACCAGGCCCTCGTCCAGCTTCGAGTCCGGGATCGGCAGCTCCAGCAGATCGCGCATGGCGCGGAACTGCTTGCCGTCGAGCTTCTTCATCTGGTGGTTGGCGTTGCGCGACTCGAAGCCGGAGCCGAGCGTGTAGCCCTTCACCGTCTGCGCCAGGATCACCGTCGGAGCACCCTTGTGCTCCAGGGCCGCCCGGTACGCCGCGTACACCTTGCGGGCCTCGTGGCCGCCGCGCGAGGTGTGGAAGCACTCCGCGATCTTCGCGTCCGTGAGCAGCTTCGCCAGCTCGGCGAGCGCGGGCTCGGCGCCGAAGAAGTGCTCGCGGATGTAGGCGACGTCACGGGTGGCGTACGTCTGGAACTGCGCGTCCGGGACCTCCCGGAGCCGGCGCACCAGCGCACCCGTGGTGTCGAGCTGGAACAGCTCGTCCCAGGCGTTGCCCCAGAGCGTCTTGACGACGTTCCAGCCGGCACCGCGGAACGCGCCCTCCAGCTCCTGGACCACGCGGAAGTTGGCGCGGACCGGACCGTCGAGGCGCTGCAGGTTGCAGTTGATGACGAAAGTCAGGTTGTCGAGCTGCTCACGGGCCGCGAGGGCGAGGGCTGCGGTCGACTCGGGCTCGTCCATCTCGCCGTCGCCCAGGAAGGCCCAGACGTGCGAGTTCGACGTGTCCTTGATGCTGCGGTTGGTCAGGTAGCGGTTGAAGCGCGCCTGGTAGATCGCCGAGAGCGGGCCGAGGCCCATCGAGACGGTGGGGAACTCCCACAGCCAGGGCAGCCGCCGCGGGTGCGGGTAGGAGGGCAGACCCTCGCCGCCCGCCTCCTGGCGGAAGTTGTCGAGCTGCTGCTCGCTGAGCCGGCCGTCCAGGAAGGCGCGGGCGTATATGCCGGGGGAGGCGTGGCCCTGGATGTAGAGCTGGTCGCCGGAGCCGTCTCCCTCCTTGCCGCGGAAGAAGTGGTTGAAGCCGGTCTCGTACAGCCAGGCCGCGGAGGCGAAGGTGGCGATGTGGCCGCCGACGCCGAACCGGGAGCCCCGGGTGACCATCGCGGCCGCGTTCCAGCGGTTCCACGCGGTGATCTTCGATTCCATCTCCAGGTCGCCGTCGAACGCGGGCTCGGCGGCGGTCGGGATGGAGTTGACGTAATCGGTCTCCAGCAGTTTGGGCAGCGCGAGACCGGCGCCCTCGGCATGCTGGAGCGAGCGGCGCATCAGGTATGCGGCGCGGTGCGGGCCTGCGGCCTTGGTGACGGCATCCAGGGAGGCCGCCCATTCGGCGGTCTCCTCGGGGTCGCGGTCCGGGAGCTGGTCGAGCTCGCTCGGAAGCTTTCCTACGGGGTCGGTCATGATCGCCGCCTTCCGGTGAGGAGGGGGGTGGAGAAAGGTCCCTGACTGGCAGGACAGGGCGATGGGGCCGGTGGGCCCGCGGATGAACTGTAAGTCTCCGATCGATGATCGATCAAAGGATGAAAGGCAAAACTTCTCGATATGGAGAAAGTGGCATGGCGTGCCGCAGAACAGGGCACGCAGTGACGGGATATAGCGCATAAAAGGGGCGCCGGTCTGCACGGGTGAGCGCCTCTCATGTCACATGCGCACCAAGGCCGGCGCTGCGCCCGTCCCGCTCAGGCGCGCGGGGCGCACCCGAGCACGTGCGCCTTGACCAGCACGCCGATGTCCGGGTCCTTGCGCAGGAACGCCTCGATGAGCGCCTCGTGCTCCTCCGCGTACGACTTCTGCACCGTGCCGAGCCAGCGGATCGAGAGGGCGGTGAACACCTCGATGCCCAGCCCCTCCCAGGTGTGCAGCAGTACGGCGTTGCCGGCCGCCCGGACCAGCTCGCGGTGGAAGCCGACCGTGTGGCGCACCTGGGCCTCCCCGTCGGCGAGCCGGTCGGCCTCGTACAGCGCCGTGACGTGCGGGGCGAGCCGTGAGCAGTTCTCGCCCAGCCCCGGGGCCGCCAGCTCCGCCGCGATCTGTTCCAGGCCGGCCCGGACCGGGTAGCTCTCCTCCAGATCGGCGGCGGTGAGGTTGCGGACCCGGACGCCCTTGTTGGGGGCCGACTCGATCAGCCGGAGCGTCTCCAGCTCCCGCAGCGCCTCGCGCACGGGCGTCTGGCTGACCTCCAGCTCGGTGGCGATGCGCCGCTCCACGATCCGCTCGCCCGGCTTCCAGCGCCCGCTGACGATCCCGTCCACGATGTGCTCGCGGATCTGTTCGCGCAGCGAGTGGACGACGGGCGGGGTCATGTGGGGCTCCTTCGGGCAAACCGGTGCTGCCTGCACCCAACTCGGCTGCCGGAGCGGCCGGTGGTGTCTAGACAATACGGCGGCGCCCCCGCCCGGGAGTGTTCCGGACGGGGGCGCCGCTGGTGAGGCTGGTTACAACCGCGGTGCTCAGAGGCCGAGCTCGACCTCGAACTCACCGGCCTCCAGGATCGCCTTGACCGAGGTCAGGTAGCGGGCGGCGTCGGCGCCGTCCACCAGACGGTGGTCGTAGGAGAGCGCGAGGTACGTCATGTCGCGGACACCGATGACGGTGCCCTCCTCGGTCTCGATGACGGCCGGACGCTTGACGGTGGCGCCGATGCCCAGGATGGCTGCCTGGTTCGGCGGCACGATGACGGTGTCGAACAGCGCACCGCGCGAGCCGGTGTTGCTGATGGTGAAGGTGGCACCGGACATGTCGTCCGGCGTCAGGCCGCCACCGCGGGCCTTGCCGGCCAGCTCGGCGGTCTTCTTCGAGATACCGGCGATGTTGAGGTCGCCCGCGCCCTTGATGACCGGGGTCATCAGACCCTTCTCGGCGTCCACGGCGATGCCGATGTTCTCCGAGTCGAAGTACGTGATCGTGCCTTCGTCCTCGTTGATCCGGGCGTTGACGACCGGGTGGGCCTTCAGCGCCTGGGCGGCGGCCTTGACGTAGAAGGGCATCGGGGAGAGCTTGACGCCCTCACGGGCCGCGAAGGCGTCCTTCGCCTTGTTGCGCAGCTTCATCAGCTTGGTGACGTCGACCTCGACGACCGTCGTCAGCTGGGCCTGCGAGTGCAGCGCCTTCATCATGTTCTCGCCGATGACCTTGCGCATGCGGGTCATCTTGACCGTCTGACCGCGCAGCGGAGAGGCCTCCAGCTTCGGCGCCTTGGAGGCGGCCGGAGCAGCAGCGGCGGCGGGGGCCGGGGCGGCGGCGGCCTTGGCGGCCTCCGCGGCGGCGACGACGTCCTGCTTGCGGATACGGCCACCGACGCCGGTGCCCTTGACTGCGCCCAGGTCGACGCCGTTCTCGGCGGCGAGCTTGCGGACCAGCGGCGTGACGTACGCGCCGTCGTCCCCGGAGGTCGCGGCCGGAGCGGCGGCCGGAGCCGCCGGGGTGACCGGAGCCGGAGCAGCGGCGGCGGGCGCCGGAGCGGCCGGGGCCGGAGCGGCGGCCGGTGCCGCGGGAGCCGCCGGAGCCGGGGCCGGGGCAGCGGGAGCCGGCGCGGCCGGAGCCGGAGCGGCGGGAGCTGCCGGCGCGGCCGGAGCCGGAGCGGCAGCGGCCGGAGCCGGGGCAGCAGCCGGAGCCGGGGCAGCGGCAGCCGGAGCGGCACCGGGAGCACCGATGACGGCGAGCTTGGCGCCGACCTCGGCGGTCTCGTCCTCGGCGACGACGATCTCCAGCAGCACACCGGAAACCGGGGCCGGGATCTCGGTGTCGACCTTGTCCGTGGAGACCTCGAGGAGGGGCTCGTCCTCCGTGACCTCCTCGCCGACCTCCTTCAGCCAGCGGGTGACGGTGCCCTCGGTGACGCTCTCACCGAGCGCCGGAAGGGTGACGTCGGTGCCGGAGGCACCACCGGCGGGGGCGGCGGCGGGGGCCTCGGCCGCGGGGGCCGGAGCGGCGGCGGGGGCCTCGGCCGCGGGGGCCTCGGCGGCCGGTGCCGGGGCGGCCTCGGGCTCGGCGGCCGGAGCCGCCTCGGCGGCCGGGGCACCGGTGCCGTCGTCGATGGTGGCCAGCTCGGCGCCGACCTCGACGGTCTCGTCCTCGGCGACCTTGATGGAGGCCAGGATGCCGGAGGCGGGAGCCGGGATCTCGGTGTCGACCTTGTCGGTCGATACCTCGAGCAGCGGCTCGTCGGCCTCGACGCGCTCGCCCTCGGCCTTCAGCCAACGGGTGACAGTGCCCTCGGTGACGCTCTCGCCGAGCGCCGGAAGGGTTACGGAAACCGACATGGTTTCAGTTGCTCCTTACGAATGTGCGGAAGTAGGTCGGTCGTCGCGCCCGTCGACTGATCAGTCGTGGGAGTGCAGAGGCTTGCCGGCCAGGGCCAGGTGGGCTTCGCCCATCGCCTCGTTCTGCGTGGGGTGGGCGTGGATGAGCTGCGCGACCTCGGCCGGCAGCGCCTCCCAGTTGTAGATCAGCTGGGCTTCGCCGACCTGCTCGCCCATACGGTCACCGACCATGTGGACGCCGACCACGGCACCGTCCTTGACCTGGACGAGCTTGATCTCGCCCGCGGTCTTGAGGATCTTGCTCTTGCCGTTGCCCGCGAGGCTGTACTTGAGGGCGACGACCTTGTCCGCTCCGTAGAGCTCCTTGGCCTTGGCCTCTGTGATGCCGACGGAGGCGACCTCGGGGTGGCAGTACGTCACCTTCGGGACACCGTCGTAGTCGATCGGAACGGTCTTCAGACCGGCCAGCCGCTCCGCGACGAGGATGCCCTCGGCGAAGCCGACGTGCGCGAGCTGGAGCGTCGGGACCAGGTCGCCCACGGCCGAGATGGTCTCGACGTTCGTCCGCATGTACTCGTCGACGAGGACGTAGCCGCGGTCCATCGCGACACCGGCCTCCTCGTACCCGAGGCCCTGCGAGACGGGGCCGCGGCCGATGGCGACGAGCAGCAGCTCGGCCTCGAACGTCTTGCCGTCGGCGAGGGTCACCCGGACGCCGTCCTGGGTGTACTCGACACCCTGGAAGAACGTACCGAGGTTGAACTTGATGCCGCGCTTGCGGAACGCGCGCTCAAGAAGCTTCGAGCTGTTCTCGTCCTCGACCGGGACCAGGTGCTTCAGGCCCTCGACGATGGTGACGTCGGTGCCGAAGGACTTCCACGCCGAGGCGAACTCGACGCCGATGACGCCGCCGCCCAGCACGATCGCGGACTTCGGGACCCGGTCCAGCTTCAGCGCGTGGTCCGAGGAGATGACGCGGTTGCCGTCGATCTCCAGGCCCGGCAGCGACTTCGGCACGGAGCCGGTCGCCAGGAGCACGTGGCGGCCCTGGATGCGCTGGCCGTTCACGTCCACCGAGGTGGGGGAGGAGAGCCGTCCCTCACCCTCGATGTAGTGCACCTTGCGGGAGGCGATGAGACCCTGCAGACCCTTGTACAGGCCCGAGATCACGTCGTCCTTGTACTTGTGGACGGCCTCCATGTCGATGCCCTCGAAGGTGGCCTTGACACCGAACTGGTCGGCCTCGCGCGCCTGGTCCGCGATCTCACCGGCGTGCAGCAGGGCCTTCGTGGGGATACAGCCGTTGTGCAGGCAGGTGCCGCCGACCTTGCCCTTCTCGATCAGAGCGACGTCCAGGCCCAGCTGCGCTCCGCGCAGGGCCGCGGCGTAACCGCCACTGCCACCGCCGAGGATCACTAGGTCGAAAACGGTGCTGGCGTCGTTCGCCACGTCACGTCCTCCATGCATGTGCGCCGTACGCCGGGCCCCCGTCATCGGGGTGTGACCGGCCGGTCGGCTGGTGTGCGGCCGCTTTTGTCATTCGGCCCTGTGGTGGGGGCCCTGTCCTGCCGAGAACCCATCTTCGCACTTGTTGACGGTGGGCGGGACGCGGGGCCCGGGTCTGGGACGGACGATGGTCCGTCCCAGCGGGTTACCGCCGCGTAGGGAGGGCTGATTTCGTCGAGAGCGAAACCCGCCCGGACCCGGCAGCGGTGCCGTGGGTGCAACACGGACGGCCCCGGACGTATGCCCGGGGCCGTCCATCAGCTACGTACTCAGCCGAGGTCTCCGGCCGCGGTGCGCTCCGCCAGCTTCACCAGGGTGCGGACCGCGGATCCGGTGCCGCCCTTCGGCGTGTAGCCGTACGGGGCGCCCTCGTGGAAGGCGGGACCGGCGATGTCCAGGTGCGCCCAGGCGATGCCCTCGCCCACGAACTCCTTCAGGAACAGACCGGCCACCAGGCCGCCGCCCATCCGCTCGCCCATGTTGGCGATGTCGGCGGTCGGGGAGTCCATGCCCTTGCGCAGGTCGGCGGGGAGCGGCATCGGCCAGGAGGCCTCACCGACCTCCTCGGCGATCTCGTGGATCGAGGTGCGGAAGGCGTCGTCGTTGGCCATGATGCCGAACGTGCGGTTGCCCAGGGCCAGCACCATCGCGCCGGTCAGGGTCGCCACGTCGACGATCGCGTCCGGCTTCTCCTCGGAGGCGCGGGTCAGCGCGTCGGCCAGGACCAGACGGCCCTCGGCGTCCGTGTTGAGCACCTCGACGGTCTTGCCGCTGTACATGTTGAGCACGTCACCGGGGCGGGTGGCGTTGCCCGACGGCATGTTCTCCGCCAGCGCCAGCCAGCCGGTGACGTTGACGCGCAGGCCCAGGCGGGCGGCCGCGACGACGGAGGCGAACACGGCGGCGGCGCCGGCCATGTCGCACTTCATCGTCTCGTTGTGGCCGGCCGGCTTCAGCGAGATGCCGCCCGAGTCGTAGGTGATGCCCTTGCCCACCAGGGCCAGGGTCTTCTCCGCCTTCGGGTGCGTGTAGGCGAGCTTCACCAGGCGCGGGCCGCGGGACGCGCCCTGGCCGACACCGAGGATGCCGCCGTAGCCGCCCTTGACGAGCGCCTTCTCGTCGAGCACCTGCACCTTGACGCCGTGCTCCTTGCCGGCGGCGGTGGCCACGGCGGCGAAGGACTCGGGGTACAGGTCGTTCGGCGGGGTGTTGATCAGGTCGCGGGCGCGGTTGATCTCCTCGACCAGGGCGACGGCACGCTCCGCGGCGGCCTTGAACGCCTTGTCGCGGGGCTTGGCGCCGAGCACGGCCACCTCGGCGAGCGGCAGCTTGGCGCCACTGGAGGCCTTGGTGGCGAGCTTGTTCTCGCCGCGCTGGTAGGCGGTGAAGGCGTACGCGCCCAGCAGGGCGCCCTCCGCGATGGCCTCGGCGTCCTCGACGGTGCCGATGGGCAGCGCGAAGCCGGCCTTCTTGGAGCCGGTGAGCGAGCGGGCGGCGGAGCCCGCGGCCCGGCGCAGCGCCTCGGCGTCGTAGGCGCCGTCCTTGTCCGGGACCGGGCCGAGTCCGGCCGCGATGACGACCGGGGCCTTCAGGCCGTCGGGCGCGGGGAGCTTGGTCAGTTCGCCCTCGGCACCACTGGCGCCCAGGGTCTCCAGGACGGCGGCGAGCTTTCCGCCGAACGCCTTGTCGACGGCCTCGGCGCCCGGTGCGAGGACCAGGCCCTTGTCGCCCTTGGCGACGCCGACGACGAGTGCGTCGGCGCGCAGTGTCGCCGCACCGGAGGTGCTGAGAGTGAGAGCAGTCACGGTGGTGAAATCTCGCTTCCGTTGAGTTCTGTGCCCGGTCCGTGTTGGCCTGTGTTGGCTGAGAGGGCGGGCCGACCGTGCCCGGCGCATCGTAGGCGCCGCCGCATTGTGCCGGGAATGAGCCTACGCGCGCCCTTGGTGACGGATCACGGCGGCGGGCCGAGTACGTGTCCGGGCCGTCGTACGGTTGTCCTGCCGGGATGATCTTCCCGGGGGGAACGGGCCACGACCGCAACACGGTTGGCGGCACGTTGGTGAGCTGGGAGAACGATGCGCGAGCGGCCGACCGCAAGGGTGACCGGAGGGCCGGCCGTGCTGCCCGTCGCCGTACTGATTCTGCTGGCCGTGCTGGCGGGCTGCACCTCGGCGCCGGAATCCGCCGGGGCCGGACGGTCCGCCGGGGCCCGCTGGCAGCCCGAGCCGGGCACCGACTGGCAGTGGCAGCTCTCCGGCCGGCTGGACACCACCGTGGACGCCCCGGTGTACGACATCGACGGCTTCGATCACGACGCGTCCCAGGTGGCCGGGCTGCACCGCAAGGGGCGCAAGGTCATCTGCTACCTCTCCACCGGCGCCTGGGAGGAGTTCCGCCCGGACGCGGACGACTTCCCGGCGGCGGTCCTGGGGAAGAGCAACGGCTGGGCGGGGGAGCGGTGGCTCGACATCCGCCGCACCGACGTGCTGGAGCCGCTGATGGAGGCCCGGATCGCGATGTGCGCGAAGAAGGGCTTCGACGCGGTGGAACCCGACAACATGGACGGCTACCGCAACCGCTCCGGCTTCCCGCTGACCGCCGCCCACCAGCTGCGCTACAACCGGCTCGTCGCCCGCGCCGCCCACCGCCACGGCATGGCCGTCGGCCTGAAGAACGACCTCCCGCAGATCCCGGAGCTGGTGGGGGACTTCGACTTCGCGGTGAACGAGCAGTGCGCCCAGTACGAGGAGTGCGAGGAGCTCAGCCCGTTCGTGAAGGCGGGCAAGGCGGTCTTCCACGTGGAGTACGAGCTGCCCGTGGCACGGTTCTGCGCGGACTCCCGGCGGCTGGGGCTGAGCTCGCTGCTCAAGAAGTACGAGCTCGGCGTCTGGCGCGAGCGGTGCCCGGCGGCCGGGGCCTGACCGGGACGCCTCAGCCGAGCGCCAGCCCCACCAGCGTCACGGTCGCCGCCGTCTCCGCCAGCGCCCCGAACACATCGCCGGTCACCCCGCCGAAGCGCCGCACGCAGTGCCGCAGGAGCAGCTGGGCGACCGCGAGAGCGGCCAGCGAGGCGAGCCCGTACCTGAGCGCCCCGTACCCGCCGAGCAGCGCTCCCGCGCCCGCGCAGCCCGCCACCGTCACGAGCGCGACCGCCATCGCGCCCCGGACCGGCACCGCGCCCGCCACCGCGGCGCCCAGCCCCTCCGGGCGGGCCGCCGGGACCCCGTCGCGGGAGGCGAGGGTGAGGGCGAGCCGGGCGACGACGCCCGCCACGACGGCCGCCGCCGCGCCCCGCGTCCAGCTCTGCGCGTACAGCTGCTGAAGGACCGCCACCTGCGCGAGCAGCGTGAACAGCAGGGTGATCACACCGAACGGCCCAATGTCGGACTGCTTCATGATCCGCAGCGCGTCCGCTGCCGGTTTCCCGCTGCCGAGGCCGTCGGCGGTGTCCGCGAGACCGTCGAGGTGCAGCCCCCTGGTCAGGGCGGCCGGCACCGCGGCGCAGACCACGGCGGCGAGCAGCGGGCCCGAGCCGGACAGCAGCAGCAGGCTGCCGGGCACCGCCGCGAGGACCCCCACGACCAGACCGGCCAGCGGGGCGCACAGCATTCCGGCCCGCGCCGCCGCACGGTCCCAGCGGGTGACGCGGACGGGGATCACGGTGAGGGTGCCGAAGGCGAAACGTATGCCGTGGCTGTTCAGGGAGGTCACGGCGCGCAGGCTAATCGGTGGGCGCGGCCGATAGATTGTCCGAAACGCCATGGAGCGGGGCGAAAGCGGCTTATCGGGAGTGGGTGGCATGGGTCACTGGTTCGATCAGAACATCGTCGAGCCGGGGAAGCTGCCCCTGCTCCTGGCGCTGGCCTCCTTCGTGCTGACCTTCGGGATCACCAGGGTCATCACCCGGATGATCCGGGCCGGCAAGGGCCCGTTCCGCAACTTCACCCCCGGCGGGGTCCACGTCCACCACGTGGTGCCCGGGGTGGTGCTGAGCGTGGTCGGCGGCTTCGGCGCGGTCGCCAGCGGGCGGCACGGATTCACGGCCGGGGCCTGTGCGGTGGTCTTCGGCATGGGCGCAGGCCTGGTGCTGGACGAGTTCGCGCTGATCCTGCATCTGGACGACGTGTACTGGACGGAGCAGGGCCGCCAGAGCGTGGAGGTCGTGGTCCTCACCGCGGCGCTGGTGCTGCTCGTGCTCGGCGGGTTCTCGCCGCTCGGCGTGAACGACCTGAGCGACGATCAGCAGCAGGGCCGGCTGAGCGCCGTGCTCACCGTCGTCATCAACTTCTGCTTCGTGCTGATCTCCCTGTTCAAGGGCAAGGCGCGGATGGCGGTGGTGGGCACCCTGGTCCCGTTCGTCGCCCTCATCGGCGCGGTCCGCCTCGCCCGGCCGACCTCGACGTGGGCGAAGCGGTTCTACCGCAACCGGCACCGGGCCCGCTCCCGCTCCGTGCTGCGCGCCTACCACCACGACGTCCGCTGGGCCGGCCCGCGCCGCAGGTTTCAGGACCTGATCGGCGGCGCACCCGACCGGGTCCCGGCGCCCACGCCCAAACCCTGACGGCGGCGCCGCAGCCTGCGCCGGTCGTGGCGGGCCGAGACCGCGCACAGCACGAGGGCCGCCGCGATGGCCGCCAGATGCTCCTTGCCCGCCAGGTTGTCCTTGACGGCGATCTCGGCCACCATCGCCCCGATCACCAGGGCCCCGGTGAACCAGGCCCGGTGGACGTAAGCGAGGTAGACGGCCAGGGCGACCACGGCGGCCGAGGGGCCGGTGTCGACCTCCAGTGCGTCGGAGGCGGGCAGGCCGAAGAGCCCGTCGGGGCCGACCGCGACGCCGATCCGTGCGTACAGCGTCCCGGCCAGCGTCGCGACGTACGCGATCAGCAGCGTCCGCCACCGGCCCAGGCAGATCTCGGCGATCCCGAACACCAGCAGCAACTGCGCCAGCGCGCCCCAGACGGGCAGGTCCGGCGCGGGCACGAACAGCGACAGCGGGGTACGCAGCAGAGCCGCCCACAGCGGATCCTCGGCCCGCACCGCGCCGAGCGTCTGCACCGGACCGAAGCCCCAGGACCGGTTCTGCACCACCTGGAGCAGCGCGGTGAGAGCGACCGCCGCCAGCGTCATCGGGACGGCCCGCAGCCGGTCGGCGGTGAGCGCCGCCCGTACGGTCGCCCACAGCGGGCCCCACTCCCGGCGGGCCGCCCGGCCGAGGGCGCGCACCGGTCTCATTCACGCGGTCCGAGGTGCGAGCGGTGCAGCCACTTGGGCAGACCGGGCGCCTCCAGGAACCCTTCGGCGCGTCCGGCCGCGATGCCGATGCGCAGCAGGTCGGAACTCTTCTCGAAGAGCAGGAAGCGCGGTTCCCAGATCGGCCGGTACTTGGCGTTGGCGCGGTAGAGCGATTCGATCTGCCACCAGCGCGAGAAGAAGCTGAGCAGCGACCGCCACATTCTGAGCACCGGCCCGGCACCGAGCCGGGAGCCCCGCTCGAAGACCGAGCGGAACATCGCGAAGTTCAGCGAGACCTGGGTGATGCCGATCTCCGGTGCCCGTTGCAGGAGTTCGATGACCATGAACTCCATCAGGCCGTTCTCCGCGTCCCGGTCACGGCGCATCAGATCGAGCGAGAGGCCGTTCGGGCCCCAGGGGACGAAGCTCAGCACGGCCCGCAGCTCGCCCTGTTCGCCCTCCTCGGGGGACGTGCCGGTGTACCGGCATTCGAGCATCACGCACTGCCCGTCGGCCGGGTCACCGAGCCGGCCCAGCGCCATCGAGAAGCCGCGCTCGGTCGCCCCGTCGCGCCAGTCGTCGGCCCGGCGCACCAGTTCGGCCATCTCGGCCTCCGGGATCTCCTCGTGCCGGCGCACCGTGACCTCGTAACCGGCCCGCTTGACCCGGTTGTAGGCCTGGCGGACGGTGCGCATCGCCCGGCCCTCCAGGGTGAATTCGGCGGTCTCCACGATCGCTTCGTCCCCGAGCTCCAGGGCGTCGAGCCCGTGCCGGGCGTAGACGGTGCCGCCCTCCTCGCTCACGCCCATCGCGGCCGGGGTCCAGCCGTGCTCGCGCGCCTCGGTCAGCCAGGGGCCGATCGCGCCGGGCCAGGCCTCCGGGTCGCCGATCGGATCACCGGAGGCCAGCGACACCCCGCCGACCACCCGGTAGACGACGGCCGCCTTACCGGTCGGCGACCAGATGACGCTCTTCTCGCGGCGCAGCGCGAAGTACCCGAGCGAGTCCCGGTCGCCGTGCTTGTCGAGCAGGACACGCAGCGCCTCCTCGTCCTGCGGGCTGATCGGGTCGACCGCCCGGCGGGAGCGGAAGGCCGCGTAGACGACGGCGATCAGCAGCAGCGTGGACATGATGTTGATCACGACGTTGACCCAGCCGGGCGTGGTGATGCCGGGGAACCGGGAGTCGTTGTCCGCGACGGACACCAGCCGCAGCGCCCCGTAGCGCCAGCGGTCCAGGAACGTCGAACGGGCCTCGTCGTGCGCGGTGTTGGTGGCGGCGACCAGGGTCGCCGCGATCAGCGAGGTGACCAGCAGCCCGACGACCGCCACCAGCGCGGCCAGCTTCGGATTGGACCGGTCGCCCTTCGCGTAGAACTCGCGACGGCCGAGGGCCAGCGCGAGGACGAAAGAGGCGGTCAGCGCCAGCGAGATCCAGTTCTGCGGGTACCGGCGGATCTCCGGGAAGCCGATCACCGCGGCGAACAGCAGCAGCGTGAGCCCGCTCAGGACCATGTTGACGATCCACGCGGCGCGTTTACGCCGCCGCATGGTGACCGCGAGGAAGAGCGCCACCACCCCGGAGGAGAAGCCCGCGGTGAGCAGATAGGGCGTGAAGTAGTTCTCGGTGTTGTGGCGCCGGAGATCCTGTCCGAAGGTGACCCAGACGGCGCTCAGGAAGTTGATGAACGACACGACGCGCAGGTACCAGATGGCGAAGGCCGCGCTGCGTTGTGACCGGACGGTGCTCTGTGCCGGGACGGCGCCCTGCCCGGATTCCTCGCTGGCCAATCTGACCTCTCCCATGAAAAGCGATCATATGGGGCATCGCACTTCATAAAGGGCCACCCTGCGGCCGGTGTCCGGCGACCGCAGCATGATCGGTCAGCTGCTTCTCGTCAGTTCCCGGCCGGTTTGCTCTCGTTGGCCCTTTCGCCGGCCGCCTCGCCGTCGTCGTCCTCGTCGCCCCGCTCTTCCTTCTCTTCCTCTTCGTCCTCGTCGGCGGCCGGTGTGCGCTCGGGCAGCTCCGCCGCCAGCGCGGCAGCGGCCTGCACGAACGGAAGTGCGAGCAATGCCCCGCTTCCTTCCCCGACCATGACGCCGTGGTCGAGCAGCGGGTTGAGTGCCATCCGGTCCAGCGCCTTCGCCTGCGCCGGCTCCCCGCTCACATGCCCCGCCAGCCACCAGTCCGGCGCCCGGAACGCCGCCCGCTGGCCGACCAGCGCGCAGGCCGCGGAGACCACACCGTCCAGCACCACCGGCAGCCGGCGCACCGCGCACTGGAGCAGGAAGCCGGTCATCGCAGCCAGATCCGCACCGCCCACCGTGGCCAGCAGCTCCAGCTGGTCGCCCAGGACCGGCCGGGCCCGGCGCAGCGCGTCCCGGATCGCCGCGCACTTGCGCATCCAGGCCAGGTCGTCGATGCCCGCGCCGCCGCGCCCGGTGACGACCGAGGCATCGGTGCCGCACAGTGCCGCGATCAGGGTGGCCGCGGCCGTCGTGCCGCCCACGCTCAGGTCACCGAGCACCACCAGGTCCGTGCCGGAGTCGGCCTCCTCGTCGGCGATCGCCATCCCGAGGCGCACCGCCTGCTCGGCCTCCTCCGCCGTCAGCGCGTCCTCGATGTCGATCCGGCCGCTGCCGCGCCGCACCCGGGTCCGCACCACCTGCTCGGGCAGCAGCTCCGGATCGCAGTCCAGGCCGGCGTCCACGATCCGCACCGGTACGCCGAACCGGCGGGCCAGCACGGCAGCCGGTGTCGCACCCTCCAGCGTGGCCTGCACCAGCTCGTACGCGGTGCCGGCCGCCCGCCCCGAGACGTCCAGTGCCGCCACCCCGTGGTCACCGGCGAAGAGCACCACCCGAGGCTGCCCGATCGGCCTGACCGGTACGGCCTGCTGGGCGGCCGAGAGCCATTCACCCAGCTCGTCCAGGCGGCCGAGGGCGCCCGGGGACACGGCGAAGCGCTCCCGGCGCTCCTCGGCGTCGCGCCGCACACCACCGTCGGGGCGTTCGATCAGGTCGGAGAAGTCGTCCAGATTCACGGGGGTCTGCCTCGCGGGTCGATACGTCGTGTGGGCCGGGGGAGCCCGGCGGCAGCCTCTCGGACGCTGCCGGGTGGCCTCCCCTGCGGGAACAGTACCTGCCGCGATTTCCGGACCCCGCTGGTACGCCGTGCCGCTCAGCCTCTCAACCGCGCAGCGGCAGCGACTGCCCGGCCACCACCAGCAGCACCTGTTCGCACTCGGCGGCCACCGAGGCGTTCAGCCGGCCCAGCTCGTCCCTGAACCGCCGCCCCGCCGCTGAGGCGGGCACCACCCCGGAACCGGTCTCGTTGGTCACCAGGACGACGGTGCGCCGCGTCCCGCGCACCGAGGCCACCAGCTCCGCCGTCCGCTCGCGCAGCGCGCTCCGGCCGCCACCGGCCCACGAAGCGTCGTCCCAGGCGTCCACCCGGTCCATCGCGTCCGTCAGCCAGAGCGAGAGGCAGTCGATCAGCAGCGGGGGCCCGTCGGAGGCCAGCAGTTCCGCCAGCTCACAGGTCTCCTCCGTGCGCCAGGCCGCCGGTCTGCGCTCCCGGTGCAGTCCGATCCGGGCCGCCCAGTCCGCGTCGCCGTCGCGGGAGCCGCCGGTCGCCACGTACACGACCTCCGGATACGTCTCCAGGCGCCGTTCGGCCTCGACCGACTTCCCGGACCGCGCGCCGCCGGTGATCAGGGTGCGCCGGGGGACGTCCGGCGCGGCGTGGTACCCGCCGACCGGCAGCGTCGTCCCGTCCGGCACGGCCCGCGCCCCGGCGGCCGCGAGCCGGCGGTCGAGCGCGGGCCCGTACGGCGCGTCGTGGTCCAGATGGACGGCGACCACCTCGGTGGCCGGCCCGACCGCCTCGACGGCCCGCAGCCGGGCCACCGCGTCGGGCCTGCCCACCACGTCGCAGACCACCATGTCGTACGGCTCCGCCATCCGGTCGGCCAGACCGGCGGGGGCGCCGCCCGGCGGCAGGTACAGCAGCCGCTCGCCCTCCGGCGCGATCACCTCGTACCCGGTCCCCGGCGCGTCCATCGGCACGGCCCGCACCCGGTGTCCGCTGATCAGCGTCAGCACCTGCCCGTCCGGCACCCGGCCCGCCGGAGGCAGCCCGGGGGGCAGCTCGACGGCGGGGCCGTCGTGCGGATGGGTGAGCAGCACCTGGCGTACGCCGGTCAGCGAATGCCCCGCACGGGCGGCGGCGAACACCGCCCCGGGGGTGAGGTCGAGCAGCAGCGCGTCGTCGACCAGCAGAGCGGTCGCGGCCCGGCTGCGCACCCCGTGGGCGGTGGCGCAGGCGGCGCAGGGGCATTCCGGCCGGGGCAGCCCGTCGGGGGCTCCGGTGCCGAGCAGAGTCAGTTCCACGGTCCGATCCTCCCGCGTACCCGCACGGGGTGCGCGACGTGGGGTACACCCAGCGTGCCCACCCCCTCCCGCGCAGGTCCGGAGCCACTAGGCTGCGGAGCGTAACAAGTGACCCAGGAGGCGGACATGGCGTGGACGTGGCGGTTCGAGAAGTCCGACGGTACGGAGACGGAGCCGGCCCTTCAGCCGGAGGAATTCACGACGCAGGGCGACGCGGAGTCCTGGATCGGTGAGTACTGGAAGGAACTCCTCGACGGCGGAGCGGCCCAGGTGACGCTCTTCGACGACACGACGAAGATCTACGGCCCGATGAGCCTCCAGGCCGAGCAGCCCGAGCAGACGGACCAGTCCGAGCAGGCAGAGGCA
This sequence comes from Streptomyces sp. NBC_00341, assembly GCF_041435055.1. NCBI lineage: Bacteria > Bacillati > Actinomycetota > Actinomycetes > Kitasatosporales > Streptomycetaceae > Streptomyces > Streptomyces sp. NBC_00341. Next base: position 2,234,241 of record NZ_CP108002.1, on the reverse strand, counting down.
GAGGCAGAGCAGGGCTGAACCGGACGGCCGCCGGGCGCACCCCTCGGGGTCCGCCAGGCGGCCGTGCGGCCGTCCCGCGCGCCGGCTCCGGCTCTCAGATCTCGCCCAGGGTGACCTGCGCGGTCTTCTCCGCCTCGCTGCGCTGATACGTCACGGTGACCTTCTCGCCCGGCTTGTCCGAGGCCAGGGCCTCGGACAGGGACGTGATCGTGGTGACCGGCGTGCTGCCGATCTTGGTGATGATGTCGCCGACCCGCAGCCCCGCCTTCTCCGCCGCGCCGCCCTTCGAGACGCTGACGAGCGCCACCCCGGCAGGCTTGTAGCTGTTGTCGACGACCGTACGGCCGGTGATGTCCAGCGCCGCCCGGCCCGAGTCGGTGACCTTGCCCGTTTTGATGATCTGGTCCGCGACCGTCTTCACCATCGAGACCGGGATCGCGAACCCGATCCCCGGCGCCGCGCTGCCGCCCAGCTGCGGGTCCGCCGCCGCCAGCGTCGGGATGCCGACGACCTCGCTGTTCAGGTTGACCAGCGCGCCCCCGCTGTTGCCCGGGTTGATCGCGGCGGAGGTCTGCACCATGTTCGCGATGGTGGCCCCGGTGCCGCCGCCCGCGCTGCTCTCGCTGACGGTCCGGCCGAGCGCGGAGACGATGCCCTGGGTGACGCTGCTGGACAGCCCGAGCGGCGAACCCATCGCCAGCACGATCTGCCCCACCGCGACCTTGTCCGAGTCGCCGAACTTCGCGGCCTTGAGCCCCTTGGGCACCTTGTCGAGCTTGATGACGGCGAGGTCCTGCTCCGGGTAGGCGGCGACCAGCGAGGCGCTCAGCACCCTCTCGCCGGTGGCCGAGCTGACCTTGAAGGTCTTCTCCTTGCCGACGACGTGGGCGTTGGTGACGATATGGCCCTTGGTGTCGTAGACGATGCCGGAGCCCAGGCTGTCCGACGCGTCGATCTGCACCACGGAGGGCAGCACGTTCTCGATGACGGACTGGTATTCGGCCTGCAGATCGCCGGTGGCCTTCGAGGCCGAGCCCTGCTGGACCTGTCCGGCCTTCGTCGCGTTGTCGGGCCCGGAGGAGTTCGAGTTCGAGTCCGAGCAGCCGCCGGCCAGCGCGATCGCACAGACACCCGCGGTCAGAGGCAGTAGCAGCCGGCGCGCACGGCGGCGGGAGTGAAGGGAATCCATGTCCGGATTATTACTTTCAACCCCATTGGTGGCTCGTTGAGCGCACCCGCCCGAGCGCAGCCGGGGCGATCCTCAGCCCCGTACTCCACACAGGTGCAGCAGGGCCGCCACCCCGCGGTAGGGGTCCGTCCGGCCCGCCCGGTCCTCCGCGGCCAGCACGCGTTCCAGCTCCGCCGCGGCGGGCAGCGGCACGTCGTTGCTCACGTTGTCCGTGAAGACCCGGACCCCGTACCAGGCGTGCAGCGGCGCCGCGATCCCGGCGAGCGTCGCGGTGAGGGCGTCGAGCCGGTCCGCGCGCACGGACACCCCGAGCCGGTTGGTGTAGCGGTCCGTGTCGAACGCGGCCAGCGCCGCGTCCCAGTCCCCGGCGGTCCCGGCCCGCATCGCCAGCGCGTCCGCGTTCCGTACGAGCAGTGAGAGCAGGCCGCCGGGCGCGAGCATCCGGGCCAGCCCGGCCACCATGGCGTCGGGTGCCTGGACGTACATGAGCACGCCGTGGCAGAGCACCACGTCGAAGCTGCCGGGCAGGAAGTGCACCCCGGTGTCCTGGCCGTTGCCCTCGATGAGCCGGACCCGCTCACGGATTCCCGCGGGCTCGCCCGCGAGCGCCTCACGCGCGGTCCGCAGCATGTCGGTGTCGGACTCCAGGCCGGTCACGGTGTGCCCGGCGCGGGCGAGGCGCAGTGCCTGCGTGCCCTGGCCCGTACCGACGTCCAGGATGCGCAGCCGCTGCCCGACCCGGAAGCGGCCCGCGATCTGCTCGTCCAGCTGCCGGGCGACCAGCTCCTGGCGGACGGTGTTGCGCAGTCCGCCGAGCCCGTCCAGCCACGCCGAAGCGGCTCCGGAGAACCCGGCGACGGCATCACCCGGCCGGCCGGCGGACGTACCGCCGGCCGAACCGAAGAGATCCGTACTCAGGGCCGCTCTCCGCGCTTGACCTGCGGCTTGGGCAGCCGTAGCCGTCGCATCTGGAGCGTGCGCATCAGACCGTAGGCGACCGCGCCACGCTTGGGCGTATCGGGGAACCGTTCGTTCAGCTGCTTGCGCAGCCGGAACGTCAGCCCGATCGAGTCGACCACGATCAGCACGATGACGCCGAGCCAGAGCAGCAGCGAGATGTTCTGGATGCCCTGCACCTGGATCACACTGAGAATCAGGATGATCACGGCGAGCGGCAGGAAGAACTCCGCGATGCAGAAGCGCGAGTCCACGAAGTCACGGACGAAGCGCCGCACCGGGCCCTTGTCACGGGCCGGCAGATAGCGCTCGTCACCACTGGCGAGCGCCTCACGCTGTTTGGCCATGTCGACGCGGCGCGCCTCGCGCTGGCGCTTCATGGCCTCCTTGCGGTCGGTCGGCGCTCCACTGGAGGCACGACGGCGCTGCGTTTGGGCATCGCTGCGCTTGGGGGTGGGGCGACCTTTGGGGGCCTGCGGGTCGCGGGGCGTCTTGGAGAGGTCCGCCGTCACCTTGCCGGTGGGGGCCTTCTCTTCCTTGGAGCGGCTACGGAACACAAGGCCCAAGGGTACGGGGTCGATCGCGGCGACCCCAGGCCGGCCGGGAACGATCCGGCAACGGCCTGCGTCCTCAGCAGTGTGCGAGCGGGATGATCAGTGCACGAGCGGGACGATACGGGCGCTGCGGGTGGGATGACAGGGGCATCACAAGCGGGGCGATCCGGGTGCTGTCAACGGATTCCCCGACCTTCACCTACTCCCTGCGCCGGAGCGCCGGCCGGTGTCAGTCGTCCTTGGGGAGGACCACATCTCTGCTCGAACAGTGCGGTAATAGAGACAGGGCCCGTACTGTGGGTTCTGTTGGAGTGCTGGAGACCGGTTAAGTCAGAAGGGGGCGCGCGAAGCCCATGAGCGGTGTCATGAAGCGTATGGGGATGATCTTCCGCGCGAAGGCAAACAAGGCTCTTGACAGGGCCGAGGACCCGCGCGAGACCCTCGATTACTCGTACCAGAAGCAGCTGGAGCTGCTTCAGAAGGTACGCCGCGGTGTCGCCGATGTGGCGACGTCGCGCAAGCGTCTGGAGCTGCAGCTGAACCAGCTGCAGGGCCAGACCTCGAAGCTGGAGGACCAGGGCCGCAAGGCACTCGCGCTCGGTCGCGAGGACCTGGCCCGCGAGGCGCTGTCGCGCCGAGCGGCCCTCCAGCAGCAGGTCACCGACCTGGAGACGCAGCACACCACGCTGCAGGGTGAGGAGGAGAAGCTCACTCTCGCGGCCCAGCGGCTGCAGGCCAAGGTCGATGCCTTCCGTACCAAGAAGGAGACGATCAAGGCCACCTACACGGCGGCCCAGGCGCAGACCCGGATCGGGGAGGCCTTCTCGGGCATCTCCGAGGAGATGGGCGATGTCGGCCTGGCGATCCAGCGGGCCGAGGACAAGACCCAGCAGCTCCAGGCGCGCGCAGGCGCGATCGACGAGCTGCTCGCCTCCGGCGCCCTGGACGACCCGACCGGCACGGCGAAGGACGACCTCACCGCCGAGCTGGACCGGATCTCCGGTGGCTCGGACGTGGAGCTGGAGCTGCAGCGCATGAAGGCCGAACTGGCCGGCGGCTCCTCCTCGCAGCAGGCCATCGAGGGCGGCCCGCAGGACGCCGCCCAGCAGCAGTCCCAGGACCGGTCCCCGAACAAGTTCGACAAGAATTAAGGCAGCGACATGATCGTACGGATCATGGGGGAGGGCCAGGTACTCCTGGCCGACAGTCATCTCGCCGAGCTCAACGAGCTCGACAACGAACTGCTCGCCGAAATGGAGAGCGGCGACGGCCCCGGCTTCCGCTCCACTCTCCACGCGCTCCTCGCCAGGGTGCGCGAACTCGGCGCGCCCTTGCCGGACGACTCCCTGGAGCCGTCCGAGCTGATCCTGCCGTCACCGGAGGCGACCCTCGAAGAGGTACGCGCCATGCTCCGCGACGACGGTCTGATTCCCGGCTGAGAACCGGCAGCTCCAGCACCCGCACCGACAGTGCCCCGCGCACCGGCCTCCGCCGGACGCGGGGCACTGTCGAGCGCCCGGCGGACCGCCGGCGGCGTTCCGCGCACCCGCGGCCGGACCGATTCCCGCGCGACACGCCGTAACGTTGCTTGACGTGACCACCCTCGGAACCGGCGTGCTGCGCGTCCGGCACTGGCTGCGCGACCATCCGCTCGCGCTGGACGGAGCACTCGCCCTGTGCGTGCTCACCGCCATGATCGTCGGCTCGTTCGCCGACCCCGGCTCGCACAACGGACCCACCTTCGGCACCCGCACCCCCGACGCGGGCAGCGTGCTGCTGATGGTGCTGGGCGCCCTCGCCCTGGTGTGGCGCCGCCGCCACCCGATGGCCGTACTCGTCGCCACCTGCGGACTGACGGTCGTCGAGCTGGTGCTGGTGGACCCGCCGGCCCCGGTGGTGATGAGCGTGGTCATCGCGCTCTACACCATCGCCGCCCGCACCGACCGGCCCACCACCTGGCGGGTCGGGCTGCTCACGATGGCCGCGCTCACCGCCGCCGCGATGCTCTTCGGCTCCGCGCCCTGGTACAGCCAGGAGAACTTCGGCGTCTTCGCCTGGACCGGGATGGCGAGCGCCGCCGGGGACGCGGTGCGCTCCCGGCGCGCCTTCGTCGACGCGATCCGGGAACGCGCCGAACGCGCCGAACGGACCCGCGAGGAGGAGGCCGGGCGACGGGTGGCGGAGGAACGGCTGCGGATCGCCCGCGACCTGCACGACGTCGTCGCCCACCACATCGCCCTGGTCAACGTGCAGGCCGGGGTCGCCGCCCACGTCATGGACAAGCGCCCCGACCAGGCCAAACAGGCCCTCGCCCACGTCCGCGAGGCCAGCCGCTCCGCGCTCGACGAACTGCGGGCCACCGTCGGGCTGCTGCGCCAGTCCGGCGACCCGGAGGCGCCGACCGAACCCGCCCCAGGGCTCGCCGTCCTGGACGAGCTGGTGAAGACCGTGCGCCGGGCCGGGCTGCCCGTCGAGGTGGCCTGCGCGGCCGGCGAGAACCCGCCGCTGCCCGCCGCCGTGGACCTGGCCGCCTACCGGGTGATCCAGGAGGCGCTGACCAACGTCCGCAAGCACGCGGGCCCCGGCGCCAAGGCCGAGGTGAGCGTCGTACGGGTCGGGGCCACCGCAGAGGTCATGGTGCTCGACAACGGCCGGGGGAACCAGGGCGGCACGGCCGACGGGGGCGGCCACGGACTGCTCGGCATGCGGGAACGGGTCACGGCCCTGGGCGGCACCCTCAACGCCGGACCCCGTTACGGCGGCGGCTTCCGCGTCCATGCGATCCTGCCCGTCAAGGCCCTCCCGCAGCAGCCCGATCAACCGGACATGGCGGGCCGGACGGGGGAGAACGCATGACACCGGCCATCAAGGTCCTGCTCGCCGACGACCAGGCGCTGCTGCGCAGCGCGTTCCGGGTGCTCGTCGACTCGGAGCCCGACATGCGGGTGGTCGGTGAGGCGGCCGACGGCGCGGCGGCGGTCGAGCTGGCCCGCTCGACCGGCGCCGACGTGGTGCTGATGGACATCAGGATGCCGGGCACGGACGGACTCGCCGCGACCCGGATGATCAGCGCCGACCCCGAACTCGCGGGCGTACGCGTCGTCATGCTCACCACCTTCGAGGTGGACGAGTACGTGGTCCAGTCGCTGCGGGCCGGTGCCTCCGGCTTCCTGGGCAAGGGCGCGGAACCTGACGAGCTCCTCAACGCCATCCGGATCGCCGCGGGCGGCGAGGCGCTGCTCTCACCGGCCGCGACCAAGGGGCTGATCGCCACGTTCCTGGCGCAGGGCGGCGGTTCGGACGACGGGGGACCGGGCGCCGCGGAGTACTCCGCGCGCCTCGCGGCCCTCACCACCCGGGAGCGCGAGGTGCTGGTCCTGGTCGCGGCCGGGCTCTCCAACGACGAGATCGCGGAGCGCCTGGTGGTCAGCCCGCTCACCGTAAAGACCCATGTGAACCGGGCGATGGCGAAGCTGGGCGCCCGCGACCGTGCGCAATTGGTGGTAATCGCCTACGAATCGGGCCTGGTGCGCCCCAGGGTGGAGTGAGGGTGCAGCCGCGGCGTACTCCAGCTGCGGTATGCGGCGGATAAGAAAGCGACCTGGGATTGACGCTTTGGGTCCCAGACGTGAGCGATCGTATAAGTGGGCCGGGTCTGTCCCCGAGTTACCCGCCCACCTGCCGCGTAAGCCACAGAAGAGAGACCAACCCATGTCCTGGCTGTCCAGATTCAGCCTCGCGCAAAGGGCCCTGATCGGGCTGATCTCGATCGTTGCGCTCGTGTTCGGAGCGATCGCGATCCCGCAGCTCAAGCAGCAGCTGCTGCCCACCATCGAACTCCCGATGGTGTCGGTGCTCGCCCCCTATCAGGGTGCGTCCCCCGATGTGGTCGAGAAGCAGGTCGTCGAACCGCTAGAGAACTCGATCAAGTCCGTCGACGGCGTCACCGGAATCACCTCCACCGCCAGCGAGGGCAACGCCGTCATCATGGCGTCCTTCGACTTCGGCGACGAGGGCACGAAGCAGCTCGTCGCGGACATCCAGCAGGCCGTGAACCGCGCCCGCGTCCAGCTGCCCGACAGCGTCGACCCGCAGGTCGTCGCCGGTTCGACCGACGACATCCCGACCGTCGTCCTCGCCGTCACCTCCGACAAGGACCAGCAGGCCCTCGCGGACCAGCTGGACCGCACCGTCGTCCCCGCCCTTGAGGACATCGACGGCGTCGGCCAGGTGTCCGTCGACGGTGTGCGGGACCTCCAGATCTCCGTCACCCCGGACGACAAGAAGCTCGCGGCAGCCGGTCTGAACGCGGCCTCGCTCTCCCAGGCGCTCCAGTCCGGCGGCGCGACCGTCCCGGCCGGTTCCTTCTCCGAGTCGGGCAAGAGCCGCACCGTCCAGGTCGGCGGCGCCTTCACCTCGCTGAAGCAGATCGAGGACCTCCGGGTCAACGGTCAGGACCCGACGGGCAAGCCCGGCGAGCCGGTCCGGGTCGGTGACATCGCGACGGTGAAGCAGGAGCCCGCCACCGCGGACTCCATCACCCGCACCAACGGCAAGCCGAGCCTCGCCGTCATGGCCACGATGGACAAGGACGGCAGTGCCGTCGCCATCTCGGACGCGGTCAAGGACAAGCTCCCCGACCTGCGCAAGGACCTCGGCGCCGGCGCGGACCTGACCGTCGTGTCCGACCAGGGCCCCGCGGTCTCCAAGGCGATCTCGGGTCTGACCACGGAGGGCGCGCTCGGCCTGGTCTTCGCGATCATCGTCATCCTGATCTTCCTGGCCTCGCTCCGCTCGACCCTGGTCACCGCGGTCTCCATCCCGCTCTCCGTGGTCCTCGCACTGATCGTGCTCTGGACCCGTGACCTCTCGCTCAACATGCTCACCCTGGGCGCGCTGACCATCGCGATCGGCCGGGTCGTCGACGACTCGATCGTCGTCCTGGAGAACATCAAGCGCCACCTCAGCTACGGGGAGGAGCGCCAGTCCGCGATCCTCGCCGCGGTGAAGGAAGTGGCCGGCGCGGTCACCGCCTCGACCCTCACCACGGTCGCCGTCTTCCTGCCGATCGGTCTGGTCGGCGGCATGGTCGGCGAACTGTTCGGCTCGTTCTCGCTGACCATCACCGCGGCCCTGCTGGCCTCCCTGCTGGTCTCGCTGACGGTCGTCCCAGTGCTTTCGTTCTGGTTCCTGCGCGCACCCAAGGGCAGCGCCGAGGACCCGGAGGCGGCCCGCCGTAAGGCCGAGGAGAAGGAAGCCCGCAGCAAGCTCCAGCAGCTGTACGTCAAGGTGCTGGGCTTCGCCACCCGTCGCCGCATCGTCAGCGTGGTCATCGCCGTCGTCGTGCTGATCGGCACCTTCGGCATGGCCCCGCTGCTGAAGACCACCCTCTTCGACCAGGGCGAGCAGGAAGTCCTCACCATCAACCAGGAGCTGGCGCCCGGCACCAGCCTGGCGGCCGCCGACGGGGCGTCCAAGAAGGTCGAGAAGCTCCTCGCCGCCGACAAGAGCGTCAAGGAGTACCAGGTCACCGTCGGCTCGTCCGGCTTCATGGCCGCCTTCGGCGGCGGCACCGGAGCCAACCAGGCCACCTACCAGGTCACGCTGAAGGACCCGGCCGAGTACGACGCCACCCAGAAGCGCCTCGACGAGGCGCTCGGCAAGCTCGACGGCATCGGTGACACGACCATCGCGGAGTCGGGCGGCTTCGGCAGCCAGGACCTGAGCGTCGTGGTCAAGGCCGCCGACGCGGACGTCCTCGCCAAGTCCTCCGAGCAGGTGCGCAAGGCGGTCTCCGGCCTCAAGGACGTCTCCGACGTCCAGAGCGACCTGTCGGAGAGCATCCCGCGCATCTCGGTCACGGCAAACCCCAAGGCCGCCGACCACGGATTCAGCCAGGCCACGCTGGGCGCGGCCGTCGCCGGCGCCGTGAAGGGCACCCCTTCCGGCAAGGCGATCATGGACGACACCGAGCGCGACGTCGTCATCAAGTCCGCCCACCCGGCCGCCACCATGGCCGAGCTGAAGAACCTGCCGCTCGGCCCGGTCAAGCTCGGCACGATCGCCGACGTGAAGCTGGTCCCCGGACCGGTCTCCATGACCCGGATCGACGGCCAGCGCGCCGCGACGATCACCGCCAAGCCCGTCGGTGACGACACCGGCAGCGTCAGCACGGCACTCCAGAAGAAGATCGATTCCCTGAACCTCCCGGACGGCGCCACCGCGACCATCGGCGGCGTCTCCGAGGACCAGAACGACGCCTTCGTCAAGCTGGCCCTGGCCATGCTGGCGGCCGTCGCGATCGTCTTCATGCTGCTGGTCGCCACCTTCCGGTCGCTCATCCAGCCGCTGATCCTGCTGGTCTCCATCCCGTTCGCCGCCACCGGCGCGATCGGCCTGCTCCTCATCACCGGCACCCCGATGGGCGTCGCGGCGATGATCGGCATGCTGATGCTGATCGGCATCGTGGTGACCAACGCGATCGTGCTGATCGACCTGATCAACCAGTACCGCCGACAGGGCATGGGCGTCGTCGAGGCGGTCGTCGAGGGCGGCCGCCACCGTCTGCGCCCGATCCTGATGACGGCACTGGCGACCATCTTCGCCCTCCTCCCGATGGCGCTCGGCGTCACCGGCGAGGGCGGCTTCATCTCGCAGCCGCTGGCCGTCGTGGTCATCGGCGGTCTGGTCACCTCGACGCTGCTGACGCTGCTCCTGGTGCCGACGCTGTACGCGATGGTGGAGCTCCGCAAGGAGCGCCGCGCGAAGAAGAAGGCCGACAAGCGCGCCGCGAAGACGGGCGTCCCGGCCCAGGCCGAATCCGAAGAGGCCCGGGAGACCGAGCCCGCGCAGGCCTGACCGAGTCGGAGCCCGATACGACGGAGAGGGCCCCGTCCCACGCGAGTGCGTGGGACGGGGCCCTCTCGGTATTTCTTCGGCTTCCGCTTGCTTCCTCTTGCTACTTGAGCGAGGAGACGAACGCGCCCCAGGCCGCAGCCTTGACGACGAGCGCGGGTCCGGTGGGGTTCTTGCTGTCGCGCACGGGGACGATGCCGGGGAAGTCGTCGGTGACCTCGACGCATTCGCCCCCGTTGGAATTGCTGTAGCTGCTGCTGCGCCAGTGGGCGGTGCTCAGCTCGGGGGAGTGGGTCATGGGCGGTAGTCCTCCATCGCGGTCCGGATCAGTTCCGCAGACTCGGCCAGTGAGGAGGAGTTGGCGCGCAGTACCTCGTACTGCCGCCGCCACTTCTTCACCGCGGCCGGATCCTCGTAGAGATTCCCGGCCTGGATGCCCTCCTCGTACGCCACCGAAGTGCCGTCGGGGAGGGTCAGCAGAGTCAGCGCGCCACCCAGGAGCGAGTGGAGCCCCGCACTGAACGGCATGACCTGAACCTTACTGTTCGGAGTGTCCACCTGCTCCAGCAGCGAAGCCAGTTGCTCGTGCATGCAAGCCGCGGTGCCCATCTGCCGCCGCAGCACGGCCTCGTCGATGATCGCCCAGCGGAACGGTGCGTTCTCCGAATGCTGCCGTTCCTGACGGGACATGCGCGCGGTGACGCGTTCCTCGACCTGTTCGGCGCTCAGGTCCTCCTGGCAACGGAGAAACGTCCGCGCGTACTCCTCGGTCTGGAACAGACCCGGCAGCGCCTGCGCCCCGTACTGCTCTATCACTTCGGCACGGGACTCGAAGTCCATATACCGCTTGTACTGGTCGGGATGGATCTCGCGCCGGGCGAGCTCGTACAGCCCGTGGAAGCGGTCGTCCGTCCCGAAAGCGATGTCCAGCCGGCTGGGGATGTCCGGTGGCGGCATCAGGTCGGCCGTCTCGATCCGGGCCAGCGTGCTCTTGCTGGAGTTCACGATCTCCGCGAGCTGTACGAGCGACAGGCCCGCCCGCTCGCGGTGGCGGCGCTGCTCGGAACCGAAGTAGTGGCGGGCGGACAGATAGGGGGTGAGGGCCTGGGGCCTGAACGTCACGGTGCGTGCCTTTCGTGTGTCCCGTTCCCAAGGCCGGGACAGTGGCGCCCTGTTGGGGCGAGGTTCCCCAGGGCGACGATTGCGGCACACACCGTAACCGTCCTCTCGTGCGGCGCACCAGAGGGCCTTCTCCGAAGGTGGCGATCGACATGATGTTTGATTCGAAGGGCCAGGCCCTGCGACTGCTCCCGTGGACCAACGAGCGCGGCGGTCCGTGCTGGCTCAGCACGGCGAGCCCCGGCGGCCCCGTCTCCCGGATGGCCGACGAGCTTGAGGCCGACCTGATCGCCTCCGCCGAGTACGTCTTGGATGAGGCCCGTGAGGTGCTGGCGGAGGCGGTGGTGGGGGAGCAGGAGCTGCGGTGCGTGGGCGTCCAGCTCGCCGAGTCGCTGGGGGACACCCTGCGGATCGCGGTGAGCCGGGGCGGGCGGTTGGCGAACGGTGAGGGCCCCGGCTGACGGGACGGTGGGTCTCAGGCGGGACCGCTCAGGGCCTGGACGATCCGGAGCCACGTGTCGCCGTGCGGCTGGGCGTGCTGGACGCTGAGGGCGCAGATCTCCCTCAGCAGCCGGACCCGGATCTCCTCCCGGGCCCGGGGCAGGAGCGTGGCCAGGTCGTCCGGCTCCACGGCGTCGACCGCCCCGGCGAGCACCATGCTCGCCTGGGCGTGCGTGAGGGAGGACAGCTTGTCGTTGAAGACCTGCCCCTCCACGGCCGCCGCGTGCATCAGCGCGGTGCCGTCCCCGGTGTCCAACGCGCGTTCCACGTAAGCCTGGAGGGCCACGCGGTCCTCGACCAGGCGGTACGCGGCGTCCAGTCCTTCGATGCGGGCGACATCAAGGAGGGCGACGTGCGTGAGCGGGGTGGCCTCGGGCGGCTGGATCTGGAGGATGCGGGGGTGGTCCTGGAGGAAGGCCCGCGACTCCGCCCAGTCCGCGCAGTCCACCCACTCCGTCAGCTGCTCCCTGAGGATCAGCGGATCGTAGGCGGCGGTCACGCCGTGGGCCATGACGATCTCGCGGAGTGCGGCATGCCGCTGCGCGGTGCCGGGGTCGAGGAGGGCCGCTTCTTCGAGGGCGGCCGCGGTCTCCCGGCTGCTGAGTGCCTCGGCGTTGCGGGACCAGAAGTCGCGTGACGCGGGCCAGTTGGGTGCGAACATCCAGGAACTGACCAGGTTCAGCGTCTCCGGCGACAGGTCGAGCCAGACCGGTACGGGGGAACCGGTCTCCGCCTCCCACGCCGTGCGGACGGCCTGGGTGTCGCCGTACGCGCGCAGCGCCCGGCGGGCCCGTACGGTCACGGCGTTCGCTCCGGCGTCCGGTTTGGACTCCCCGTCGAGAAGGGCCACGAGCTCGCGTACCCCGGCCGAGGCGTGGGGCGCGGGACAGGCCAGCAGGAAGATGCTCCGCTCGGCACCGAGACGGTGGCCGGTCGCGGGGTGGGCGGAGGCGAACTCAGCCACGGTCTCGTCGAAATGCCGGACGGCAGAGGTGTGGTCGCCGGTGCGGGCGAGGGTCTGCGCCAGGTTGAGGAGAGCGGAGACCAGGTCCTTCTCGAAGGCGTCGGGATTCTCCAGCGCCAGTGTCCGGTAGGCGGTGGCCGCTTCCTCCGCCGCGCTCACCGCTCCTTCGGCGTCGTGGTGCGCCTCCAGGTGCTTGCTGAGGTTCTGGAGGGCGTGAGCCAGGTCGGGGAGGTGGACCGTGCCGGTGTCAGCGACGAGCCCGCGCAGGATGCGGACGCCCTCCCCGGCCGTCTTCAGGGCTTCCTTCCGGTTGCCGGTGGCGCCGAGATTCTGCGCCAGGGTGCCGAGCGAGCCCGCGAGCGCGGAGCGGAGAGCGGGCTCATGTCCGGCGAGTTCACGGAAGAGTGCGACCGCTTCCTCCGAGGCGCTGAGCCCGGCCGCCGGGTCTTCGGCCCGGTGCAGGTGGGCGGCGAGACGGGTGAGTGCCGTGGCCAGGTCCTGCCGGAAGACGGCGGGCTGCTGGGCGGCGAGTGGGCGGCGGATGCCCACCGATTCCCGCGCCGCCGCGAGCGCCCCCGAAACATCGCCCAGGTTCGCGCGACGGTTGCCGAGGTCGCTGAGAGCGGTCGCGTACCGCGGCAGGAAGGCGTCCGGGTCCTCGGCGGCCAGACGCCCCCAAAGGGCGGTCGCTTCCTCGGCGTTGGGCAGAGCCGCCGCGGGGTCACCCGTGGCGGCGAGGTGCGTGGCGAGATGGTTGAGCATCGTGGCCAGTCCGGGGAGGGCCGCTGTCGGCCGGTCCAAGGTCAGCTCGCGCTGGAGGCGTACGGCCTCGCTCGCGAGGATGATCGCTGATGACAGGTCTCCGGCGGCGGCCGTCTTGTTGGCCAGGGAGGACATGGAGCGGGCGAAATCCGGCTGGAAGACGTCGTGGTGCCGCGTGGCGACCTCGGCGTACAGGAGTGCGCCGTCCCGGACGGTAGTGAGGGCGTTCGCGTGGTCACCGGTGGCGGAGAGCCGGTCCGCCAGGTTCTGGAGGGCGCCCGCCAACTGCGGCTGGAAGGCGGCCGGACGGAGCGCGGCGAGTTCCCGGCAGAGCTCCACCGCCTCCCGCGCGGGCGCCACGCACCCGGCGAGATCGCCGTCGTCCTCCCGGTGCGCGGACAGCTGGGACAGGGCTGCGGCGAGCGGGGCCAGGAACTCATCGGGGTACGAGGCGGCGAGTTCCCGGTAGATGTCCACGGCCTCCTGCGCGGCGGCCACAGCCGTCCGGGGCTGCCTCACGGCTGCCAGACGCGCCGCGAGGTCGGTCAGCGCGGCGGCAAGACGGGGGCGGATCGCCGCCGGGGTCCGCTCCACGTGCTGTCGGCAGACGCCGACCGCCTCCAGCGTCAGGGCGACCGCTCCCTCACGGTCACCGATGTCGCTGACCCGCCGGCCGAGACCGCTCAGGGCGGGAGCCAGGTCGGGGTGGGACGCGCTGTTGCCCGCTTCGGCCAGGCTCCGTCGGAGCTCGACCACTTCGCGCGCCTTAGGCAGGGCCCCTTCACGGTCGCCGGTGGCCGCGTGCGCGTGGGCAAGGTCGATGAGGGCGCGTACCAGCGCCGTTCCGAACGCCCCGGGAACGCCGTGTTCCAGTTCCCGGTACAGGCCGGCCGCCTCCCGCGCCGCGTCCAGCGCGCCTTGTAGGTCCCCTTCCGCCCCGAGCCGGGCGGAGAAGCGGGACAAGGCCTGGGCCAGAACGGGCTCCGCGCCGACCTGGGCCAGAACGGGCTCCGCGCCGTCCTGGGCAAGAACCGGCGCCGCGCCCGCCCCGCCCCGCTCCGCCAGACCCCGCAGCATCGCGATCCCCGGTGCGCCTGCCCGCGCCGCGTGCGGCGCCAGCCCCCGCACCACGTACGGATCGACCGCCGCCCAGTCGTCGCCCACCGCTCGCCGCTCGACGTGCTCGACCAGCGCGGCCAACACCACCTCTCCGGCCCCGGAGCCCCCGGGCCCCGCCCGGTCCGCGAGGAGCGGCACGAACGCGTGGTGGAACAGCCGGTACACCGTCTGCCCGCCCTCCGAGTCCTCGACGACGTAGCGGCCGTAGGCGGACAGCAGCCAGTCCACGTCGCTCTCGTCGTACGACACGTCACCGCCCAGTGCCCCGGCGACCTCCGCCCACAAGCCCCCGGCGGGCATCCCGCGTCCGGCCGTCCAGGCGAGGGCCGTCAGCAGGTCCCGGGCGGCGGACGGCAATTCGGTGCCGTCGGCCCGTAGCCGTACCGGCCCCGCCCGCAGGTCCTCCTCGAACGCGGCCTCGACGGAGTCGGGCAGCCGGTCCCCGTCGGCACCGGCCGAGCCCGCCACCAGCCGCGCGAACAGGAACCCGTCCTCCACCGCCGTAGGACGCGCGGCGACCGCCTCGCCCGCCTTCCGCGCCCGGTCCTCCGGAACCCCGGCCGCCACGCACCGGTTGAACACGTACGCACCGATGTCCGCCCGGGTGTGCTGCTCCCTCCCCAGGTCCGCGACGGTGACCTCCGCGCCGGTCAGCCGGGCGAGGGCGTCCGGCAGGGTCTCGCCCCGGTACCCGCCCTCCGCGATACGGCTGTGGAACGCGCTCTCGCGGGAGCCGAGCAGTACCTGGGCCGTCCGGCCGAGCGGGAGGACCAGCTCCTCGATCATGGCGCGGAGGTGCTCTGCGGGCACTTCGTCCAGGCCGTCCAGCACCAGCACCGGCTGCGGGGACGACTCGCGCAGCCCGGCCCGGAAGTCGTCGGCGTTGCGGGGCTCCGGCAGGCCGAGCTGCCGGGCCAGTTCCGAGGCGGCCCGGAGCGGGCTCAGGTCCCGCAGGAGCACGGAGGCGAGGGGGCGGGGGAGGCGCGGGACCGGGGCGTCGTCCTCGTGCGCCTCGGTCTCCTCGCGCCCCACCGGGCCGCTGAGCGTCGCGATCCGGTCCAGCACGGCCGACTTGCCGCAGCCCGCCGGGCCGGTCACCAGGAAGAGCCCGGCCCTGCCCGCCTCCAGCCACGCGGCGATCCGGCCCAGCACCTCCTTGCGGCCCGTGAAGAACGAGCCTTCCGGCCGCCCGGCCGCCCCCTCCACCGGCTCGCGTCCCTCGTCGCCCGTCAGACCCGACTCACGCACCATTTGCCCGTCCCGCTCTCCGTCACACAACCAACGCGGTCATCACGACGTGCCCCGCGCTTCCCGTCCGCACCGGTCCGTCCTAGGCGGCGCCCGCTGCGGTGAGTAGCAGAGTAATTACGGAACCGGCATCATGAGTGCCGTACGGCGGAAACCGGCCTACCGCCACCAGCAACGCGAAAGGCCCCGCCTACCGCCACCAGCAACGCGAAGGGCCCCGGGCAACCGCCACAAGGCGGCCCGGGGCCCTTCGCGTCACTGGTGGCTACGGCAGCGCCAGCATCCGCTCCAGTGCGAGCTTCGCGTACTTCTCGGTCTCCGGGTCGACCTCGATCCGGTTGACGAGATTGCCCTCGGCCAGCGACTCCAGCGTCCACACCAGGTGCGGCAGGTCGATCCGGTTCATCGTCGAGCAGAAGCAGACCGTCTTGTCGAGGAAGACGATCTCCTTGTCCTCGGCAGCGAAACGGTTCGCCAGGCGGCGTACCAGGTTCAGCTCGGTGCCGATCGCCCACTTGGAACCGGCCGGGGCCGCCTCCAGGGCCTTGATGATGTACTCCGTCGAGCCGACGTAGTCCGCCGCCGCCACGACCTCGTGCTTGCACTCCGGGTGCACCAGCACGTTGACGCCGGGTATCCGGGCGCGCACGTCGTTGACGGACTCCACGGAGAAGCGCCCGTGCACCGAGCAGTGCCCGCGCCACAGGATCATCTTCGCGTCGCGCAGCTGCTGGGCGGTGAGGCCGCCGTTGGGCTTGTGCGGGTTGTAGAGGACGCAGTCCTCCAGGGTCATCCGCATGTCCCGGACGGCGGTGTTCCGGCCCAGGTGCTGATCGGGGAGGAACAACACCTTCTCGCCCTGCTCGAAGGCCCACTCCAGGGCGCGCTTCGCGTTCGAGGAGGTGCAGATCGTGCCGCCGTGGCGGCCGGTGAAGGCCTTGATGTCGGCGGAGGAGTTCATGTACGAGACGGGCACGACCTGCTCGGCGACCCCGGCCTCCGTCAGCACGTCCCAGCACTCGGCGACCTGTTCGGCGGTGGCCATGTCGGCCATCGAGCAGCCTGCCGCCAGGTCCGGCAGCACGACCTTCTGGTCGTCGGTGGTCAGGATGTCCGCGGACTCGGCCATGAAGTGCACACCGCAGAAGACGATGTACTCGGCCTCCGGACGCGCCGCCGCGTCGCGCGCCAGCTTGAAGGAGTCACCGGTGACGTCCGCGAACTGGATGACCTCGTCGCGCTGGTAGTGGTGGCCGAGGACGAAGACCTTCTCGCCCAGCTTCTCCTTGGCCGCGCGGGCGCGTTCCACCAGGTCCGGGTCGGACGGGGAGGGCAGGTCGCCGGGGCATTCGACGCCGCGCTCGCTCCTTGGGTCGGCGTCGCGGCCCAGCAGGAGCAGGGCGAGGGGCGACGGCTGGACGTCGAGTTCCTGGACGGGGTGGGCCGTGGTCACGTCACGCACCCTTTCTTCTCTGCGAGGAGCTTCTCTACGAGGAGCCTTTTCGTCGAATTGACGCTATCTATCATAGCCGCTTCACGTCACTTTGACGATGGCGATAGCGTCAATGTGACGCACCCGCCCGCGGGTCAGGTGTGCGAGCATGAATGGAACAGGCAAGCGCGCGGCCCGGAATGAATCCGCGGCTCCGGCGGTTGCAACGTCGGCAAGCAGACTCCGTACAACCCGGGAGAGAAGCAGATGTCCGTATCGGACGAGACCACCACCGTGAGCGACGGCATCCTCCTGTCCGACGCCGCCGCAGCCAAGGTCAAGGGCCTGCTGGAGCAGGAAGGCCGTGACGATCTGGCGCTGCGCGTCGCCGTCCAGCCCGGCGGCTGCTCGGGCCTGCGGTACCAGCTCTTCTTCGACGAGCGCTCGCTCGACGGCGATGTCGTGAAGGACTTCGGCGGCGTCAAGGTCGTCACCGACCGGATGAGCGCCCCGTACCTGGGCGGCGCCTCCGTCGACTTCGTCGACACCATCGAGAAGCAGGGCTTCACGATCGACAACCCGAACGCCACGGGTTCCTGCGCCTGCGGCGACTCCTTCAGCTAGGGCGCCTGCGCGACAGCGATACGGCGGCGGCCCCCAGGATTCGATCCTGGGGGCCGCCGCCGTATCGCTGTCGCCGCCGTATCGCTGCGTGTGCCCTGTACGGGGGCGTCACGTCACTTCTGCGGCACCCCGGCGCCGGACTCCGCGTCGACCACCTTCCGGTCGCCCAGCGGCTGGTCCAGGGTGACCGTACGGGTCAGCTTCTTGGCGATCTTGACGCACATCTTCTCCGGGTCCGGCTTCGACTCCGTCACGGTCACCCGCACGGTGTCGCCGTCCTCCTTCGCGCTCGCCGAGTACTTGCTGCACACGCCACCCCAGAACGTCACGGAGAGCGTCCGTCCGTCGGCGCTGTACGACTGGACCGTGCCACCGGCCGGCGTCGTGCCGCCACCGTCCGGCGTCTTCTCCGACGGGGCGTTCTTCGTCAGGTACGCCGGGTCCACGGCGACCTGGCTGACCGTGTTGCCCGTACCGCCCGCAACGGGCCGGACCGTGAAGATCCAGGACGGCACGAGCAGCTGCTTCCCGTCCACGTACTGCGCCGCCAGACCGAAGACGGCCTTGTCGACCGTCACCGTCGTCGTCGGCGGCTCCGCCCCTGTCCGTGTGCCGCAGGACTTCCCGGACGGCTTCTTGTCGCCGCTGAGCGGCGCCACGGTGGCGCATCCGCCGATGTTCTTGCGGCCATCCGAGGGCTGCGCAGCGTTCAGCTGCTTCAGCGCGTCGGCCGCCCCGATCACCGGGTACTCGGCGCCCTTCTCCAGGCCCTTCAACTGCCCGCCGCCGCCGATCACTTCGCCGTCGGTGCCGACCTGGACGCCGGTCGCCCAGCCGTACGTCGGCAGTCCGTCCACCACCGGGTCCGCGTTCACCACGCGGGCCGAGCCCATCAGCTGGCGGGCGTCGAGGGAGGCGGCGTCCTGGCCGGTCGCCTTCAGTACGGGCGCCGCCGCCGCCATGGCGGCCTTCTCGCTCACCGGTGATCCCGAGCCGCCGGGCGCCACGTGCTCGCCCGAACAGGTCGCCTTCTGGCCGCAGTTGTCCGTGCCGCCGGAGCCGTGACGGGCGAAGGTCCAGGTGCCGGGCGCCTGCTTGCCGACCCGCAGCACCGGGCCCGAGCCGTCACCGTCCGAGCCCACCTTCCAGGAGGTGCCCTCGGCCTGCGGGGTGCCCTTCAGGTCGAGCGCCTTCGCCAGCCGGGTCACCTCGGCGGCGGAGACGGTCCCGCTGGTGCGCTGGACCGCGGCCTTCGCCGGGCCGTCCGGCAGCGCGCCCGCCGCGCGGTAGACGAGCCGTCCGCCGTGCGGGTCGGGCTCACCGGGCGCGATGCCTCGCGGTGGGGCCGATGAGGTGGGGGAGGAGGGTGTGGTGGCCGGTCCGCCCGTCCGCTCGTCCAGGGAGAGCGGCGGGGGCTTGCCTGCGCCGAGGCCCCCGTTCTCCTCGACGTTGCCGCTGTCCGCCGCGGTCGCCGCCCAGTACGCGCCGCCGCCACCGGCCAGCAGCACGGCTGCCGCCACCGAGGCCACGGCGAGCGGCGAACGCCGCCGGGGGCCGGTCTCGTCGTTGTCGGATCGCTCGGTGCTCACCGGATCGCTCCTTCGCCTGCATTGGCGTCATACGCCTGGCCGGCATATGGCCCGCCCCTTGGGTGCGGACACCGATGGGACGGGGCGCGGGAGCGCACGGTTCCCCCGTGGGGCGGCAGTTGCGGCAGGAGCGGGGTCCCGGAGGGGTCGTAGCACGGTCTGCCGGGCGCCGTAATCCGGAGCGGTCAGTCGCCGTACTCCGCCGTCGCGTCGATCAGCTTCGCCGAGGCCGGGGGCACGCTCACCCCGTGAATCAGGGACGGCGCCACCGGGATCGCGGCGGCCTTCGCGGGTACCACCCAGTGCGGAGCCATCCGGGCGCAGTCTCCGCGCAGCTCGGCCAGGCCGGTCTCGGACTCGAACGAAGCGATGTGGTTCGACATATCCGCACCGTAAGCACCTCGGAGCTCAGGGGGAAAGCCCTACTATCGGGTAGTTTTTCCCATTCGGACCGCCCCGGGAACCGGTAGCGTTAAGGGGCCCTCGATTTCCGGGCCCCTGTCATGCCGCCCCGGGGACGCGGACACCGTTCCCCCTCGACCTCCGCAGGAGCAGTCTCCCGTGCGTATCGCAGTCACCGGCTCCATCGCCACCGACCACCTCATGACCTTCCCCGGCCGCTTCGCGGACCAGCTGGTCGCGGACCAGCTGCACACGGTCTCGCTCTCCTTCCTGGTCGACAACCTGGACGTGCGCCGCGGAGGTGTCGCCGCCAACATCTGCTTCGGCATGGGGCTGCTGGGCACCGCCCCGATCCTGGTCGGCGCGGCGGGCTCCGACTTCGACGAGTACCGGGCCTGGCTCGACCGGCACGGCGTCGACACCGGCTCCGTGCGGATCTCCGAGGTCCTGCACACCGCCCGCTTCGTCTGCACGACGGACGCCGACCACAACCAGATCGGCTCCTTCTACACCGGCGCCATGAGTGAGGCCCGGCTGATCGAGCTCAAGGCCGTGGCCGACCGGGTGGGCGGTCTCGACCTGGTCTCCATCGGCGCCGACGACCCCGAGGGCATGCTCCGCCACACGGAGGAGTGCCGCACCCGAGGCATCCCGTTCGCCGCGGACTTCTCGCAGCAGATCGCCCGGATGGACGGCGACGAGATCCGCATCCTGCTCGACGGCGCCACCTACCTCTTCTCCAACGAGTACGAGAAGGGGCTCATCGAGTCCAAGACCGGCTGGACCGACGCGGAGATCCTGTCCAAGGTCGGCCACCGCGTCACCACCCTCGGCGCCCAGGGCGTGCGGATCGAGCGCGTCGGCGAGGAGCCGATCGAGGTCGGCTGCGCGGAGGAGAAGAGCAAGACCGACCCGACCGGCGTCGGCGACGCCTTCCGCGCCGGATTCCTCTCCGGCCTCGCCTGGGGCGTCGGCCTGGAGCGGGCCGCCCAGGTCGGCTGCATGCTCGCCACGCTGGTCATCGAGACGGTCGGCACCCAGGAGTACACCCTGCACCGCACCCACTTCATGGACCGCTTCACCAAGGCGTACGGTCACGAGGCCGCCGCCGAGGTCCGCACGCACCTCGCGTAGAGCTCGCGCAGAGACAGGTCAGGACAGTCGGCGGACCACATAGGCCGAGCCCCGGTCCGCCGGCTCCTCACCCACGTACTCCTGTTCGCGCATCGCGCACCAGGCCGGAATGTCGAGCCGGGCCGCCTCGTCGTCGGACAGGACCGTCACCGTGCCGCCCACCGGTACCTCTCCGATCACCTTTGCGAGCTCGATCACCGGGATCGGGCAGCGCCTGCCGAGCGCGTCGACGACCAGCGAGGCCGCCGGGGCGGCGGCGGGCGCTGCCGGGGCGGGCGCGCCCAGCTTCTCCCGTACCCCCGCCACCGCCCCGGGCAGCACGTCGAGGAAGCGGTCTACGTCCTCCTCCGTAGTGCCCATCGGCAGCGACACGCGGACGTTGCCCTCCGACAGCACCCCCATCGCCTTCAGCACATGGCTCGGGGTCAGGGTGCTGCTCGTGCAGGACGAACCGGACGATACGGAGAAACCCGCCCGGTCCAGCTCGTGGAGCAGGGTCTCTCCGTCGACATAGAGACAGGAGAACGTGACCAGATGCGGCAGCCGCCGCACCGGGTCACCGACGACCTCCACATCGGGCACCAGTACAGGCACCCGGCTGCGGATCCGGTCCACCAGCGCGCTCAGCCGCACCGACTCGGCCGCCGCCTCCGCCCGCACCGCCCGCAGGGACGCCGCCGCGGCCACGATCGCCGGAATGTCCTCGAAGCCGGCGGCGCGCCCCGACTCCCGCTCGTCGGCCGGACCTTGGACGGCGAACCGGACGCCCTTGCGCACCGCCAGCAGCCCGACGCCGGCCGGACCGCCCCACTTGTGGGCGCTCGCCGCCAGCAGCGACCAGCCGCCGGGCACCGGTTCCAGGCCCAGCGACTGGGCGGCGTCCACCAGCAACGGCACCCCTGCCTCCCGGCAGAGCGCGGCGACCTCGGCCACCGGCTGCACCGTGCCGACCTCGTGGTTGGCGGACTGGAGGCAGGCCAGCGCGGTGTCCTCGCGCAGCGCCGCTCCGTACGCCGCCGGCTCCACCGCCCCCGACCGGTCCACCGGCACCTCGGTGACCGTCCCGCCCCGGCTCTCGTGGTCGGCCGCCGAATGGAGCACGGACGAGTGTTCGACCGCGGAGACGGCCAGATGGCGGCCGACACGCCGACGCCCGGCGAGAGCCCCGGAAATTCCTGAGTGCACCGCCCGGGTGCCGGACGAGGTGAAACTGAGCTCGTCGGGGCGGCAGCCGACGGCCTCCGCGGCGGCCTCCCTGGCCGCGTCCAGCAGCAGCCGGGCCCGCCGCCCCTCCCGGTGGAGCCGGGCCGGATCGGCCCAGCCCTCGTCCAGTGCGGCAAGCAGCGCCTGGCGGGCGACGGGGTGGAGGGGGGCGGCGGACGCGGCGTCGAAGTAGGGCACCCGGCCACGCTAGCCGGGTCCGGAGCGGGGCCCGGGACCCGGCCGCCCGCGGGGTCAGGAGAGGGGGCGTCAGATGGCGGCCGGAGGCGCGGATTCCACCCCTTCGGGGAGTCGGGCGGCGCGTTGGGCACCCTCCCCGCGCGACCCCAAATAGCGTCCAGTAGGGTTTGGTCCGCATAAACATCCAAACCCCTGCCCGCGTCAGGGGCGGCGACCGACAAACGAGACGGGCGCGCCGACCGTGCGGGCGAGACTCTCGGGAAGGCGCTACGTGAGTCCCAACGGCTCCGACCGCTCGTCGCGGCGCCCGATGCGGCGGAAGCTGCCGCAGGTGCTGACTGCGGGCCTGATCCTGGCGACCGCAACCGGTTGCACATACAAGGATTTCCCCCGCCTCGGTATGCCTACTCCGGTGACGGAAGAGGCCCCACGGATCCTTTCCCTCTGGCAGGGCTCGTGGGCGGCAGCGCTCGCCACGGGTGTCCTCGTCTGGGGCCTGATCCTGTGGAGCGTCATCTTCCACCGGCGCAGCCGCACCAAGGTGGAGGTTCCTCCGCAGACCCGGTACAACATGCCGATCGAGGCGTTGTACACCGTGGTCCCTCTGATCATCGTCTCGGTGTTGTTCTACTTCACCGCGCGCGACGAATCGAAGATCCTCGAACTCTCCCCGAAGCCCGCCCACACGGTCAACGTGGTCGGCTACCAGTGGAGCTGGGGCTTCAACTACATCGAGAACGTGGACGGCTCTGCCGCCACGGGCAACAAGGTCCCCAAGGAGCTCGACGCCATCCCGGACCGGTTCCGCAAGGACTTCCCCAAGGGTGCTGACGGCGTCTACGACGTCGGCGTCCCGGGGACCCGGAACCCGCAGAACGGCAACCCCGGTCCGACCCTGTGGCTGGCCAAGGGGGAGAAGGTCCGCTTCATCCTGACTTCGCGTGACGTCATCCACTCCTTCTGGGTGGTGCCGTTCCTCATGAAGCAGGACGTCATTCCGGGCCACACCAACTCCTTCGAGGTGACTCCCAACCAGGAGGGCACCTTCATGGGCAAGTGCGCCGAGCTCTGTGGCGCCGACCACTCCCGCATGCTCTTCAACGTCAAGGTCGTCTCCCCGGAGCGCTACCAGGCGCACCTCAAGGAGCTGGCGAAGAAGGGCAACACGGGCTACGTGCCGGCCGGCATCGAGCAGACTGACCCGGCCAGGAATGCGGAGACGAACAAACTGTGAGCATCCTCAACGAACCTCAGGGTGCCGCGGCAGCAGACGACTCGTACGAGGACGAGCTGCCGGTCCGGCGCAAGCAGCCGGGAAACGTCGTCATCAAGTGGATGACCACCACTGACCACAAGACGATCGGCACGATGTACCTGGTCACATCGTTCGCCTTCTTCTGCATCGGCGGTCTGCTCGCGCTCTTCATGCGCGCCGAGCTGGCCCGTCCGGGTACGCAGATCATGTCGAACGAGCAGTTCAACCAGGCGTTCACGATGCACGGCACGATCATGCTGCTGATGTTCGCGACGCCGCTGTTCGCCGGGTTCGCGAACTGGATCATGCCGCTGCAGATCGGTGCGCCCGACGTGGCGTTCCCGCGGCTGAACATGTTCGCGTACTGGCTCTACCTCTTCGGTTCGATCATCGCGGTGGCCGGCTTCCTCACCCCGCAGGGTGCGGCCGACTTCGGCTGGTTCGCCTACTCCCCGCTCTCGGACGCGGTCCGCTCGCCGGGCGTCGGCGCCGATATGTGGATCATGGGTCTGGCCTTCTCCGGATTCGGCACGATCCTCGGCTCGGTCAACTTCATCACCACGATCATCTGCATGCGCGCACCCGGCATGACGATGTTCCGCATGCCGATCTTCGTCTGGAACGTCCTGCTGACCGGTGTCCTGGTCCTGCTGGCCTTCCCGGTCCTCGCCGCGGCGCTCTTCGCGCTGGAGGCGGACCGAAAATTCGGGGCGCATGTATTCGACGCGGCCAATGGCGGCGCACTGCTATGGCAACACCTATTCTGGTTCTTCGGGCATCCAGAGGTGTACATCATCGCTTTGCCCTTCTTCGGGATCGTCTCCGAAGTGATCCCAGTGTTCAGTCGAAAGCCGATGTTCGGATACATCGGCCTGATCGGTGCGACGATCGCCATCGCGGGTCTGTCCGTGACCGTGTGGGCCCACCACATGTACGTCACCGGCGGTGTGCTGTTGCCGTTCTTCTCGTTCATGACGTTCCTCATCGCGGTACCGACCGGGGTGAAGTTCTTCAACTGGATCGGCACGATGTGGAAGGGCTCGTTGTCCTTCGAGACACCGATGCTCTGGGCCGTCGGCTTCCTGATCACCTTCGCCTTCGGTGGTCTGACCGGCGTCATCCTCGCGTCGCCCCCGATGGACTTCCACGTCTCGGACTCGTACTTCGTGGTGGCGCACTTCCACTACGTGGTCTTCGGCACCGTGGTCTTCGCGATGTTCTCCGGATTCCACTTCTGGTGGCCGAAGTTCACCGGAAAGATGCTGGACGAGCGGCTCGGCAAGATCACCTTCTGGACGCTGTTCGTGGGCTTCCACGGCACGTTCCTGGTGCAGCACTGGCTGGGCGCCGAGGGTATGCCGCGTCGTTACGCGGACTACCTCGCGGCGGACGGCTTCACCGCGCTGAACACGATCTCCACGATCTGCTCGTTCCTGCTCGGACTGTCGATCCTGCCGTTCTTCTACAACGTCTGGAAGACGGCCAAGTACGGCAAGAAGATCGAGGTCGACGACCCGTGGGGTTACGGCCGCTCGCTGGAGTGGGCGACCTCCTGCCCGCCGCCCCGGCACAACTTCATCACCCTTCCGCGGATCCGTTCCGAATCCCCGGCGTTCGACCTGCACCACCCGGAAATCACGGCGCTCGAACAGCTTGAGCACCACTCCGAGGGTGACAAGGCCCTCGCCGGCGGCAAGGAGGCTGGCAAGTGAAGATCCAGGGCAAGCTGTTCATCTGGCTGGCGGTCTTCATCCTCGCCATGGCCATCACGTACGGCGTGTGGTCCAAGGAGCCGGCCGGAACCACCGCGCTCGTCCTGGCCTTCGGCCTGAGCGTCATGATCGGCTTCTACCTGGCCTTCACGGCCCGGCGGGTCGACGCGCTCGCGCAGGACGACAAGGAAGCCGACGTGGCGGACGAGGCCGGCGACGTGGGGTTCTTCTCCCCGCACAGCTGGCAGCCGCTCTCGCTGGCGGTCGGCGGCGCACTCGCCTTCATGGGAGTCATCTTCGGCTGGTGGCTGCTCTACTTCTCGCTCCCGGTGATCATGGTCGGTCTGTTCGGCTGGGTCTTCGAGTACTACCGCGGCGAGAACCGCACCCAGTGACACCGCTCCACCCGTGACACCGCTCCACCTGACGGGGGGCCCGCACTTCCACGAGAAGTGCGGGCCCCCCGTTTGCAGTCACCCCGCGCGCTGAAACGGATGAATCTTCTTAGCGTGGGTTCATGAACCACACGCCGCGCATCCGTCCCGTAGTGAGCTGCACTCTGCTGGTCGTGACCCTGGTCGCAGGGATGACCGCCTGTGGGGAGTCCGACAGCCATCCGCTGGCGGCCAAGCCGTACGACGCCGCCGACGAGATCTCCTCCAACACGCCCGACGGCGGTGAGAAGGTCGACCCGGACAAGCCCCTGGAAGTCAGCGTGGACGGCGACGACGGCCGGATCACCGATGTGACGGCCGTGGACGGCGAGGGACGCCATCTGGCGGGCGAACTCGACGCCGACGGACACCGCTGGCACTCCACCGCCCCGCTCGCCGCGGGCACGCGGTACACCGTCAAGGTCAGCATGGAGAACGACGAAGGCGCCCCAGGCAGCCGCACGCTGTCTTTCGGCACCGCCGCCGCCAAGAGGTTCCTGAAGGTCACCTTCGGCCCTCAGACGGGCACCTACGGCGTCGGACAGCCCGTTACGGCGCAACTCAGCGCCCCGGTCGCCGACAAGGCCGCCCGTGCCACCGTCGAACGCGCGCTGAGGGTGCGCTCCACGCCCGCCGTGACCGGCTCCTGGTACTGGGTCGACGACAAGACGCTGCACTACCGGCCCGAGGACTACTGGCCGGCCAAGGCCTCCATCGAGGTCAGCAGCGATCTGACCGGCATCAAGGTGGCCAACGCGCTGTACGGGGCGCCCACGAAAGCGTTGAAGATCACTACCGGCGACCGGATCGAGGCCATCACCGACGCCTCGGAGCACTCCATGACGGTCAAGCGCAACGGAGAAGTGATCAACACCATCCCGGTGACCACGGGAAAGCCCGGCTTCTCCACCCGCAACGGCGTCAAGGTCGTGCTGGGCAAGGAGTACTACGTACGTATGCGCGGGGAGACCATCGGCATCGCCGAGGGTTCGAGTGACTCGTACGATCTGCCGGTCTACTACGCGACCCGGGTCACCTGGAGCGGCGAGTACGTGCACGCGGCCCCCTGGTCCACCGGCTCGCAGGGCGTCGCGAACGTCAGCCACGGCTGCACCGGGATGAGCACCAGCGAGGCGGAGTGGTTCTACAACACCGTGCGCGAGGGCGACATCGTCAAGGTCGTCGGCAGCGAGGGCGAGACCATGACGCCGTTCGACAACGGCTACGGCGACTGGAACCTGTCCTGGGCGAAATGGCAGAAGGGCAGCGCACTGCAGAACGACACGCCCGACCGGGTCGACCCGGTTCAGGCGGCACGCCTGCGCCCCGAGGTCTGAGCGGGGAGTGCGCTGCCCCTCTGCGGGACAACGGGCGTCAGGCGGGCCCTCAGGCGCCCACGGAGAGCCTGCTGCGCAGCAGGGCGGCCAGGGCGTCCGCGAACCCGACCGGCTCGACCGGCAGGGTCACCGCGGCGTCCGCGCGGCTCCAGGTGGCCAGCCAGGCGTCCTGCGGGCGCCCGATCAGCAGCAGTACCGGCGGGCAGCGGAAGACCTCGTCCTTGATCTGCCGGCAGACGCCCATGCCGCCGGCCGGGGCGGTCTCACCGTCCAACACGCAGACGTCGACGCCTCCCTGGTCCAGAGCGTCCAGGACGGCGGGCAGGGTGGCGCACTCCAGGAACTCCACCGGCGGGACGTCCGCCGCGGGCCTGCGCCCTGCCGCGAGCCTCACCTGCTCACGGGTGTGTGCGTTGTCGCTGTAGACCAGGACCGTGGCGGTCGGCTGCATTGTTCCTCCGTGACATCCGTGTCTTCGGGGCCGTCGGGGCCCTCGGTGCGTGAGGGCTGTCCGATGCGCGGATCGTACTCCGCCCGACGGCCTGTCAGCACTGCCCCGGGCAGCGGATCCATGGGCCGTTCGGGGAGGACACACCCCTCTGACACACCGAACGGCACCCCCCGGAGTGAGGGCGGGATAAGCGACCGACATAATGTCGGTCGTGGCGACAGCAACGACAGTAGAAACCGGGCACGCGCACCCGTCGGTCAATCGGCCGAACCTCACCAGCGTCGGAACCATCATCTGGTTGAGTTCCGAGCTGATGTTCTTCGCGGCCCTCTTCGCGATGTACTTCACCCTGCGATCGGTGACCGGACCAGTTCACTGGAAGGAAATGGCGTCGTCCCTGAACGTTCCGTTCTCGGCGACGAACACCACCATCCTGGTGCTCTCATCACTCACCTGCCAGCTCGGCGTCTTCGCCGCGGAGCGGGGCGATGTGAAGAAGCTCCGCGCCTGGTTCGTGATCACGTTCGTGATGGGTGCGATCTTCATCGGAGGCCAGATCTTCGAGTACACCGAGCTGGTGAAGAAGGACGGCCTCTCGCTGTCCTCGGATCCGTACGGCTCGGTGTTCTACCTGACCACTGGCTTCCATGGTCTGCATGTGACAGGCGGTCTCATCGCCTTCCTGTTCGTTCTGGGCAGGACATACGCAGCCAAGAGGTTCACCCATGAACAGGCGACCGCTGCCATCGTCGTGTCCTATTACTGGCACTTCGTCGATGTTGTGTGGATCGGCCTCTTTGCCACGATCTACTTGATCAAGTAACCGGGCCAGAGCCCGAACCACATCCAGCATCGACGCAGAAGATCCTGACACCGGGGTAATCCGTGAAAAAGCTCTCCGCACGACGACGCCATCCGTTGGCGGCGGTCGTCGTACTACTCCTCGCGCTGGCGGCTACCGGGGGGCTGTACGCCGCGTTTGCGCCCGCGAGTAAGGCGCAGGCCGACGAAACCGCCCAGTCCCTCGCCATCGACGAGGGCAAGAAGCTGTACTCCGTCGGTTGCGCCAGCTGCCACGGAACCGGCGGTGAAGGAACCACCGACGGGCCCCAGCTTGTCGGCGTGGGCTCCGCCGCCGTGGACTTCCAGGTCGGTACCGGCCGTATGCCCGCGCAGCAGCCGGGTGCCCAGGTACCGAAGAAGAAGGTCATCTACAACCAGGCCGAGATCGACCAGCTCGCGGCGTACGTCGCGTCGCTCGGCGCCGGCCCGATCGTCCCGACCAAGAGCCAGGTCAGCCCTGAGGGCGCGGACGTGGCCAAGGGCGGCGACCTGTTCCGTACCAACTGCGCTCAGTGCCACAACTTCACCGGCGAGGGCGGTGCCCTGACGAAGGGCAAGTCCGCTCCCAGCCTTGAGGGCGTGGACCCGAAGCACATGTACGAGGCCATGCAGACCGGTCCTCAGAGCATGCCGTCCTTCCCGGACACGACGATGCCCAATCAGCAGAAGAAGGACATCATCGCGTACGTCCAGACCGTGAACAGCGCGCAGGCCGAGAGCCCCGGTGGCCTCAAGCTGGGCGGCCTCGGTCCGGTCAGCGAGGGTCTGTTCGGCTGGATCTTCGGGCTCGGCGCACTGATCGCAGTTGCCATCTGGGTCGCGGCCCACACCGCTAAGGCCAAGAAGTCATGAGTAGCCAAGAGATTCCAGAAGAGAACCTGCCCGCAGAGCAGGTCCCCGCGCACGGCGCGGTAGAGGGCGCGGACGATCCGTTCGCGGACCCGGGGCTGCCGGCCCACCAGCCGCGCATCCAGGACATCGACGAACGGGCCGCAGACCGGTCCGAGCGCGTGGTCGCGTTCTTGTTCACGCTGTCCATGCTGGCGACGGTCGGCTTCATCGCCTCCTACGTCATCTTCCCGGTCGACCAGATCGTCTACATCTTCCCGTTCGGTCATGTGAGCGCGCTCAACTTCTCCCTGGGTCTGACCCTGGGCGTGGCGCTCTTCGCGATCGGCGCGGGAGCCGTCCACTGGGCGCGCACCCTGATGTCGGACGTGGAGGTCCCGGCAGAGCGGCACCCGATCGCGGCCGAGCCCGAGGTCAGGGCGAAGGTCCTGGCGGACTTCGCGGCCGGTGCCGAGGAGTCCGTGCTCGGCCGGCGCAAGCTGATCCGGAACACCATGTTCGGTGCGCTGGCCCTGGTGCCGCTCGCCGGTGTGGTGCTGCTGCGCGACCTCGGTCCGCTGCCGGAGAAGAAGCTCCGCTCGACGCTGTGGGCCAAGGGCAAGCAGCTCGTCAACATGAACACGAACCAGCCGCTCCGTCCCGAGGACGTCGCGGTGGGTTCGCTCACCTTCGCCATGCCCGAGGGCCTGGAGGAGGACGCACACGACTTCCAGACGCAGATCGCCAAGGCTGCGCTGATGATCATTCGCATCGAGCCGTCCAACATCAAGGACAAGCGCGAGCGCGAGTGGGCCCACGAGGGCATCGTGGCCTTCTCGAAGATCTGCACCCACGTCGGCTGCCCGATCAGCCTGTACGAGCAGCAGACGCACCACGTGCTCTGCCCGTGCCACCAGTCAACCTTCGACCTCTCCGACGGCGCCCGCGTCATCTTCGGTCCGGCCGGTCACGCCCTTCCGCAGCTGCGGATCGGCGTGAACAGCGAGGGCAACCTCGAGGCGCTCGGTGACTTCGAAGAGCCCGTCGGTCCTGCATTCTGGGAGCGCGGATGAGTACTGCGACCGATACGAAGCGCAAGGCGCCCGCCGGTGAGAAGATGGCCGACTGGGCGGACGGCCGGCTCGGGATCTACTCCCTGGCCAAGGCCAACATGCGCAAGATCTTCCCGGACCACTGGTCCTTCATGCTCGGTGAGATCTGCCTCTACAGCTTCATCATCATCATCCTCACGGGTGTGTATCTGACGCTGTTCTTCCACCCGAGCATGGCCGAGACCGTCTACCACGGCCCGTACGAGCCCATGCAGGGCATCCGGATGTCGGAGGCCTACGCCTCGACGCTGAACATCAGCTTCGACGTCCGCGGTGGTCTGCTGGTCCGGCAGATCCACCACTGGGCCGCGCTGATCTTCCTGGCCGGCATGTTCGTGCACATGATGCGCGTGTTCTTCACGGGCGCGTTCCGCAAGCCGCGCGAGATCAACTGGCTGTTCGGCTTCCTGCTGTTCGTGCTCGGCATGTTCACCGGATTCACCGGCTACTCGCTCCCGGACGACCTGCTCTCGGGTACGGGTGTCCGCTTCACCCAGGGCGCGATCCTGTCGATGCCGATCGTCGGCACCTACATCTCGATGTTCCTGTTCGGCGGGGAGTTCCCGGGCGGCGACTTCGTCGCGCGGTTCTACTCGGTGCACATCCTGCTGCTGCCGGGCATCATGCTCGGGCTTCTGGTGGCCCACCTCATCCTGGTCTTCTACCACAAGCACACGCAGTTCGCGGGTCCCGGCCGGACCAACAAGAACGTCGTGGGCATGCCGCTGCTGCCGGTGTACATGGCCAAGGCCGGAGGCTTCTTCTTCCTGGTCTTCGGTGTCATCGCCGTCATCGCGGGCATCGCCTCGATCAACCCGATCTGGGCCATCGGCCCGTACCGCCCGGACCAGGTGTCCACCGGCGCCCAGCCCGACTGGTACATGGGCTTCGCCGAGGGTCTGGTCCGAGTGATGCCTGGCTGGGAGATCAACCTCTGGGGTCATACGCTCGTCCTGGGCGTGCTCATCCCACTGGTGCTCTTCGGGCTCATCCTGGGCGCGATCGCGATGTACCCGTTCATCGAGTCCTGGGTCACCGGGGACAAGCGCGAGCACCACATCCTGGACCGCCCGCGCAACGCCCCGACCCGTACGGCCTTCGGCGTCGCGTGGATCACGGTGTACTTCATCGGCCTGGTGGGCGGCGGTAACGACCTCTGGGCGACGCACTTCCACCTGTCGCTGAACTCCATCTCGTGGTTCGTCCGGATCTTCTTCTTCGTCGGACCGGTCCTCGCGTTCATCGCCACCAAGCGGATCTGTCTCGGCCTTCAGCGCCGGGACAAGGAGAAGGTGCTGCACGGGCGCGAGTCCGGGCTCATCAAGCGCCTGCCGCACGGTGAGTTCGTCGAGGTCCACGAGCCGCTGTCGCAGGGTCAGCTGCACACCCTCACCGCGCACGAGCAGTACGCGCCGGTCGAACTCGGCCCGCTGGTCGACGAGAACGGCGTCAAGCGCAAGGTGTCGCCGATCGAGAAGACGCGGGCCAAGCTCAGCAAGAGCTTCTACGGCGAGAACAGCCAGATCGCCAAGGCGTCCCCCGAGGAGTACAAGGAGATCACGGAGGGCCACGGCCACCACTGATCACCTGAACTGATCGCCACAGCAGGAGCCCCGCCCATCCATACGATGGACGGGGCTCTTCGCTGTCCCCGGCGCTCGATAGGGTGGACGCATCCCTTTATCGGCTGTGGACCCCAGGAGCGGACCATGAACGTTGTGACCCCGGTCGGCGGCGACAGCGTGGCGGCTCGTACCTGGCCCGGCGTGCTGACCCCGCTGATGCGCGGCCAGGACCTGAGCGCGGACGACACCGCGTGGGCGATGGACCGCATCATGAGCGGCGAGGCGACCGACGTGCAGATCGCCGGCTTCGCGGTGGCCCTGCGCGCCAAGGGCGAGACGGTCATGGAGGTCACCGGTCTGGTCCGTGCGATGTACGAGCACGCCACCACGATCCACGTGCCGGGCCGCACGGTCGACATCGTCGGCACCGGCGGCGACATGGCCAAGACGGTCAACATCTCCACCATGTCCGCGATCGTCCTGGCCGGTGCGGGCGCCAAGGTCGTCAAGCACGGCAACCGCGCCTCCTCCTCGGCCAGCGGCTCCTCCGACGTACTGGGCAAGCTCGGCGTCAACCTGGATCTGCCCCCGCAGCGCGTCGTCGAGGTGGCGGAGGAGGCGGGCATCACCTTCTGCTTCGCGGTGAAGTTCCACCCCGCCCTGCGGTACGCGGCGAAGGCGCGGGCGGAGCTCGGCGCGCCGACCACCTTCAACATCCTGGGTCCGCTCACCAACCCGGCCCAGGTGCGCTCCCAGGCCATCGGCGTCGCCGACCTGCGGATGGCGCCCATCGTCGCGGGCGTCCTCGCGGAGCGCGGCAACTCCGCGCTGGTCTTCCGCGGCGACGACGGCCTGGACGAGCTGACCACCACCGCGACCTCCCGGGTCTGGGTGGCCCGCGACGGCGTCGTGCGCGAGCAGGCCTTCGACCCGCGCGACGTCGGCCTGGACCTGGTACCGGTCGAGGCGCTGCGCGGCGCCGACGCCTCGTACAACGCCGATGTGGCCCGCCGGCTGCTGGCCGGGGAGACGGGGCCCGTACGGGACGCCGTCCTGCTCAACGCGGCGGCGGCGCTGGTCGCGCTGGAGCCGGGGGAGGGCACCCTTGAGGAGCAGCTCGCCGCCGGTATGGCGAGGGCCGCCGAGTCCATCGACTCCGGGTCCGCCGGGCGCGCCCTGGAGAGATGGGTCAAGGCCAGCAACGCCTGAACGCACGAAATAGCCGAGCGGGGCGCAGTCCAGATCATGGACTGCGCCTTGCGCGTTCCCGCACGTATGGCAAGATGCTGGGCAGGTCATGAGTGACAGCGACTACGGCCCCGGCCCGCTGTCCGGCAACCCTCCGTCCGTGGCGGGGTGCCCCGGGTGAAGACCAGGCCGTAGGCAGCGAGGTCTGCGGCAAGCGCGGACCCCTCGACGTCGTGAGATGTCCACCCGTGGGGTCCTGGTCCTCAGGGAGCCTCTGTGAGCAAGCGAATGCGATAGGGCTTTTCGGCCCTCCTCCGCACACCCTTTTTTCTTCCTCCGTGCTGCCGCGTATCCGCAGGCACGCGGAATTCGCCTGCCTGTTACGGGAGTTCGTCATGTCTGTCTTCACCGCTGCCGCCGACCAGTCCATTTGTGCCCCGCTGCCCGTTCTGGGCAAGGATGTGACGGTTCCGCTGGTGACCGGCGGTGAGGTCACGTACGCCGCGCTCGACTACGCCGCCAGCGCCCCGGCCCTGCAGCGGGTGTGGGACGACGTCGCCGCGTACGCGCCGTACTACGGCAGCGTCCACCGCGGTGCCGGCTACCTCTCGCAGCTCTCCACGGACCTCTTCGAGTCCAGCCGGGTGACCGTCGCGGAGTTCCTCGGCTGCCGCGAGGACGATCAGGTGATCTTCACCCGTTCGACCACCGACTCGCTCAACCTGCTGGCCGCCGCGGTGCCCGCCGACTGCCAGGTGTTCGTCTTCGAGACCGAGCACCACGCGTCCCTGCTGCCCTGGCGCGACGCCCGGGTGACCTACCTGAACGCCCCGCGCACCCCCGCCCAGGCCGTCGCCACCCTGGAGCGTGCGCTGGCCGACCGCGATCCTTCCCCAAGCTCTCAGCTTCGTTCGAGCAGGGGAGGCCCCATTGGCCCCGCGCTGGTCTGCGTCACCGGTGCCTCCAACGTCACCGGTGAGCTGTGGCCGGTCAAGGAGCTCGCCGCCGCCGCGCACGCCCACGGCGCCCGCATCGTGCTCGACGCCGCCCAGCTCGCCCCGCACCACCCCGTCGACATCGCCGAACTGGACGTCGACTGGGTCGCCTTCTCCGGCCACAAGCTGTACGCGCCCTTCGGCTCCGGCGTGCTGGCCGGCCGCTCCGACTGGCTGCGCGACGCCGAGCCCTACCTGGCCGGCGGCGGTGCCTCCCGCAAGGTCGCCCGGCGCACCGGCGGCGGGGTGGACGTCGAGTGGCACACCACCGCCGCCCGCCACGAGGCCGGTTCGCCCAACGTCATCGGCGTCTACTCCATCGCCTCCGCCTGCAAGGCGCTCACCGAGGCCGGGTTCGACAGCCTGGTCGCCCGCGAGCAGCAGCTCGTCTCCGAGGTCCGGGCCGGACTGGCGGAGGTCCCCGAGGTCAAGGTGCTCTCGCTGTTCGGTGACGACGCCCCCCGCGTCGGCGTCATCTCCTTCGTGGTGGAGGGCTGGAACAGCTCGCACTTCGCCGCGGCGCTCTCCGCCGAGTACGGCATCGGGGTGCGCGACGGTCTGTTCTGCGCCCACCCGCTGGTGCGCACCCTGCTCGGCAGCGACCCGCAGGACGTCGGCGAGTGCGGCGCGCCGGAGGCGGAGCCGGGCGAGAAGTCGCTCAACGCGATCCGGGTCAGCTTCGGCGCCGGTACGCCGGACGAGCACGTCGAGCGCTTCGTACGGGCGGTCAAGGAGCTGGTGAGCGAGGGCGCCCAGTGGAAGTACCGCACCGAGGACGGCCGCTGCGTCCCGGACCGGGGCACCGCCCAGCACTGAGCCTCAACGCGTTCGGCCGGGTACGGAATGCCTTCCGTACCCGGCCGAACGTATGTGCGTGGTCAGCCGTCCAGGCCGATGGCGAAGGCCGCCTCCAGGTCGTGCTGCGAGTACGTACGGAACGCCACGTGGGTGTCGGTCGCCTCGACGCCGGGGATCTTGCTGATCCGGCCGGGGATGACGTCGGCGAGATCGTCGTGCTTGGCCACCCGGACCATGGCGATCAGGTCGTACGTACCGGTGACCGAGAAGACCTCGCTGACGCTGTCCAGTGCCGCGACGGCCTCGGCGATCTCGGGAATCCGGTCCACGCTGGTTTTGATGAGCACGATCGCGGTGATCACGGCTGGCTTTCTCCCTCGGTGGCCGTGGCTGGAGATCTCACTCTAGCGTTACCCCGGTAGCGCCCCCAGGCGTAGAGGAAGCCGACCGCGAAGCCGACCACATGGGCGAGATAGGCCACGCCGGGGCCGCTGCCCGCGCCCTCCGCGGCCAGCCACTGGAGCACGAACCAGAAGATCAGCACGATCCAGGCGGGGAAACGCAGCGGGAGGAAGAGCAGGAACGGGAACACGCTGGTGACCCTGGCCCGGGGGAAGAGATAGAGGAAGGCGCCCAGCACCGCCGAGATCGCCCCCGAGGCGCCGACGAGCGTCTGGTCCGAGGTGGCGTGCGCGGCCGCGTAGGCGAGCAGCGCGAGGTAGCCGCAGCCGAGGTAGAAGAACGCGAACTCGGTGTGGCCCATGCGCTCCTCGGCCATCGCTCCGAACACGTACAGGAACAGTATGTTGCCGAGCAGGTGCAGCCAGCTGCCGTGCACGAAGAGCGCGGTGAGCGGAGTGATCAGGGCGTGTGCGGAGCCGTCCCACAGCTCGCTCGGGATCACGCCCCAGTGCTCGAAGTACCCGGCCTGGGCCGACAGCAGGGCGTCCGCGCTGCCGTACACCGGGGCGAGCCCGGAGAGCGGGCTGATCGCGAAGACCACGCAGCACAGGGCGATGAGGGCGTAGGTGACCGGCGGCCCGCCCGAGGTGGCCGCCCGCAGGAGTCTGCCGGCCGCAGCCCGCCGATCGATCATGAACAGAGCATGACGCAAGCGGAGGGAACGGGACAGAGCGCCTCGCCGTGCCGGTGGTATGCGGTGAGGCCGTAGGGTTGCGGCAGGACATCCGCAGTTCGACGGCGCACCGCGAAGATCCTTATGTGGCAGCACGAGGCCCGACATGTGGCAGCACGAGGCCCGACGAAAGAGGACGCAACGATGACGACGGTTCCCCAGCCGACCGAGGCGACCCGCTGGCGCTGCACGCTCTGCGGAAACCTCACGCGATTCGACGTGACGCGCTCGTCCAAGGTCGTCGAATACGTCCATCTCGACCTGGCCGGGGAGTCGAGCGTCGAAGAACGCGAGGTGGTCAGTGAGACCATCGAGTCGGTGCGCTGCCGTTGGTGCAACGCGGTGGACCAGATCGAGCTAGTCGACAGGCCGGGTGCCGACTCCTGACGGGGCCGTGCGGACATACAGTTTGAGGTGACGGATGGTGGAGCAGCCCCCTGGCGGCGCCGCGTCGGCCGATGCGGCCGACGATGCCGTGGAGATGCTCGACCGCCCGCTGCCCGAAGGCGTACGGCGTCGGGTCGTCGCGCTGGTCTCGGACGCGTTCGGCGGCCTCACGGTCACCGAACTCCCCGCTCAGCTCCGACAGTACGCCCGTTTCACGCCGACGAGGCGTGCCAAGTTCGCCGGGAACGCGATGGCGGCCGCCCTGGCGGGCGACGCCACCTTCCGCCGGCGCATCGGTGAACGGCTGCGGGAGACCCAGCCGGAGCTGAGCGCCGCCCTGGAGGCCGGCTCGCCGCCCGCCGCCGCCGATCCCGTGGATGTCGCCGCCGCGGCCTACGTGCTGCGCCCGGACGGCTGGGTGAAGCTCCTCGCCGCCGCGGGCGAGGAGGCCCAGCGGGCCGACGCCGAGCGGGCCGACGAGGAGAGCCGGCGCGAACTGGAACGGCTCCGCGAGGAGCTGGCCCAGGCCCGCGCCCAGACGAAGAGCGAGACCGAACGGCTCCGCGGCGACCTCGACGCGGCCCGCAAGGAGGCCGAGTCGCTCCAGCGCAAACTGCGCAGCGCGGCCAACGAGGTGAAGCGCGCGGAGGCGGCCCTGCGCCGGGGCCGGGCCGAGAGCGACGCCGTACGTGCGGAGGCGGCCGTCCAGGTGTCCGCCGCGGAGAGCGAGACCCGCAGGCTGCGGGCCCGGCTCGGTGAGGCGGAGGCGTCCGTCGAGGCGGGGCGCAGGGCCGCCCGTGAGGGGCGCTCGGTCGAGGACATGCGGCTGCGGCTGCTGCTGGACACGGTGCTCGAAGCGGCCGGCGGACTGCGGCGCGAACTGGCGCTGCCGCCCTCCTCGATGCGCCCCGCGGACACGGTGGACGCGGTCGAGCCCGGCCGGATGTCGCCCAAGGACGTTGCCGCCAGAGCCCTTTCCGACACCGATCCGGCGCTGCTGGACCAACTGCTGGCGCTGCCGCAGGCGCACCTCATCGTGGACGGCTACAACGTCACCAAGACCGGCTACCCGCAGCTGCCGCTGGAGAAGCAGCGACTGCGGCTGCTGGGCGGTCTGTCGATGCTCGCGGCCCAGACGGGCGCCGAGATGACCTGCGTCTTCGACGGGGCGGAGCTGGCCGCTCCGGTGCTGCTCGCACCGCCCCGCGGAGTGCGGGTGCTGTTCAGCAAGGCCGGTGTCACCGCGGACGAGCTGATCCGTCAGCTCGCGCGTGCCGAACCGTCCGGGCGGCCCGTCGTGGTGGTCTCCACCGACCGCGAAGTGGCCGACGGAGTGGCGAAGGCGGGAGCCAGACCCGTCGCGTCCGTCTTGCTCCTGAAGCGGCTTTCGCGCGTTTGACGAATCTTGCCCGGCTTGTTGATGGTTGCCGTAAATTACGGAACGGGCCGTCAATTCACCGCTACACGCAGTGCGGTGTGGGTAAAGAAGTACCCAGTGTGACGAGATTTTTCCTGCGAGGATTTGAACTGATCACAGGATGGTCACTATGGTCGGGCCTCGAACCTTCGCGCGGTTGATCACCCATCCGGGGTGGCAGTGAAGGAACCGCCGAGTCCGTGATCCTTGCGGAGCCGGGGATGACGTCCCCCACAGCCCGGTAGGCGGCTCACGGAAGAAGGAGCTCGCCTTCGTGGCGTCCCACCGCCGTCCCAAGAACCCGAGCCGCGCCCGTGTGACCGTGCTCACCGCGACCGCCGCCGCGGCCGTGGCCCTCACCTCCCAGGCCGCTCACGCCGACCCCAAGCCGACCAAGAGCGAGGTCAAGGCGAAGGTCGACAAGCTCTACCACGAGGCGGAGGCCGCCACCGAGCAGTACAGCGGGGCCAAGGAGAAGCAGGAGAAGCTCGAGAAGCAGGTCGGCGCGCTTCAGGACAAGGTCGCCCGCGGTCAGGAGGAGCTCAACACGCTCCGCGGCGGACTCGGTTCGCTCGCTGCCGCGCAGTACCGCTCTGGCGGCATCGACCCCTCGGTGCAGCTCTTCCTCGCCTCCGACCCGGACAGCTTCCTGGACCAGGCCTCCTCGCTGGACCAGTTGACGGCCAAGCAGACCGAAGCGCTGACGAACATCCAGGAGAAGCAGCGGTCCCTCGCGCAGGAGCGCAAGGAGGCCCAGGACAAGCTCGGTGACCTGGCCGACGTCCGCAAGACGCTCGGTGAGAAGAAGAAGCAGCAGCAGGGCAAGCTCGCCGAGGCCCGGCAGGTGCTCAACACCCTGACCGCCGCCGAGCGCGCGAAGATCCGCGAGGACGACCTGCGCGCCAGCCGCTCCGCCGGTGACCGGGTCGACCTGGGCAGCGAGGTCCCCGCCTCCGCCCTTGGCGGCGCGGCCCTCCAGGCCGCCTCCACCCAGGTGGGCAAGCCGTACGTCTCCGGCGGCACCGGCCCCAGCTCGTTCGACTGCTCGGGTCTGACCCAGTGGGCCTACCACCAGGCCGGTGCCGAGATCACCCGCACCACGTACACCCAGATCAACCAGGGCACGCAGATCGGCCGCAGCCAGCTGAAGCCGGGCGACCTGGTCTTCTTCAGCAACACCTCGCACGTGGCCCTCTACGCGGGCAACAACACCGTGCTGCACGCCCCGAAGCCGGGCGCCGTGGTCCGCTACGAGTCGATGAACACCGTCGGCGCCTACCAGACCGCCGTACGCATCTGATCACGCCCGAACGGGCGAATTCCCGCGCCCCGTACTGACTGCCCGCCCCGCCGGAGACCACAGGTCACCGGCGGGGCGCCGCTGTTCGCGGCCCCGGCCCGCCCGGCGTGGTCTTTGTCCGCTCCGTGATCGTCCGACTACTCTCTGGCTGCCGCGCAGCTCCAGGTGTCGGTCCGCCCAGCCGGGC
The DNA here is from genome assembly GCF_041435055.1 of Streptomyces sp. NBC_00341. Taxonomy (NCBI): domain Bacteria; kingdom Bacillati; phylum Actinomycetota; class Actinomycetes; order Kitasatosporales; family Streptomycetaceae; genus Streptomyces; species Streptomyces sp. NBC_00341. The sequence goes on along the minus strand of NZ_CP108002.1, from coordinate 2,195,447 downwards.
GGCAGGGGCTGCGCACATCTGCGTACAGCGGAAGGGAGTGCGGCGTCCTGTGGTGTCCCATCGCCGTTCCACACAGCCCGGCCAGAGCCGGAGCGCCCGGGTCACTGTCCTGTCGGCCGCGGCGGCGACCGCCGCCGCGACGCTCGGCGCGGCCACCGCGAACGCCGAACCGCGGGACACCCCGCAGACCGCCGGGTCCCGGGCCGACCGCCTCTACGCCGAGGCCGAGCAGGCCACCGAGCAGTACAACAAGGCCGGTGAGGACGTCCGGCGGCTGCGCGGTGAGGTGAGCCGGGCGCAGGACCGGGCGGCCCGAGGGCAGGAACGGGTCAACGGGATGCGCAGGGGGCTCGGTTCCGCCGCCCGCGCCCAGTACCGCTCCGGCGGCATCGACCCCTCGCTCGCCCTGCTGCTCTCCTCTGACCCGGACAACTACCTGGAGCGGGCCGCCGCGCTGGGCATGGTCAACGACAGCCGGGCGCTCGCCCTGGCCGAACTCCGCAGGGCCCAGCGGTCGCTGGCCCAGACCCGGGCGGAGGCCGCCCGTTCCCTCGCGGGCCTGGAGCGCGACCGCGCCGCCCTCAGCCGCCACAAGCGGACCGTCGTCCGCAAGCTCGCCGAGGCCAGGCGGCTGCTCGGAACGCTGCGCGGTGCCGAACGGGCAGCCTTCGACCGGTCCTCGCGCACCGGCCGGGACACCGCGGACGGGACGGTGGCCGGACTCCCGGCGGGCTCCGCGCGGGCGGCGGCCGCCGTCACGGCCGTCCAACGGGCGCTGGGCCGCCCGTACGTCTGGGGCGCGAGCGGTCCCTCCGGATTCGACTGCTCCGGTCTGATGCAGTGGGCGTACGCGCAGGCCGGGGTCAGCCTGCCCCGCACCTCGCAGGCCCAGCGGTACGCCGGCCATCAGGTGCCGCTCTCCGAAGCCCGCCCCGGTGACCTGGTCGCCTACCGCGCGGACGCGAGCCATATCGGGATGTACGTGGGAAACGGCCAGGTCATCCACGCCCCGTACCCCGGCGCCCCGGTCCGCTACGACCCGGTCGGCATGATGCCCGTCTCCTCAGTGACCCGGGTCTGACCGTACTCTCGGTCATGTGGCTGATCAGGGGCGTACCGCGGAACGGGTGCGCGGCGGACGACGGCGCGCGGCGGGCGCCGTGCTCGCCGCGCTGCTGTGCGCCGCCGCCTGCTCGGCCCCGGCCGCAGACCTCCCGGACACCGCGGCCGCCGATATCCGCGCCACCCTTGACCGCCGGGCCGCCGCGGTCATGCACCACGACGCGGACGCCTACGTCTCGGTCGTCGCCCGGGACGCCACCGACCTGCGGGCCGCGCAGCGCAAGGAGCTCGACCACCTCGCGGACATGCCGATCGGCTCCTGGACGTACCGGCTGACGGACATCTCGCCGCACGGCGCGGACCGGGCCACCGCCGACGTCCGGCTCGGCTACCGGATCAAGGGCTACGACAGTGCGCCGGTCTCCGTGGACCGGGTCCTCGACCTCGAACGGGACGAGGCGGACGGCCGCTGGTACCTCACCGCGGACCGCCCGGCGCGGGGCGGCGGGCGGCAGCTCTGGCAGCAGGGCGACGTCGAGGTGGTGCGCGGCGAGCACAGCCTGGTGCTGGGCGTCGGCCGCCCCCGCGAGGAGCTGACCGGGATCGCGGACACCGCGGACCGGGCGGTGCCCGCCGTCTCCGGGGCCTGGCCGGAGAAGTGGGCCGGGCGAGTGGTGGTGCTGGTCCCGGACACCGTGCAGGACATGGGCGAGCTGCTCGGCTCGCCCGCCGCGAACTACCGGGGCATAGCGGCCGTCACCACCGGAGAGACCGGCGGCTCCGGCACCGCGCCCGCCGACCGGGTCATCGTCAACCCGCAGGCGTACGCGCTGCTCGGCGGCTTCGGGCAGCGCGTCGTCCTCACCCACGAGACCACCCACGTCGCCACCCGCACCCGCACCTCGTCCGCCACCCCCACCTGGCTCTCCGAGGGCTTCGCGGACTGGGCCGCCTACCGGGACGGGGAGCGCACCGCCGCCGAGGTCGCGCCCGAGCTGGCGGACGCCGTCCGGAGCGGTGAGCCGCCCGCCGCCCTGCCCACCGACGGCGACTTCGGCTTCACCGAGGACCCGGACCGGCTGGCGAGGGCGTACGAGGGCGGCTGGCTGGCCTGCGAGCTCATCGCGGAGCGCTGGGGCGAGGAGAAGCTGTTCGCCTTCTACCGGGCCGTCGGGGGGCACTCAGGGCGGGACGGGGCGGTGGAGCAGGCCCTGCACGAGGTGCTCGGGACCACTCCGCAGGACTTCACGGCGCGCTGGCGGGAGTACGTGCGCGACCGGCTGGGCTGACCTCGGGGGCCGGCCGCGTCACCGTGTCCCGCCAGAGCCGCCCGCCCGCGATCAGCGTCGCGGCGACCAGCAGCCCGTTGCGTACGAACATCAGGAGCACGCCCGTCGCGTCGCTCGTGACCACATGGACGAACCCGAGCGGGAACTCCAGCTGGGTGACGCCCGTCGCCACCAGCACCAGACAGGCGGGCAGCGCCATCCGGCTCTCCCGGAAGACCAGGCAGACCGCCGCCAGACCGACCAGCCACAGCATGTACTGCGGGCTGATCACCCGGCTCGTGGTGGTGAACAGCAGCACCGCGGTGAACGCCGCGTCCGCCGGCGTACTCACACCGAACGTGCGCGCCTTCAGCCGCCACACCAGCAGCCAGCCGAACGCCAGCACGCTCAGCCCCAGCGCGAGCGTACTCACCAGCGGCACGTGCGGGCCCAGGAACTCCAGTGAGCCGTAGTGCAGCTCCACCCGGCCCTGCCAGCCGAACTGCCGCGCCACGTGGAAGACCAGCGCACCCAGCGACTCGACCTCTGTGCCCCGGTCGCGCTGGAAGCCGAGGAAGGCCAGCGCGCCGGGCGCCGCCACCGCGCACACCACCAGCAGCACCACCGCCACCCCGGCCGCCGTCGCCCACGCCAGCCGCGTCTGCCGCCCCCGGGCCGTACCGGCCAGCACCAGCGCAGGCCACACCTTCAGCAGCGCCCCGAACGCCGCCAGCGCCCCCAGCACCTTCGGATGCCGCACCCCCGCCAGCAGCGCCGCCACCGCGACGGCCGTCACCATCACGTCGTACCGGGCGTACGCCGTCGTCCCCAGCAGCGGCACGCCCGCCACCCACACCCACGCCCCGGCCGTCCGCCGGGCCGCGCCCCGGCCCGCGTACAGCAGCAGACCGAGCACCAGCGCGTCGCAGAGGAACGCCAGCACGAAGAAGGCCGAGGCGTAGTCCAGGAACGGCAGCAGGGCGGGGGAGAGGATCGCGAGCGCCGCGAGGGGCGGGTACTGCCACGTGACGTCGGACTGCGGGTAGCTGCCCGAGCTCAGCACGTCGTACCAGCCGTGGTAGATCACAGACACGTCGCTCGTCACGTCGGGACCCGGCAGCGTGATCACCTTGATGACGCACAGCAGCAGCAGGGCCCTGCTGAGGGCCCACACCACGAAGGCCGGTCGTGCGCTGCTCGAACCCGTCATGTCCCGCCCTCGTCCGTCCGTCGGTCGTACGACAGGACATGATGCCCGCCCCGTCCGTGCGAGAGCCACGAGGCGGGGCCGCCCGGTACTGTCGGCGGCGATGGACAAGACCCTGATCGTGACCAACGACTTCCCGCCCCGCCCCGGTGGCATCCAGGCGTTCCTGCACAACATGGCGCTCCGGCTGGACCCGGACCGGATCGTCGTCTACGCCTCCACCTGGAAGCGCGGCCCCGAGGGTGCCGAGGCCACCGCCGCCTTCGACGCGGAGCAGCCCTTCACCGTGGTCCGCGACCGTACGACGATGCTGCTGCCGACCCCGAGGGTGACCCGCCGCGCCGTCCAGCTGCTGCGCACCCACGGCTGCTCGTCCGTCTGGTTCGGCGCCGCCGCCCCGCTCGGGCTGATGGCACCCGCGCTGCGCCGGGCCGGTGCCCGCCGGCTGGTCGCCACCACGCACGGGCACGAGGCCGGCTGGGCCCAGCTGCCCGCCTCCCGGCAGCTGCTGCGGCGGATCGGCGAGGGTACGGACACGATCACCTACCTCGGCGAGTACACCCGCTCCCGGATCGCCGCCGCGCTGACCCCGGCGGCCGCGGAGCGCATGGTCCAGCTGCCGCCCGGCGTGGACGAGAAGACCTTCCACCCGGACTCGGGCGGCGATCTGGTCCGGGCCCGGCTCGGGCTCACGGACCGGCCGGTCGTCGTCTGCGTGTCCCGGCTGGTGCCCCGCAAGGGCCAGGACACCCTGATCCTCGCGATGCCCGCGATCCTGGCCGAGGTGCCCGACGCCGTGCTGCTGATCGTCGGCGGCGGACCGTACGCGGACGAGCTGAAGAAGCTGGCCGCGGAGACCGGGGTGCAGGATTCGGTGCGGTTCACCGGCCCCGTGCCCTGGGCGGAGCTGCCCGCGCACTACGGGGCCGGTGACGTCTTCGCGATGCCGTGCCGCACCCGGCGCGGCGGCCTGGACGTGGAGGGCCTCGGCATCGTCTACCTGGAGGCGTCCGCGACCGGGCTGCCGGTGGTGGCGGGCGACTCGGGCGGCGCCCCCGACGCGGTGCTCGACGGCGAGACGGGGTGGGTGGTGCGCGGCGGCTCCGCCGAGGAGTCGGCGGAGCGGATCGTCGCGCTGCTCGGTGACGCGGAGCTGCGCCGGCGGATGGGGGAGCGGGGCCGGGCCTGGGTCGAGGAGAAGTGGCGCTGGGACCTGCTGGCCCAGAAGCTCAGGACGCTGCTGTGAACGGGGGAGGGGCCCCGGTGAGCCGGAGCCCCTCCCCCGTACGTCCGGATCAGCTGCGGTAGATCGACTCGACCTCGTCCGCGAAGTCCTTCGCCACCACATTGCGCTTCAGCTTCAGCGACGGCGTGATGTGGCCCGCCTCCTCGGTGAACTGGGCGGCCAGGATGCGGAACTTGCGTACGGACTCGGCCTTGGACACCGCGGCGTTGCCGTCGTCGATCGCGCGCTGCACCTCGGCCAGCAGCTCCGGGTCCTCGCGCAGCGAGAGCGCGGTGGAGCCGACGGGCTTGCCGTGCTCCTCCGCCCAGTGCCCGAGGAACTCCTCGTCCAGCGTCACCAGCGCGCCCACGAACGGGCGCCCGTCGCCGACCACCATGCACTCCGCCACCAGGGCGTGCCCACGGATGCGGTCCTCGATGACGGCGGGCGCGACGTTCTTGCCGCCGGCCGTGACGATGATCTCCTTCTTGCGGCCGGTGATCGCGAGGTAGCCGTCCTCGTCGAGGGTGCCGATGTCGCCGGTGTGGAACCAGCCGTCGGCCAGCGCCTCCGCCGTCGCCGTCTCGTTGTTCCAGTAGCCGGAGAACAGGTGCTCGCCGTGGAGCAGCACCTCGCCGTCGTCCGCGATCCGCACGACGGAGCCGGGCAGCGGCTGGCCGACCGTGCCGATCTTCTGGCGGTCCCACGGGTTGAAGGCGGTGGCCGCGCACGTCTCGGTCAGGCCGTAGCCCTCCAGGACGGTGAAGCCGATGCCCCGGTAGAAGTGCCCGAGCCGCTCACCGAGCGGGGCGCCACCGGAGATCGCGTACTCGCCGCGTCCGCCGAGCACGGCCCGCAGCTTGCTGTAGACCAGCCGGTCGAACACCTTGTGCTTGAACTTCAGGCCCATGGGCGGGCCCTGCGGGGTGCCCAGCGCCCGGCTGTAGGCGATCGCCGTGTTCGCGGCCTTGTCGAAGATCTTGCCCTTGCCGTCCGCCTGGGCCTTGGCGCGCGCCGAGTTGTAGACCTTCTCGAAGACCCGCGGCACCCCGAGGATCAGGGTCGGCCGGAACGCGGCCAGCTCATCGGTGAGGTTCTTGATGTCCGGTACGCAGCCGAGCTTGATCGGGGCCATCACTGAGGCGACCTCGACCAGCCGTCCGAACACATGCGCCGCGGGCAGGAAGAGGAGCACCGAACACTCGCCGGTACGGAAGAGGGGCTTGAGCCGCTCCACCACGTTTCCGCACTCCGCGAAGAAGCTGCGGTGGGTCAGCACGCAGCCCTTGGGGCGGCCGGTGGTGCCGGAGGTGTAGACGATGGTGGCCGGGTCGTCGGCCTTGGCGCTCGTCATCCGCAGATCGAGGACCTCGTCGGAGACCTCCGCCTCGCCGAGCGCCGACATCTGACGGATCGTGTCGTCGTCGATGCGCCAGATGCCCTTCAGTCCGGGCAGCCCCTCCTGGACCGAGACGACGGACGCCTGGTGGGCCTCGGACTCCACGACGCACAGGGTGGCGCCGGAGTCGCCCAGGATCCACTGGATCTGCTCGACGGAACTGGTCTCGTACACCGGCACGGTGACCGCGCCCGCGCTCCAGATCGCGAAGTCGACCAGCACCCACTCGTAACGGGTGCGGGAGAGCAGGGCCACCCGGTCGCCGGGCTCGACACCCGCCGCGATCAGCCCCTTGGCGACGGCTCTGACCTCGGCCAGGAACTCGGTGGCGGTGACGTCCGTCCAGACGCCCGCCACTTTGCGGCTCATCACCGCGACATCGGGATGCTGAGCGGCATTGCGGCGGATGAGATCCGTCAGGTTGCCGTCCGAGGGGACCTCGTACAGGGCCGGAAGGCTGAACTCGCGCAAGACTGCTGCTCCTCATCGGGCTCCGGTGCCACGGCTCTGTGTGACGCACCGGATGCGGTCCAAGATGGCGGGTGCTCAGTGGGGTGAGCACGACTGGACTGCCCGGACGTTACCCACCAGTACTCGGTTCCGGATAGGGGGTCCCGGCCAGATGTCTTACGCGTCACACATATCGGTCGGGCTTTCGCGCACAGTAGTGCACCCGTACAGGCCCCTGGAAGTAACCGCAGGTCCGGTGCCCTCTACCCAGGTGGAGGCGAGGGTTCTAGGGTGATCATCATGCGAGCAGCACCGAACAGCCGGGAGGCCGCCGCCGAGCGGCGCACCCGCGTCCACGTGGTCAGTGACGTGCACGGGAACACCGAGGCGCTGGCCCGTGCGGGGGACGGCGCCGACGCCCTCGTCTGCCTCGGCGACCTGGTGCTCTTCCTCGACTACGCCGACCACGCGCGCGGCATCTTCCCGGAACTCTTCGGCGTGGAGAACGCCGACCGCCTCGTCGCCCTGCGCACCGAGCGCCGCTTCGAGGAGGCCCGGGACTTCGGCCGGGAGCTCTGGGCGGGCGTGGACCGCAACGCCGCGATCGTCTCCGCGGTGCGCAAGCAGTACGCCGAGATGTTCGCCGCGCTGCCCACCCCGACGTACGCCACCTACGGCAACGTCGACATCCCCACCCTGTGGCCCGAGTACGCCCGCCCCGGAACCACCGTCCTGGACGGCGAGCGCGTCGAGATCGGCGGCCGCGTCTTCGGCTTCGTCGGCGGCGGCCTGCGGACCCCGATGCGCACCCCGTACGAGATCAGCGACGAGGAGTACGCCGCCAAGATCGAGGCGGTGGGCGAGGTCGACGTGCTCTGCACCCACATCCCGCCCGACGTCCCCGAGCTGACCTACGACACCGTGGCGCGCCGGTTCGAACGCGGCAGCCGCGCCCTGCTCGACGCCATCCGCCGCACCCGGCCCCGGTACTCCGTGTTCGGCCACGTCCACCAGCCCCTGGTCCGCCGGATGCGGATCGGCACCACCGAGTGCGTGAACGTCGGCCACTTCGCCTCGACCGGCACGCCCTGGGCGCTGGAATGGTGACCGGACCCGGCCGGGCATCGCGGCAGGCCCTGGGCCGGGGCGCGGCGCACACGCGATAGCCTTCTGGCGGCAGGCCTCTGCCGACCGACCGGTACACCGCACTGGAGGGCCACAGCGATGGCTGAACACACCAGCTCGACGATCACGATCGAGGCGGCACCGGCCGACGTCATGGGTGTGATCGCCGACTTCGACCGCTATCCGGAATGGACCGGCGAGGTCAAGGAGGCCGAGGTGCTCGCCTCCGACGACCGCGGCCGCGCCGAGAAGGTCCGCCTCGTCCTGGACGCCGGAGCGATCAAGGACGACCACACCCTCGCGTACACCTGGATCGGTGACTACGAGGTCAGCTGGACCCTGGTCAAGTCCCAGATGCTGCGCGCCATCGACGGCTCCTACGCACTGGCCCCGCTGGGCGAGGGCGACCGCACGGAGGTCACCTACCGGCTGACCGTCGACGTCAAGATCCCGATGCTCGGCATGATCAAGCGGAAGGCCGAGAAGGTCATCATCGACCGCGCCCTGGCCGGACTGAAGAAGCGCGTCGAGTCCGTCCCGAAGGCCTGACCCGGTGCGTACGGTCCTGGTCACCGGCCCCGGCGGCGCCGGCCGTACCACCGTCGCGGCGGCGACCGCGCTGGCCGGCTCCCGCCGGGGCGCCCGCACCCTGCTGATCTCCCCGGACGACATACCCGGCTTCCCCGTGGCCACCGAGCCCGCACAGGTCACCGACACCCTGTGGTCCGTACGGACCGACTCCGCGGAGCACTTCCGCGCCGAACTCCTCGCCCTCCAGGACCAGCTGTCCGGAGTGCTCGGCCTGCTCGGCGGCAACCGGCTGGACGGTGAGGAACTCACCGAACTCCCCGGCAGCGGCCAGCTCGCCCTCCTGCAGAGCCTGCGCCGCGCCGCCCGTGGCGACTGGTCCCGCGACGGCTACGACCTCCTCGTCGTCGACCTGCCGCCGCTGCGCGAGGCCCTCGCCGTACTGGCCCTGCCCGAACAGCTGCGCCGCTACCTGCGCCGGCTGCTGCCCCAGGAACGCCAGGCCGCACGCGCCCTGCGCCCGATGCTCGCCCAGCTGGCCGGCGTGCCCATGCCCGCCCAGTGGCTGTACGAGGCCGCCGCCCGGCGCGACGCCGAACTCGCGGAGGTCCAGGCCCTCATCGAGGACCGTGCCACCACCCTCCGGCTGGTCGCGGAACCCGGTCCGGCCGCGGAGGACGCGCTGCGCGCCGCCCGTACCGGACTCGCCCTGCAGGGGCTGCGCGTCGACGCCCTGGTGGCCAACCGGGTACTGCCCCGGCACTCCAGTGACCCCTGGTTCGCCGCGCTCGCGGCGCAGCAGGAGAAGTGCCTCGACCACTGGCGCGAGGAGTGGGCCGCCGAAGCCCCGCCGCGGGAGCTGCCGCACCTGGGCCGGGACCCGCAGGACCCGGACGACTTCACCGCCCTGGTCGCCCTGACCGGCGGGGACGCGGCGCCGGCCGTGGCCGTGGACGACCGGGGGGCCGGCCGTGCCGAGGATCCCTGGTGGATCGAGGAGTCCGAGGCGCCGGACGGCCCGGACGGGATACTGGTGTGGTGCCTGCGGCTGCCCGGAGCGGTCAAGAAGGACCTCCAGCTGGTCCGCCGCGGCAGCGAACTCCTGCTCACCGTCGGCCCGTTCCACCGCATCGTGCCCCTGGAGTCCGCGCTGCGTCGCTGCACCGTCTCGGGTGCCGCGCTCACCGACGGGGTGCTGCGGGTCCGGTTCACGCCCGACCCGGACCTGTGGCCCAGGACGGGCTGAACGGCTCCCGGCCGTTCGGGTAACGTCGTAGGTACGGGTCCCGTGTGCCGGGCCGCCGGCCACCCACGTCGCAGGAGTCCGCCATGAGCGAAGCCACCGATCGTCCCGCCGACGACGACGCGTGGGCCCAGGCCTGCGCCGAGGACCTCGCCGCCGAGAAGGCCCGCCGCCGTGCCGAGTACGGTCCGCCGCCCGGCTCCGCCGCAGAGGAGCTGCGCAAGCTGGTGGACGCGGTGGCCGACAAGGTCTCCTCCCTCCAGTCGCCGCTGTTCGGCGTGGCGGCCCAGGGCGCGGTCCAGCAGGTCATCCGGCAGGCGAAGTCCGCGGTCGAGCCCGTCATCGAGCGCAATCCGGACGTTTTCGACCACATCGCCGCGGCCGGCGGTGAACTGCTCGCCGCCTACCGCTCGGCCGTCGAGGGTCAGGAACGCCGTTGGACCCAGGGCGCGGGGGACCCGGCGGGCACAGAAAAGAAGGCGGACGACGCCACAGACCCCCGGGACGAGGGGCCGGACACCGGCGAACAGATCGACCTGGACTGACCGGCGCCGACAGGACGGGGCCCGGCCTCGGGTACGGTTGCCCCAGCGGGGCTCGACCGAAACTGAGGGATTCATGGGACTCACCATCGGCGTCGATATCGGCGGCACGAAGATCGCAGCTGGAGTGGTCGACGAAGAGGGCCACATCCTCTCGACCTTCAAGGTGCCGACCCCGCCGACGGCCGAAGGCATCGTGGACGCGATCGCGGCGGCGGTGTCCGGCGCGAGCGAGGGGCACCCGGTCGAGGCGGTCGGCATCGGCGCGGCAGGATATGTCGACGACAAGCGTGCCACGGTGCTGTTCGCACCGAACATCAACTGGCGGCACGAGCCGTTGAAGGACAAGGTCGAGCAGCGCGTCGGCCTCCCGGTGGTCGTGGAGAACGACGCCAACGCGGCGGCCTGGGGCGAATACCGCTTCGGCGCCGGCCAGGGCCACGACGACGTCATCTGCATCACGCTCGGCACCGGCCTCGGCGGCGGCATCATCATCGGCAACAAGCTGCGCCGCGGACGCTTCGGCGTGGCCGCCGAGTTCGGCCACATCCGGGTCGTCCCGGACGGTCTGCTCTGCGGCTGCGGCAGCCAGGGCTGCTGGGAGCAGTACGCCTCCGGGCGGGCGCTCGTCAGGTACGCGAAGCAGCGGGCCAACGCCACCCCCGAGAACGCCACGATCCTGCTGGCGCTCGGCGACGGCACGGTCGAGGGCATCGAGGGCAAGCACATCAGCGAGGCCGCCCGGCAGGGCTGCCCGGTGGCCGTCGACTCGTTCCGCGAGCTGGCCCGCTGGGCCGGAGCCGGACTGGCCGACCTCGCCTCGCTGTTCGACCCGTCCGCGTTCATCGTCGGCGGTGGCGTCTCGGACGAGGGCGAGCTCGTCCTCGACCCGATCCGCAAGTCGTTCCGGCGCTGGCTGATCGGCGGCGAGTGGCGTCCGCACGCCCAGGTCCTCGCGGCCCAACTGGGCGGCAAGGCCGGTCTGGTGGGCGCGGCGGACCTGGCCCGGCAGGGCTGATCCGACCGGACACGGACACACCGGACGCCCGTCGCGCCCCTCTCGGGGCGCGGCGGGCGTCCGTCGTATCGTGACCGGCATGGTCATGACGTCGCTGCCAGAATCCCGTACCGAGCAGGACGGCTCGGCCGTCATCAGAGTGCTCAGCTACAACATCCGGTCGATGCGCGACGACTTCGAGGCCCTGGTCCGCGTCATCCGCGCCTGCGCGCCCGATCTGGTCCTCATCCAGGAGGCGCCGCGCTTCTTCCGCTGGCGTAAGGCCGCCGCCCGGCTCGCGCGCGCCAGTGATCTGGTGGTCCTCGGCGGCGGAGCCACCGCGGCCGGACCGCTGCTGCTCTGCTCGATGCGCGTCGCGGTGGAACGCACCGAGGACATCCTGCTGCCGCTCACCCCGGGCCTGCACCGCAGGGGCTTCGCCACCGCGGTGGTCAGGATCGCCGGCGCCAGGATCGGGGTGCTGAGCTGCCATCTGAGCCTCGACCGCACGGAACGCCTCGCCCAGGCGGAGGCGCTGCTGGGCCGGCTGGACGCGATGGGCGTGGAGCACGCCGTGGTGGGCGGCGACCTCAACGAGGCACCGGGCGGGCCGGCGTTCCGGCGGCTGGCCGGCCGGCTCCAGGACTGCTGGGCGGTACGGCCCCGGGGCGGCGAGCACACCTTCCCGTCGCACGGGCCGGGCCGGCGGATCGACGCGCTCTTCACGACCGGCGGCATCGAGGTGCTCGGCTGCGGGGTCCCGACGGGACTGCCCGGGATCTCCGGGGCCGACCTGCTGGCCGCGACCGACCATCTGCCGGTGCTGGCAGCGCTGAGGGTGCCGACGGTGCGACGCGCCTGAGGTGCGGGGTTGCTGTGGTGCGGGTTGCTGTGGTGCGGGGTTCCGTCCTCAATCGCCGGACGGGCTTGAGTGCGGGTGCTCCGCGTGCGGGGTGCGCCTGGTCCGGTGGGTGGGGGGTGGTGCCCCTCCGGGGCGTCTCCTCAGAAATGGCGTGTTCACCCGGGTACGAGAGGGACCCGGGTCGTACGCCATTTCCTGCGGGGACTCCCCTGCACGTCCCCACCCCTGCATCACTCGCGTCTGCACACCGGCGATACGACTGTCGCAGACGCGCGACGGGCGGGTTCGGGGGCGTGCAGGGGAGTCCCCGCAGAACGACGAACGGATACCCGGGTTCGTTTGCGTACCCGCCGAACGTTCGTCGTTTGAGGAGACGCCCCGGAGGGACCCCGGACCCCCACCACCGGGGCAGGCGGCCCCGCACGCGGAGCACCCGCGCCACCCAAGCCCGTCCGGCGATTGAGGACGGAACCCCGCGCCCCGGAAAGGGGCAACCACTCCGAGCGGGCGCCGCACCCCGCAGGGGACCCGCTCAGACCACCGCGCCGCGGCCGGGGTCGTCGCCGTCCTCGTCGTCGTGCTCCATCCGCGCCACCAGCGTCACGAAGCCGCCCAGGAAACCGCCGACGCAGACCGTCGTCAGCCACCAGGTCATCTCCCAGCGCAGCAGCACCGCGAGCAGCAGCAGGACCGGACCGCCGATGACAGCCAGCCAGGCGAACTTCGCCGTGACATCGGCCTCCGGCAGCGGCGGCGGCTCCGGCGGTACGAAGTGCCCCTCGCCGCTGTCGTCGTCGTCCGTGTCACCCGCGGCAGGCTCCGCCGGCTCGTAGTCGCGCGGGCCCGCGCCGACACCGGGGGCGAACACCACCGAGCTGCCGAGCGGCTTCTCCGGCGGTTTGGGCGGGCGCTTGCCGATGCCCTTGTCCGGGTCCAGGGCGGTCAGCGGACCGTCCTCCAGCAGCGCCACGTCCTCGATGGACCGGAACGGCCTGGCGCCCGGCGGGTCCGGCGGCTCGTCGCCGTACCCCGCGACGATCGCCTCCCAGACCGCGTCCTCGTCCACCGGGCGCTCCCCGTCGCCGCCCCGGTCCGCGCCCGGGGCCTCCGGCGGTGGTGCGCCGCCGTCATCGGGGACGGCCGCTCCCTCGGCGGGGAGCGGCTCGCGCTCCTCCTCGCCGCCCGCGCGATCCGCGTTGTGCTCAGCCACCGGACGTGCTCCCCTTCTTCCCGACGCTCGGAGCGAGGCGGCCGATGAACGAGTAGCTCTCGTCGAAGATCCGCTCCGCATCGTGGTCCAACGTCGCCACGTGGTAGCTCTGTTCCAGGAGGATCTCCTCGACGTCCCTCGAAGAGACCCGGCTCAGGATCCGGGCCGAGTCGGCGGGCGGCACCACGTGGTCCTGCGGGCTGTGCAGGAGCAGCAGCGGCTGGGTCACCTGGGGCAGCTCCGCGTCGACCAGCCGGAAGAACTTCCGCAGCGAGTGGGCCGCGTGCAGCGGCACCCGGTTGTAGCCGATCTCCTCGGAGCTCCCCAGGGCGATGTCGTTGACCAGTCCCTTCGTCGTCGGCACCAGATGGCGGACGACCGGCAGCGCGTGCGCCGCGAGACCGTGCACCTTGTTGCCCGGGTTGACGAGCACCAGACCCCGGACCGCGTCGCCGTGCTTCGCCGCGAGCCGCAGCGCGAGGGCGCCGCCCATGGAGAGCCCGAAGACGAAGACCCGGGAGCACCGCTCCAGCAGTGACCGCAGCTCCCGGTCCACCTCCGCGTACCAGTCCTGCCAGCCGGTCACCTGCATGTCCTGCCAGCGGGTGCCGTGTCCGGGGAGCAGCGGCAGCGAGACCGTCAGCCCGCGTTCCGCCAGGTACTCGGCCCAGGGGCGCAGCGACTGCGGGGAACCGGTGAATCCGTGACAGAGGAGGACGCCGACCTCTCCGCCCTCGTGGCGGAACGGCTCGGCTCCAGGGAGGACCGGCACCGGGGTCTCCTGTTCGTGAGGCTCGGAGGGGAGCGAAAGGGGGGAGTGCAGAGGATTACTTCACCGTACGCGACCGGACCGACACCGACCAGGGCCGTCACCGGCACGGGCCGGGTACCCCGTGCCATGCCGGGCAGGAGCAGGGGAGGCCCGACGGGTTAGGGTCTGTCGGACAGCACACAGGAGGCACCCGAGTTGATCTACGGCGCTATGAAGTTCTCCATCGGCGGGTCTCTGAAGCTCGCCTTCAGGCCGTGGGTGGAGGGCCTGGAGAACATCCCCGCGCAGGGACCGGCGATCCTCGCGAGCAACCATCTGTCGTTCTCCGACTCCTTCTTCCTGCCCGCCGTCCTGGACCGGAAGGTCACCTTCATCGCCAAGGCGGAGTACTTCACCGCGCCGGGCGTCAAGGGCAAGCTGACGGCCGCCTTCTTCAAGGGCGTCGGCCAGCTCCCGGTGGACCGCTCCGGCGCCCGGGGCGCCGGCGAGGCGGCGATCAAGGCCGGCATCGAGGTGATCGAGAGCGGCGGCCTCTTCGGTATCTACCCGGAGGGCACCCGCTCGCCCGACGGCCGCCTCTACCGGGGCAAGCCCGGCGGGCTCGCCCGGGTGGCGCTCGCGACCGGGGCGCCGGTCATCCCCGTCGCGATGATCGACACGGAGAAGATCCAGCCGCCCGGCCAGGTGATGCCCAAGCTGATGCGTCCGGGGATCAGGATCGGCAAGCCGCTCGACTTCAGCCGCTATCACGGCATGGAGGGCGACCGCTTCATCCTGCGCTCGGTCACCGACGAGGTGATGTACGAGATCATGAGGCTCTCCGGGCAGGAGTACGTGGACATCTACGCGACCGCCGCCAAGCGGCAGCTCGCGGACGAGGCGAAGCGGCAGGCGGAGGCCGCCAAGCGGACCGCGTCCGGTTCCGGCCCGGGTACGGAAGAGGACCGCGGCGGCGCCTGATCGGGCACCGGTCGGTCGGGGGCGGGGGAGAAGAAGATGGCCAAGCGCGTGCGGGTCGTGCGGATGTCGGTCGAGCAGCCGCTGTGGCGTGCCCTGACCGCCTACCGCATTCTGACGATGCTCTACGCGATCCTGCTCGCCGTCTTCGGACGCGACAAGTACGAACGGCCCTGGGTGGCCGTCGCCTTCCTGACGGTCATGGCCGTCTGGACGCTCGCCACCCTGCCGAAGGTCTCCGGTGCGGTGGCCTGCACCAAGCGCTTCCTCGGTACCGATCTCGCGCTCGCCCTCGCCGGCATCCTGCTGACCCCGCTCGCCGACTTCCAGGCCCAGCACATGGACGGCCCGACCCTGCCGTCCATCTGGACCGCGGGCTCCGTGCTGGCCTTCGCGATCAAGGGCGGCTGGCGGTGGGCGGCCTTCGCCTCCACCTTCGTCGCCGCCGCCAACCTCGTCGAGCGCGCCGAACCCAGCCGCGACACCCTGCACAACGTTCTGCTGGTCTGGGTCGCCTCCATCGCGATCGGTTACGTCGTCGAGGTGGCCCGCGCCAGTGAGCGCACCCTCGCCCGCGCCCTGGAGATCGAGGCCGCCACCCGGGAGCGGGAACGCCTGGCCCGCGACATCCACGACAGCGTCCTCCAGGTCCTGGCGATGGTGCAGCGACGGGGTACGGCGCTCGGCGGCGAGGCCGCGGAGCTGGGCCGGATGGCCGGGGAACAGGAGGTCGCCCTGCGCACCCTGGTCTCCAGCGGCCTGGTGCCGCCCACCCGGGTGTCGGAGGACGCGGCCGAGGGCGCCGTGGTGCGTACCGTCGAGGCGGACGACGAAGAGCCCGGCGCACCCGGCGAGACCGATCTGCGCGCCCTGCTCGCCCCGCACGCCGGATCCAGGATCAGCTTCGCGGAGCCCGGCGCCCCGGTGCTGCTCCCGCCCCCGGCGGCGATGGAGCTGGCGGCCGCGGTCAGCGCCGCCCTGGACAACGTCCGGGTGCACGCGGGGGAGGGCGCCCAGGCCTGGATCCTGGTCGAGGACTGGCCGGACGAGGTGATCGTCACGGTCCGGGACGACGGGCCGGGCATCCCGGACGGGCGGCTCGCCCAGGCCGAGGGCGAGGGGCGGCTCGGGGTGGCCCTGTCGATACGCGGCAGACTGCGGGAGCTCGGCGGTACGGCAGAGCTGATCTCGGTGCCCGGCCAGGGCACCGAGGTCGAGTTGAAGGTTCCGAAGGTTTCACGGGGGAAGGCGGGTTCGGTCCGATGAACGCAGCACATGAAGCAGGTGCCCCGCAGCGGGCGATCAGGGTGATGGTGGTCGACGACCACCCGATGTGGCGCGACGCGGTCGCCCGCGACCTCGCGGAGTCCGGGTTCGACGTGGTGGCGACCGCGGGCGACGGCCCCCAGGCGGTCCGCCGGGCCGGTGCCGTCACCCCCGACGTCCTGGTCCTCGACCTCAACCTGCCCGGGATGCCGGGCGTCCAGGTCTGCAAGGAGCTCGTCGGCGCGCACCCCGGGCTGCGGGTCCTGGTGCTCTCCGCGAGCGGCGAGCACGCCGATGTGCTGGAGGCGGTCAAGTCGGGCGCCACCGGCTACCTGCTCAAGTCCGCGAGCACCCAGGAGCTGACCGAGGCGGTCCGCTCCACCGCGGCCGGCGATCCGGTCTTCACCCCCGGCCTCGCCGGTCTCGTACTCGGCGAGTACCGCAGGCTGGCCTCCGAGCCGGCCCCGGCGGCCTCCGACGAGCCGAAGGCCCCGGAGCTCACGGACCGGGAGACCGAGGTGCTGCGGCTGGTCGCCAAGGGGCTCTCGTACAAGCAGATCGCGGAGCGGCTGGTCATCTCGCACCGCACCGTCCAGAACCACGTCCAGAACACCCTGGGCAAGCTCCAGTTGCACAACAGGGTGGAGCTGGTGCGGTACGCCATCGAGCGCGGCCTCGACGACGTCTGAGATCAACGCCTGCACATTGCACGGGAATTGACCGTACGACCCATGCCGTTGTGACCTGGATCACCTTAGCTTGGAGTGGAGTGGGCTCACTTCGGCGAAGGGATGCTTCCATGCGGGTCGGAGTACTGACCGGGGGCGGCGACTGCCCCGGGCTCAACGCGGTCATCCGTGCCGTCGTCCGCAAAGGCGTGCAGGAGTACGACTACGACTTCATCGGGTTCCGGGACGGCTGGCGGGGCCCCCTGGAGGGGGTGACCGTCCCGCTCTCCATCCCGGCGGTGCGCGGCATCCTGCCGCGCGGCGGCACCATCCTCGGCTCCTCGCGCACCAACCCCCTCAAGGCGGATCACGGCGTCCGCCGCATCCGCGACAACCTCGACAGGCACGAGGTCGACGCACTCGTCACGATCGGCGGCGAGGACACCCTCGGCGTGGCCGCGACCCTTTCCGAGGAGTACGGCAT
Source organism: Streptomyces sp. NBC_00341 (assembly GCF_041435055.1). NCBI lineage: Bacteria > Bacillati > Actinomycetota > Actinomycetes > Kitasatosporales > Streptomycetaceae > Streptomyces > Streptomyces sp. NBC_00341. The sequence goes on along the minus strand of NZ_CP108002.1, from coordinate 2,178,182 downwards.
CCACTGCGTCGGCGTACCCAAGACCATCGACAACGACCTGTCCGCCACCGACTACACCTTCGGTTTCGACACCGCCGTCAACATCGCCACCGAGGCCATCGACCGGCTGCACACCACGGCCGAGTCCCATATGCGCGTCCTCGTCGTCGAGGTGATGGGCCGCCACGCCGGCTGGATCGCGCTCCACTCGGGACTGGCCGGCGGCGCCAACGTCATCCTCATCCCGGAACGGCGCTTCGACGTCGGCCAGGTCTGCGCCTGGGTGACCTCCCGGTTCCGGGCGAGCTACGCCCCGATCGTGGTGGTCGCGGAGGGGGCCGTGCCCGCGCAGGGCGAGATGGTCCTCAAGGACGGCTCGCAGGACTCCTTCGGCCACGTCCGGCTCTCCGGGGTCGGTGAATGGCTGGCCAAGGAGATCGAGCGCCGCACCGGCAAGGAGGCCAGGACCACCGTCCTCGGCCACATCCAGCGCGGCGGCACCCCCAGCGCCTTCGACCGCTGGCTGGCCACCCGGTTCGGCCTGCACGCCATCGACGCCGTGCACGACGGCGACTTCGGGAAGATGGTCGCCCTGAACGGCACGGACATCGTGCGGGTGCCGATCGCGGAGGCGACCGCCCGGCTCAAGACGGTCGACCCGGCGCTCTACGCGGAGGCGGAGGTCTTCTTCGGCTGAGGGCCGGGCGGCGTGCCGGGCGCCCCGGCCATATATTCTCGATGACCGGACCGGATCCGGACCCGCACCCCGGTGCGGGCCCGGACCCGGCACCCCGCCCGCATCAGTCACGGGAGACGTCGTGGAAATCCTGGCCTTCGGTGTGCAGTCCGACGAGAAGCCGCTGATCGAGAAAGCCTTCGCCGGGAAGCACGAGGTCCGCTGCCTGGACGTCTTCCTGAACCGGGACACCGCACCCATCGCGGCCGGTTACGAGGCCATCTCCACCAGCGTCAACGCCGACCTGGGCAGCGGCGTCCTGCAGACCCTCGCGGCCGGCGGCACCCAGATGATCGCCCAGCGCTCCACCGGCTTCAACAACATCGACCTGGACGTCGCCGAGCGCCTCGCCATGCGCGTGGCCCGGGTCTCCTACTACTCCCCGTACTCCGTCGCCGAGTTCGCCTGGACCCTCGCCATGGCGGTCAACCGCCGCGTCATCCGGGCCGCGAGCCGCACCCGCGACTTCGACTTCCGCCTCGACGGGCTCCTCGGCCGCGACATGCACGGCCGCACGGCGGGCATCATCGGCACCGGCAAGATCGGTGAGGCCTTCACCCGGATCGCCCATGGCTTCGGCATGAATCTGCTGGGCTGGGACGTCGTGGAGAACCCGGCCTGCGTCGAGCTGGGCATGCGCTACGTGGAGAAGGAGCAGCTCCTGGCCGAGTCCGACCTGATCAGCCTGCACGTACCGCTGCTCCCCTCGACGCACCACATCATCGACAGGCAGGCCCTGGCCCGGATGAAGGACGACGCGATCCTGATCAACTCCAGCCGGGGCGGACTCGTCGACACCACGGCCCTGGTCGGGGAGTTGCGGGCCGGCCGGTTCCTCGGCGTCGGACTCGACGTGTACGAGGCAGAGGCCGGGCTCTTCTTCCTCGACAAGTCCCTGGAGGGCGTCGACGACGACACGCTCGCCCGGCTCGTCACCTTCCCCAACGTCATCGTCACCTCGCACCAGGCGTACTACACGCAGGACGCGGTGAGCCAGATCATCGAGGCCACCGTCCGCAACATCGACGACTACCTGGCCCGCCGCAGCAGCGAGAACGTCCTGGTCCCGGCGGCCCCCGCCCCCTGACCCCGCCTCCTCAGCCGCGCACCGGCAGCCCCGCCAGCAGCTCGCCCACGATCGCCGCGCCGCGCAGCGTCAGCACCGACTCCGGATGGAACTGCACCGAGGCGAAGCCGTCCCCGCGCAGCGCGTGCAGCTCCCCGGTCGCCCCGTCCACGCTCGCCTCGATGCCGTGCGCCGCCAGTTCGGTGACCGAGGCCTCGTCGCAGCGCGCGGTGAAGCTGTTGTAGAAGCCGACGGTCTCCGGGCGGCCGAACAGCTCGATCCGGGTCTGCGCACCCTGGTACGGCACCGCCTTGCGGACGATGTCGAGACCCAGCTCCGCCGCGATCAGCTCATGGCCCAGGCACACCCCCAGCAGCCCGTGCCGGTGGTCCCGGACCAGCTCCGCCGCGAGCGCCCGCAGCAGCCGCATCTTCGGATCGTCCTGATCGCCCGGATTCCCCGGCCCGGGGCCCAGCACCACGGGCCCCTCGTGCGCCCGTACGGCCTCGCGCAGCCCCGGCTCGTCGTAGCGGCGCACCGACACGTCGAGCCCGGAGGCGCGCAGCAGATGCCCCAGCATCGCGGTGAACGTGTCCTCGCCGTCGATGACCAGCGCATGGCCGGACAGCTCGTCGGTGCGCTCCTGCATCCGCAGCCAGAACGGCGCGAGCCCGTCCCGCCTGGCGTCCAGCGCCGCCCGCACCCGGGGGTCGGCGGCCAGCAGCGGCCGGGCCTCCTCCGCGCGCGGGCGCCCCGGCCGCACCCCCAGCGCCGTCAGCACGCCGGCCGCCTTGGCGTGGGTCTCCGCCACCTCGCTCTCCGGGTCCGAGTGACGCACCAGCGTCGCGCCCACCGGAACCCGCAGCTCACCGTCGGGCGAGATGTCGGCGGTCCGGATCAGGATCGGTGAGTCCAGTGTCTGCGCCCCGTCAGGGCCCTGCCGCAGGAGCGCCAGCGCGCCCGCGTAGTAGCCGCGCCCGCCGGACTCGTACCGCTCGATGACCCGGCAGGCGTTCTGCACGGGGGAGCCGGTGACCGTCGCCGCGAACATGGTCTCCTTCAGCACCTCGCGCACATCCAGCGAGGAGCGTCCGCGCAACTCGTACTCGGTGTGGGCGAGATGGGCCATCTCCTTGAGCCGGGGGCCGATCACCACCCCGCCCATGTCACCGACGGTGCACATCATCTTGAGTTCCTCGTCGACCACCATGGAGAGCTCCTCCGTCTCCTTGCGGTCGCCGAGGAACTTGAGCAGGTTCTCGGCGGTCGGCCCTTCCGCGGGGTAGCGGTAGGTGCCGCTGATCGGATTCATCACGACCGTCCCGCCCGACATCCGCACGTGCACCTCCGGGCTGGCACCGACCAGCGTCCTGGCCCCGGTGTGCACGACGAACGTCCAGTACGCGCCCCGCTCGCCCGCCAGCAGCCGCCGGAACAGCGCCAGCGCGTCCGACCGCCCGAAACCGGCGATCTCGCCCCGGAAGGTCCGCCGGATGACGAAGTTCGCGCCCTCGCCCCGGCCGATCTCGTCCTCGATGACCCGCCGGACGGTCCCCGCGTACTCCTCGTCCGGAACGTCGAAGGCACCGTTACCGACCCGCACCTCGTGCGTGGGGAGCAGCTCCAGCGTCTCGTCGAGCGGCAGTGTGTACGTCTCGTCCGCGACCAGTACGGACAGCGGCGTCCCGTCGTCCCGCACGTCGAAGCCGCGCTCGGCGATCTGCCGGAACGGGACCAGGGCGAGCGAGGGCCGCTCACCGACCGGGAGGTCCGCCAGCCGGTCCACCTCCCGCACCTCACCGATCAGCACCTCGACGGTGTCGTGGTCATGGCCGGGGGTACGCCTGCGGAGCAGGGCGAACGGTGGGCAGTCGGCACCGAGGAGTCGCTGGACGAGCGTGTGCGGTGCCGGGTGCGGGGTCATGTGCGGCGTCATGCCGGGTTCCTTCCAGTGGGTTCAGCTGGGAGGAACGGCCCGTGAAAACGGAAAAAGGCCGCCCCTCGGGCGGCCTCTGCGTTCTGTGTACGCGCAGTCAGTGGGCCGCCGGATGAGCGGTCCACCACCAATTACGGGTCGAGTGCGCGAACATGGCTGAACCATAACCCACGATCGGGCGCGAGGAGGCCCGCTCCACCCGATGGGGGGAACGGGCCTCCGGCCGGTCCCGGAACAGAGCGTTTCAGAACAGGGAGTTGTAGATCTGCCAGCCGGTGCCGATCCCGGCCCCGGCGGAGAAGGGCCTGTCCGCGCTGCCGGTGCCCCTGAAGTACCGGAGCTCCCCCGAGCCGTTCACGCCGACCAGGTCCCCGACGCCGTCCCGGTTCAGGTCGCTCGGACCCAGCATCAGCTTGTACGAGCCCCAGCCGGAACCCACCCGCACCCGCTTGGCGTACGGTGCGGCGGCGCTGCCGGTACCGGTGTAGATCCAGAGCACCCCGGCCTTGTCCCGCGCCACGAAGTCGGCCCTGCCGTCCCGGTTCAGATCGCCGGTGGAGACGACGGCGTCGTAGATCTGCCAGCCGGTGCCGATCTTCGCCTTGGGGGCGAAGGGCTTCGCCGGGTCGCCCGTGCCCTTGTAGAGATGGATCACCCCGGAGGCGTCGCGGGCGATCAGGTCCGCCTTGCCGTCGCCGTCCAGATCGCGCATGCCCCAGATGCCGTTGTACTGGTTCCAGCCGCTGCCCACCTTCAGCCGCGCCCGGTACGGCTTGTCCGGGTTGCCGCTGCCCCGGTAGTACCAGAGCACGCCGTCCTTGTCGCGGGCCGCGATGTCGCCCGTACCGTCGGCGCGCATCGCCGTCATGGCGGTGACGGCGGTGTAGTTCTGCCAGCCGTAGCCCATCCGGTAGCGCTTGTAGTACGGGGACGCGGCGCTGCCGGTGCCCTGGTACTGCCAGACGTCGCCCGCACTGTCCCGGCCGATCATGTTGTAACGGTCCGTTCCGGCATCCGGGACCGTGCTGCTCGCCTGCTGGACGTCGCTCGCCCTCACCCAGCCGATGCGGTGGTTGTACCGGATCGGGTAGAAGAGGTTCGTGCTGCCCTTCACCAGGGTGCGGTCGTTGTCGGCCGTGCCGGCGAACGTACCCGCGAACCAGTAGTCACCGGCCTGCGCCGGACCGGCCTGGGGGTAGGCCTGGCCGGCCGGGACGGTGTACTTCGACAGCGACGCGCCGTTCTTCTCCTGCACCGGGACGCCGGTGCCCGTGTAAGCGGCGTCCTCCGGGTAGGCGCGCCCGTACACCGGGATGGAGCTCGCGCCCGCCCTGGGCTTCAGCACCGGCCGGGCGGTCCTGGAGACGGCCTCGGTGAACTGGCCGCCCGGATTCTGGAACCAGGCCTTCCGGCCGCCGTGCCAGATGGCCGTCCAGTCGCCCTTGGCCTCCGCGACGACGTACGTGCCGCCCGCGACGACCTTGTTGCCCCAGTTCGGGCCGTCGGTGGCCTTCACGTTCGGCATGTACGGGTCGGTGATCATCGCCGACGTGGTGGCGGCCGAGGTGTAGAGGTAGCCGAAGTTCGCCGGCTGCCTGGCCACCGTGGCGCCGCCGTACGTCAGCGTCGGCTGGTTCGCCGTGGTGAACGGCGGCACCACCCTGACGACCTCGCCGGCCCTGACCGGCCCGCCCGCGCCACCGGCGCCGGTCGGGGCGCCGATCAGCGACATGTAGTGGTTCCAGTCCCAGAAGGGGCCCGGGTCCCAGTGCTGGCTCGCGACATTGGCGTCCAGGACGCCCGGCACCTCGTCGTGGCCGATGATGTGCTCACGGTCGAGCGGGATGCCGAACCTGTCGGCGAGGTACTTCACGAGCGTGGCGGACGACTCGTACTGCGGCTCGGTGTACCAGCTGCCCGACTTGATCGCGTAGCCCTCGTGCTCGATCCCGATCGAGTGCATGTTCACGGTCTTGTTGGCCGCGTGCCAGGCCTCGTCCTTGGTTTTGACCAGCTGGGTGACCAGTCCGTCCTTGGCCCGGATCAGATAGTGCGCGCTCGCGTAGGACGCCGGGTTCTGGAAGGTCGCCAGCGAACCCGCGTAACCGCCCTCCGTGTCGTGGACGACGATGTAGCGGATGTCCTCGCCGCTCGCCGGCCGGTCGGCGGCGTTGTAGTTGCCGAAGTCGTCCGGGGTGGAGCTGTTCTGCTTGTACGCGGCGGGCTCGAAGTCGCAGTTCAGCCCGGAGGGGCACTCCGGCGCGGGGGCGGCGGTGGTGCTCGCGTCCGTCGCGGCGAGCCGCATCCTGGCGGGCCTGACCGGGCTCACCGACGGGTCCGCGGGCAGCGACAGCCGCTGGCCGTCCGCCGTCAGACGGCTCTCGCCGCTCCTGACCGACTCGAAGACCCGGTTCGCGAACAGCGTGGCGCCCTTGGTGTCCGGTGCCTGGCTGTAGCGCGCGACGGCCGGGTACCGCCGGCCGGCGTCCTCGGGCAGCGAGCCGGTGGCCTCGCGCTGGTACTTCGCGAGCAGCGCCGCGCCGGCGCGGACGGACTGCGCGGAGTCCTCCCGCACCGAGCCGGCCGGCCTGCCGATGAGCTTCGCGGCCTCGTCCAGCGTGTGCAGCCCGGCCGCGCCGGTGTCCACCCGCTTCGGCAGGGTGCGCAGCGCGCGACCGGCGTCGAAGTGCTTCGTCACGGCCGGGTCGCCGCTCAGGTTGAGGTGCGCGAGCCGCTCCGCGTCCGTCGGCTGCTCGATGTCGTCCTCGGTGACCCGGGTGAGCCCCATCACGTTGTACGCGCCGCTGGTGCTCGGCTCGCCGTCGTGGCTCTCCCACAGCGTCTGGCGGTACGAGACCGCCATCAGCACGTTCTGCGGGACGCCGAACTCGCGCGCCGCGTCCGCGAAGCGGGTCTGCAGCGAGGCGGCCGACGCCGCGACCGGCTTGCCGTCGCCGGGCACGGTGCCCTGGGACGCCATGGCGACGGTCGTGATCGTGGCGGTCGCCACGACCGCTGCCCCCACCCCGTAGAGCAGGCGCCCCTTCCCGAGATCTTTGCGATGGTTTCGCTTCAAATCCCCACCCCTGTTGCCAAAACAGTCGAATCCGTCAAATCCGAAGTCGAGACGCTAGCAGCACCCGGCTGTGTCCCCGGTCACTGGCGCGCCACCTCGGCCGTCTCAGTCACTGAGCACCAGAAAAAGCACTCGACACGACCCCGTAATGTGGGACCCGTGACCGTGAACGCCAATACCTCCGTCGCCGGTGGCAACACCTGGCAAGACCTTCCCGCGGCGCAGCAGCCCGAGTACCCCGACTCCGAGGCGCTGCGCGATGTACTCGCGGACCTCGCGTCGTATCCGCCGCTCGTCTTCGCGGGCGAGTGCGACCAGCTGCGTGCCCGCATGGGAGCCGTCGCCAAGGGCGAGGCGTTCCTGCTCCAGGGCGGTGACTGCGCCGAGGCCTTCGACGCCGTGTCGGCCGAGCACATCCGCGCCAAGCTGAAGACGCTGCTCCAGATGAGCGCCGTCCTCACCTACGCGGCCTCCGTGCCCGTCGTCAAGGTGGGCCGGATCGCCGGCCAGTACTCCAAGCCCCGTTCCAAGTCGACCGAGACCCGCGACGGCGTGACCCTGCCGACCTACCGCGGCGACTCCGTCAACGGCTTCGCCTTCACCGAGGCCGAGCGCGTTCCGGACCCGGACCGGCTGAAGCAGATGTACCACGCGTCCGCCTCCACGCTGAACCTCGTGCGCGCCTTCACCACCGGCGGTTACGCCGACCTGCGCCAGGTGCACGCCTGGAACCAGGACTTCGTGAAGTCGTCCCCGTCCGGGCAGCGTTACGAGGCCCTGGCCCGCGAGATCGACAACGCGCTGAACTTCATGAAGGCGTGCGGCACGGACCCGGCCGAGTTCAAGGCCGTCGAGTTCTACGCCTCGCACGAGGGCCTGCTGCTGGACTACGAGTCGGCGCTGACCCGCATCGACTCGCGCACCGGCGAGCTGTACGACACCTCGGGCCACATGGTGTGGATCGGTGAGCGCACCCGCCAGATGGACGGCGCGCACATCGAGTTCGCCTCGAAGATCCGCAACCCCATCGGCATCAAGCTCGGACCGACGACCACCGTCGACGAGGCGCTCGGCTACATCGACCGCCTCGACCCCGAGCGCGAGCCCGGCCGGCTGACCTTCATCGTCCGGATGGGCGCCGACAAGGTCCGCGACAAGCTGCCCCAGCTGGTCGAGAAGGTCACCGCCTCCGGTGCCACCGTCGCCTGGGTCACCGACCCGATGCACGGCAACACCTTCGAGGCCGCCTCCGGTCACAAGACCCGCCGCTTCGACGACGTCCTGGACGAGGTCAAGGGCTTCTTCGAGGTGCACAAGGGCCTGGGCGCCCACCCGGGCGGCATCCACGTCGAGCTCACCGGCGACGACGTCACCGAGTGCGTCGGCGGCGGCCACGAGATCTTCGTGGACGATCTGCACCAGCGTTACGAGACGGCCTGCGACCCGCGGCTCAACCGCAGCCAGTCGCTGGACCTCGCGTTCCTGGTCGCCGAGATGTACCGGGATCAGTAGGCATCACGGCAGGTAGCACACGCGCGACTGTGGGGCACGGATCGATGTGATCCGTGCCCCACAGGGCGTTCCGGGGCTTTTACCGCCCTTGAGTGGCGGGTAAGGTTAGGTTAGCCTCACCGATTATCGGGGCGGCCGCCACGACCTCGTCCCGCCGGGAGGTGAAACCGCATGTACGTCTGCTCGTGCTTCGGCGTTACGGAGCAGCAGGTCAAGAAGCATGCGGAAGCCGGCGCCTGCACGCCCCGCCAGATAGCCTCCGCCTGCAAGGCGGGTACCGACTGCGGCGGCTGTGTGCGCACCATCCAGGCGATGCTCGGCCGCGGCGCCTGTCCGCGCCGTGAGCTGGTCGACCAGAAGCAGCCCGCCGGAAACGTCGAGCGTCTCGACGCGGGCACCGCTCCCGCACCGGCGGCCGGGTTCCCCGAAGCAGCCTGAGCCGGGTCAGCTCTCCGGCTGCTCGATCAGCTGCGCGATGTAGAGCGGCTCGCCGAGCTTCTCGACCAGTTCCAGCTGGGTGTCGAGATAGTCGATGTGGTGCTCCTCGTCGGCCAGGATCGACTCGAAGATGTTCGCGGACGTGATGTCGCCCTTGGCGCGCATCAGCTCGATGCCCCGCTTGAGGCGGTCGATCGCCTCCACCTCGACCTGGCGGTCCGCCTGGAACATCTCGGTCACCGTCTGGCCCACCCGGACGTGGAAGAGCCGCTGGTAGTTCGGCAGTCCGTCGAGGAACAGAATCCGGTCGGTCAGGATCTCGGCGTGCTTCATCTCGTCGAACGACTCGGAGCGGGTGTACTTCGCGAGCTTCGTCCAGCCGAAGTTGTCCTGCATCTTCGCGTGCAGGAAATACTGATTGATGGCAGTCAATTCGGCGGTCAGCTGCTCGTTCAGGAACTCAAGGACCTCGGGGTCGCCCTGCATCGCAGAGGCTCCTTCCAACCGGTGAACTGGGCAAGTTGGCCGCATCTTCGCATCGCACCCGGTGGCCGTCCAGTAAGTACATGCTTAGTAAGGCATGCCCGAATCGTCTCTGCGCTGGTCATGACCACCCCTGCCTGTCTGTCACCATGGAGTCATGGGTCAGCCGGAAAGCCGGGAAAACCGCGCAGCAGAACAGTCCGAGCTTCCGCCGGGGCAGCGACTTCAGCGCGGCTGGCCGGTCACCCATTACGGACCGGTGCCGAAGTTCAAACCCGAGCGCTGGGAATTCCGCGTTTTCGGGGCCACCGCCGATGGCGACAAGCACTGCTGGAACCATCAGGAATTCTCGGAACTGCCGTTCTCCTCGGTCGTCGCGGATCTGCACTGCGTGACGAAATTCAGCATGCTCGGCGCCGAGTGGGGCGGGGTGCTCGTCCGCGATGTCGTCGCACTCGCACCGCCCGCGCCCCATGTCACCCATGTGATGGTCTGGGCCGAATACGGATTCAGCTCGAACCTCAGGATCGACGACTTCACGGCGGAGCGGGCCCTGTTCGCCACCCACAAGGACGGCGAACTGCTCACCGCGGAGCACGGTTTCCCGCTCCGGCTCGTGGTTCCGCAGCTCTACGCCTGGAAGGGCCCCAAGTGGGTCCGGGGCATCGAGTACATGACCGCCGACCGCCGCGGCTTCTGGGAGGAGCGCGGCTATCACAACGTCGGCGATCCGTGGAAGGAGCAGCGCTACTCCTACCAGGAGGAGCCCGGGGACGGCCCCGAGCTCTGACCTCCCCGGGCCGCCTCAGTGGTGGTACCGGTGCACCACGGCGTGCCCCTTGCCGTGCCCGATCATCCACTTGTTGACCGGTGTGGTGACGACGAAGGCGACGGCCAGTGAGAGCGCGAGCGTCCCCCAGAACAGCGCGTTCGCGCGCCCATCCGACGTGCCCCGTGTGCTGTGCGTGCTCCGTGTGCCCCGTGTGGTCCTGCATGTCGATCCCCCAATGCCGGATTGTGGTTCCTGTCGACTACAGGAACCAGATACCCCCTGGGGGTATTCCGTCGGGTGGAGACGGGATCGGGTCAGGCCGGGTCGCGCAGTCCCTTCAGTCGGGCCACGTCCGCCGCGTGGCCCTCCTTGCCGCCCGGGGTCTCGATGATCAGCGGCACGCCCTCGGTCGCCGGATGGGAGAACAGCTCCCGGAACGGCTCCTCACCGATGTGACCGGCGCCGATGTTCTCGTGCCGGTCCTTGTGGGCACCGGCCACGTCCTTGGAGTCATTGGCGTGGATCAGCTTCAGTCGGCCCGCGCCCACCGTCTCCACCAGCAGGTCCAGCGTCTCCTTCATCCCGCCGGGGCCGGCCAGATCGTGTCCCGCCGCGAAGATGTGGCAGGTGTCGAGGCAGACGCCGAGCTTCGGATGGGCGTCGAGCGCTTCGAAGTACGGGCCGAAGTCCCAGGTCCGCGAGCAGAGCGAGAAGCCCTGGCCCGCGGTCGACTCCAGCAGCAGGAACGGGTCGTCGTCGTGCGTCAGCTCGTCCAGCAGCGGGCGCAGGTGTGTGCGTACCTGGGCCAGCGCCTCCTCGCGCGGCCTGCCGTTGGTCGCAGAGCCGGTGTGCACCACGACGCCCAGGGCGCCGATCTCGCGGGCACGGCGCAGGGAGTGGCGCAGCGAGTCCACGGACTTCTCCACGGTCGCCGCGGTGTGCGAGCCGAAGTTGATCAGGTAGGGGGCGTGCACGTACGCGGGCATGGACGCGGCGGCGCACTCGGCCCGGAACCGCTCGTCCTGCGCCGGATTCCCCGCGGGCGTCGCCCAGCCGCGCGGATTGGCGACGAAGACCTGGACGGCCTCCGCGCCCATCTCCCGGGCGTAGGGCAGTCCGACCTTGGCGAGGCCGCCGGCCACCGGGATGTGACCGCCGACAGGGTTGCGCATACGGATCTAGAGCCCCTTGGTCTTGATGGTGATGGTGCTGCCCTCCGGCGCCTGATCGCCGCCCTCGACGGACTGGCTCGCTATCGTGTCGCTAAAGGAGAGGAACGGGGTGTCGACCTTGACCTCGAAGCCCGCGTCCTCCAGCTCGCTCCGGGCGTCGTCCTTGTCCTTGCCAGTGACGTCCGGCACGTCGATCATCCGCGGGCCCTTGGAGACGGTCAGCGTTACGGTGTCGCCCTCCGCGGCCTCCCGGCCCTCGGCCGGTGACTGCTCGGCGACGTCGCCCGCGTCCTCGGGGCTGTTCACCCGGTCCGGCAGCACCTTGGCCTTCAGCCCCTCCTCGTCCAGCGCGTCGGTGGCGTCCTCGACGGAGAGGCCGGTGACGTCGGGGACGTCGACCGGGCTGCCCTTGGAGACCACGAGCGCGACCGCGGTGTCCGGGTGGCGCTCGGCGCCCGCCTCGGGGTCCGTGCGCACCACCTCACCGGCCGCCGCGTCCTCGCTGAACTCCTTGGTGGTCATGCCGGGCACCAGGCCCGCCTTCGTCAGCTGCCGCTTGGCCTCGGCCAGCGCGACGCCCCCGACATCGGGCACCTTCACGATCTCGGGCCCCCGCGAGACGACGAGCTTCACCGAGCCGTTGCCCCGGATCCGGGCGGCCGACTTCGGGTCGCTGTCGATCACCTTGCCGCGCTCGACGGTGTCGCTGTAGGCGCGCTCGACGCCCTTCAGCTCCAGACCGGCGTCCGACAGCCGCCCCTTGGCCGCCTTCTCGCTCTGGCCGAGCACCCGGGGGACGTGGGTGAACTGTCCGGAGTTGATGTACCAGACGCCGCCGCCGATGCCCAGGACCAGCAGCACCGCGACGACCGCGGCGACGATGCCGCGCCGGGGTCCGCCGAGGAATCCGGCCCGGCGGGCGGGCCGCTCCGGCGGCAGCGGCGGGGGCATCTCCAGCCGGCTGGTGTGGTGGGCGGTGCCCTGACCGGGCGGCAGCACCCGCGGGATCACGCTCGTGCGGTCCTCCGCGGCGTCGCGCACCTCTGCCAGGGCCTGCGGCGGTACGGCGTCCAGCTGGGCCTCGGTGAGGCCGGCGCGGGCATCGCGGGACTCGGCGAGCAGCGCCACCGCGTCGAACGGCCGCACCTCGGGGTCACGCGCGGTGGCGCTCGCGACCAGCCTGTCGAGCTCGGGCGCGAGCCCGGGGGCGAGGGCGGAGGGGGCCGGGACGTCCTCGTTCAGATGCTGGTAGATGACCTGGGCGGGGGACTCCCCGGTGTGCGGCTTGGCGCCGGTGAGCATTTCGTACAGCACCACGCCGCACGCGTACACATCGGCGCGGGTGTCCGCGGTGCCGTGCTCGATCTGCTCGGGGGCGAGATAGGAGACGGTGCCCAGGATCGACCCGGTGGTGTTGGTCACCGTGCCCACGGCCCGTACCAGGCCGAAGTCCGCGACCTTGACCCTGCCGTCGTCGCCTATGAGCACGTTCTCCGGCTTCATGTCCCGGTGTACGAACCCGGCCCGGTGCGCGGCGCCGAGCGCGGCGAGCACCGGCTCCAGGATGTCCAGTGCGGCCCGCGGCTGCAGCGCGCCGCGTTCGCGCAGCACATCGCGCAGCGTGCAGCCCGCGACGTACTCCATGGCCAGGTAGACGTACTGCTCCTGGGCCCCCTGGTCGAAGACCCCGACCACGTTGGGGTGGGCGAGCCCCGCCACCGACTTGGCCTCGCGGATGAAGCGCTCGACGAACGAGGCGTCGGTCGCGAGCGCCGGGTGCATCACCTTGAGGGCGAGCACCCGGTCGAGGCGGGTGTCCATGGCCCGGTAGACCGTGGCCATGCCGCCCACGGCGATGCGGGCATCGACGCGGTAGCGGCCGTCGAGCAGCTGCCCGACGAGAGGGTCCTGGAGGGTCGTATCCACGCAGCGAGTCTACGAGCCGCCACGGACACCACCGACTGCCCGGGGCGATCCCGGAGCCGTACTGCAGCCGAGCCGTGACAGGGACACGCGATTCACCGCCGGAACGCTCCGGTCCGCCGAGGGTCAGAACGCCGGGCGCTCCGGATCCAGCGCCGCACGCCCCGCCACCGGCGACGATGCCTCGGCGAAGTGGCGGCGCGGGATCCGGCCCGCCCGGTACGCGAGGCGCCCGCCCTCCACCGCGTGCCGCATCGCGGCGGCCATCAGCTCGGGCTCCTGGGCCCGGGTCACCGCCGAGGCGAGCATCACAGCCGCGCACCCCAGCTCCATGGCGAACGCCGCGTCCGAGGCCGTCCCGGCGCCCGCGTCCAGGATCACCGGGACCCCGGCCCGCTCGGTGATCAGCTGGAAGTTGTGCGGATTGCGGATGCCCAGGCCCGAACCGATGGGGGAGCCGAGCGGCATGACCGCCGCGCACCCCACGTCCTCCAGTTTCCGGGCGAGCACCGGGTCGTCGTTGGTGTAGGGCAGCACGGTGAACCCGTCGTCCACCAGGATCTCCGCGGCGTCCAGCAGCTCGACCGGGTCGGGCAGCAGGGTGCGCTCGTCGGCCACCACCTCCAGCTTGACCCAGTCGGTGCCGAGTGCCTCGCGGGCCAGCCGGGCGGTGAGCACGGCCTCGCCCGCGGTGAAGCAGCCCGCCGTGTTCGGCAGCACCCGGATGGAGAGCTTCTCCAGGACGGAGAGCACGGAGCCCCGCACGGTCGGGTCGAGGCGGCGCATCGCGACGGTGGTCAGCTCGGTGCCGGAGGCGGTCAGCGCGCGCTCCAGCACATCGAGGCTGGGCGCCCCGCCCGTCCCCATGATCAGCCGGGAGCCGAAGACGGTGTCCCCGAGGGTGAAGAGGTCGTCGGACACGGTCAGCCTCCCTGAACCGCGGTCAGGACCTCGACCCGGTCGCCGTCCGAGAGCGCCGCGGCGGACCACTGGCCGCGCGGCACGACGGTCTCGTTCAGCGCCGCCGCGACCCCGGAGGGCGCTTCGGTCAGGGTCGCGACGAGGGAGTCCAGGGTGGTGCCCGCGGCGACGGTGACGGCCTCGCCGTTCACGGACACGGAGAGGACGGGCACGGAGGCGGGAGTGGGCGCGGTCATGCGGGCTGCTCCTGTCGTACGGGGGCGGCGGCCGGGAAGCGGCCGGGGGAGAAGGGGCGGGCCACCTCGGGCAGCTCGCCGTCGGCCAGCAGCTGGGCCATGGCGTCACCGGTGACCGGGGTGAGGAGCACCCCGTTGCGGTGGTGGCCGGTGGCGAGGTGGAGGCCGGGCAGCGCGGTGCGGCCGAGCAGCGGCGCGTTGTCGGGGGAGGCGGGGCGCAGACCGGCGCGGGTCTCGGTGAGCGGCAGCTCGGTGATGCCGGGCACCAGCTCGTGGGCGTCGCGCAGCAGCTCGTACACCCCGCCCGCCGTGACGGTGGTGTCCCAGCCCATCTCCTCGCTGGTGGCGCCGACCACCAGCTCGCCGTTCTCGCGCGGCACGAGGTAGAGGTGGCTGCCCCGGACCACGGCCCGCACGGTGCGGCTGAGGAAGGGGGCGTACGCGGGGGGTACGGTCAGCCGCAGCACCTGGCCCTTGACCGGGCGGACGGGCGGCCGGATGTGCTCCGGCACCCCCGCGAGCCGGCCGCTGAGGCTGCCGGCGGCGAGCACGACCTGGTCGGCCGACAGCTCCGAACCGTCGGCCAGTACCGCCCCGGTGGCCCGGTCGCGCACCACGGAGAGCCGCTCGGCCCGCTGCCGGTGGAAGACGACCCCGGCCCGCTCGCACGCCGTCAGCAGCGCGGCGGACAGCCGGCGCGGGTCGACCTGGTGGTCGCCGTCGACCCGCAGTCCGCCGCGCACGCCCGGCGCGAGCATCGGTTCCAGGCGCCGGCACTCCCGGCCGGTGAGCCACTGCGACTCCAGCCCGGAGCGGCGCTGCAGCTCGTGCAGCTCCCGCAGGTGGGCGCGGTCGTCGGTGTCCAGCGCGACGGCCAGGGTGCCGCAGGCGCGGAAGCCGATGTCCTGCCCGCTCGCCGCCTCCAGCTCGGCCGCGAACGCCGGATAGCGCGCGGCGGAGGCGAGGTTGAGCCCCAGCAGCATTTCCTCGCCGTAGTGCAGCTCGGTGACGGCGGCCAGCATTCCGGCCGCGACCCGGGCGGCCCCGCCGCCCGGGTCGGGATCGACGACCGCGATGGCCAGACCGCGCTGCGCGGCCCGCCAGGCGGTGACCAGGCCGATGATGCCGCCCCCGATGACGAGGACCTCGGACCCGCTCGTGCGGTGGACAGGCATGGGCATCCAGCCCCTCCCTTCGCCGGCATGACCCGGATCAGGTTCGTACGGTCGGAGGCCGCCCAGCCTCCCTCTCAGCCCGGTACGTCCGGGCTCCCGCGAGTCTTTTACGTGGGCCACCCTAGACCCAGCCCCTCCGGACGGGTAAAGCAGGAGGCCGGCGGTACGAGGACGGTGAGGAACCCCTTTCCTGACGGACCGTCAGTTGATTAAGGTGGTCGGGTGAACGAGCAGCAGCGGGCAGAGCGGCCGGAGCGGCAGTCGGAGCGGGCCGGGCGGCGGGTGGTCGTCGTCGGCGCGGGCATGGCGGGTGTGCAGACGGCGGTGGCCCTGCGGGAACAGGGCTTCGCCGGCGCCCTCACCCTCATCGGCGCCGAACCCCATCAGCCCTACGACCGTCCACCGCTGTCCAAGGCGGTGCTGCTGGGCAAGGCCGAGGAATCCGCCTTCGACATCGACTTCGAGACACTCGGCATCGAGTTGCGGCTGGGCCGCGAGGTCACGGGACTGCGCGCCGCGGACCACGAACTGGACACCTCGAAGGGGCCCGTCCCCTACGACGTCCTGGTCATCGCCACCGGAGCCGAACCCGTTGTGCTGCCCGGCTCCGAGGGGGTGCAGGGCGTCCATCTGCTGCGCACCCTGGACGACGCGGCGCGGCTGCGGCCCGTCCTGGACGCACGGCACACCGTCGTGGTCGTCGGCGCGGGCTGGATCGGCGCCGAGTTCGCCACCGCGGCCCGCTCGGCGGGCTGCGAGGTCACCGTCGTCGAGGCCGCGGAACACCCCCTCGCGGGCGCCCTGCCCACCGAGGTCGCCGCCCCGATGGCCGCCTGGTACGCGGAGAGCGGCGCCACGCTGCTGACCGGGGCGCGGGTGGCCGGGGTCGAGCCGGGCCGGGTGCTCCTGGCGGACGGCCGCAGCCTGCCGGCCGACGCCGTCGTCGTCGGGATCGGCGCACGGCCCGCCACCGGCTGGCTGGCCGGCTCCGGCGTCGCGCTCGGGCCCGACGGCTCCGTGACCGCCGACGCGGCGCTGCGCACCTCGCTGCCCGACGTGTACGCCGTGGGCGACTGCGCCTCGTTCCCCTCCGCGCGCTACGGGGCGCGGCTGCTGGTCCACCACTGGGACAACGCCCTCCAGGGGCCGCGGACCGCGGCCGCCCACATCGTCGGGGCGTCGCCGGACGGTGCGGAGCCGCCCGCCTACGACCCCGTGCCCTACTTCTGGTCCGAGCAGTTCGGCAGGTTCGTGCAGTACGCGGGCCACCACGAGGGCGCGGACACCCTGCTGTGGCGCGGCGATCCGGCCGGTCCCGCCTGGTCGGTGTGCTGGCTGCGGGACGGCGTGCTGGCCGCGGTGCTCTCCGTCGGCCGGCCGCGCGACCTGATCCAGGGACGCAAGCTCATCGAGGCGGGCAAACCGCTCGACGAGGGCCTTGCCGGTGACGCCTCGGTGCCGCTGAAGTCGGCCGTACGCCAGTAGCCGCGCGCCGCCGACGGGGTGCGCGGGGCCCTGAAGGGCGGAGTCCGGGTTTCGGCTGTCAGTCCGGGATGGCAGGCTTGTCCCGTGACCGAGATTGACGCAAAGATCGATGCTCTCGTCCCTGCCTGGCTCCACCTGCCCGATATCGCAGAAATGTTCGATATTCAGGTGACGCGTGTACGGCAGCTGGTCAAGGATGGCCAGCTCATCGCCGTACGACGTGGTGAGAACCGCGCACTCCAGGTGCCTGCCGCCTTCATCGACGGCGACAAGGTGGTCAAGGGCCTTTCCGGGACCCTGACGCTCCTGAGGGATGACGGCTACTCCGACGAGGAGATGCTGGAATGGCTCTTCACCCCCGACCCGAGCCTGCCGGGCACGCCCGCGCAGGCGCTGAGTGAGAATCGCGGCACGGAGGTGAAGCGCCGCGCCCAGGCGCTCGCCGTCTGACCTTCCGCCGTACCGGGGATGCGGACCGCGCCGCGCGGTCCGCATCCCTCCGCACCGCCTGACCGACGCCATCGCTCTCCCGGGGGAATCCAGCCATGTCCACGCCTCGCGCACCGCTGTCCGACGCCCGGCTCTACCTGTGCACGGACGCCCGCGGGCGCCAGGGAGACCTCCCCGAGTTCCTCGACGCGGTGCTCTCCGGCGGAGTGGACATCGTCCAGCTCCGCGACAAGGGGATGGAGGCGGCCGAGGAGCTCGAACACCTCGCGGTCCTCGCCGACGCGTGCAGGCGGCACGGCAAGCTCCTCGCGGTCAACGACCGGGCCGACGTGGCCCACGCCATCGGCTCCGACGTGCTGCACCTGGGCCAGGGCGACCTGCCGGTGCCCGCCGCCCGCGCGATCATCGGCCAGGACGTCGTCATCGGCCGCTCCACGCACGCGGAGGCCGAGGTCGACGCCGCCGTCGCCGAGCCCGGCGTGGACTACTTCTGCACCGGCCCCTGCTGGCCCACCCCGACCAAGCCCGGCCGCCACGCACCCGGTCTGGACCTCGTCCGCTACGCCGCCTCGCTCGCCCCGGCCCGCCCCTGGTTCGCCATCGGCGGGATCGACGCCGGCAACCTCGACGAGGTGCTCGACGCCGGAGCGCGCCGCGTCGTCGTCGTACGGGCCCTCACCGAGGCGACGGATCCGGCCGCCGCCGCCGCGGAGCTGGCCAAGAGGATCCGGGCGCGCGCCGACGTGTGATCCGGCGGGCCCGCCGGGGCCTTCCTGGGGGACGTGTTTGGGACATCGGTGTCCGAAGCGTGGACAAGAACCGGTCAATTCGGGTAAATCTCCCCAGTTCGGTTGGGTGGCCGTCGCGCCCTGGTTAACCTGCCGTTATGGCCTTCGGTACACCCTCCACCAGGACGGATCGCGCGCGCACCGTGCGCGAGATGCTCGCGACCGGCAAGACCCTGCACTCGTTCGAGTTCTGGGCGCCCAAGACCGAGAAGGGTGAACGGAACCTCTGGAACGCGCTGCGCCGGATCGAGGCGGTGGGGCCGAGCTTCGTCTCGGTGACGTACGGAGCCGGTGGGTCCACCCGGGCTGGGACGGTGAAGGCGACCCAGGACATCGCCGCCGAATCCACCCTCACCCCGGTCGCGCACCTCACGGCGGTCAACCACTCCATCGCCGAACTGCGCAACATGATCGGCCAGTACGCGGACGCCGGGATCCGGAACATCCTCGCCGTGCGCGGTGACCCGCCCGGCGATCCGATGGGCCCGTGGGTCGAGCACCCGCAGGGCGTGCGGTACGCGGCGGATCTCGTCCGGCTGATCAAGGAGTCCGGGGACTTCTGCGTCGGCGTCGCGGCATTTCCCGCGATGCACCCGCGCTCCGAGGACTGGGACACCGACATCCGGCATTTCGTGGACAAGTGCCGCGCCGGTGCGGACTATGCGATCACGCAGATGTTCTTCGACCCCGAGGATTATCTGCGGATGCGTGACCGGGTGGTCGCTGCGGGTTGCGACACCCCCGTCATTCCTGAGGTGATGCCCCTCACGAGCGTCCGCCAACTGGAAAGACTCGCCCAGCTCAGCAACGCGACGCTGCCGGCGTCCCTGAAAGAACGCATCCTCGCCGTCAAGGACGATCCCGCCGCTGTACGCTCCATTGGCATCGACTTCGCAACGCGGTTCTGCGCGAAGCTGCTCTCCGAGGGTGTCCCCGGGCTGCACTTCATCACGCTGAACAACTCGACGGCGACGCTCGAAATCTACGAGAATCTCGGACTGCACAAGCAGTCGTGACCGGCCGTACCCGCCGAGACCCCCGGCGGTGGCCGTAGAAGGGGGCGGGCATGGGCTGGACGGTCCTCTACATCGCGTTCGGCATCGTTGCGCTGTGGCTGCTCGGAGAGGTGCTGCTCCAGTACAAGGCGCGGCTCCGCTGGCGTCTGCTCGCCTTCACCGGCTTCGTCGGTGTGGTCATCGGTGTCCTGATGCCGTCCGTGCCCGTCATCGTGATCGGCGCGATCGCCTTCGCGACGGGCCAGACGTACGTCACGCTCTCGTTCCGGCGCGGTTTCTCGACCGGCTGGGCCATAGGCGGCAGCCCCGGCGAGAGCCGCCGCCGCCGTGGGAACACCGACCGCGAACCCCGGCTGCAGGTGTCGGACCTGGAGACGGAGTACGAGCCCGGCCCCACGCCGCCGGAGCCGTCCCACGCCCCGCAGAACCCGGCGGCGGTCTACGAGCCGGAGCCCCTGCCGGACGACACCGGCCAGTACGGCGTCTACGCCGACTCCCGGCCCCAGCAGGAACAGCAGCACCAGGGCCCCGAGCAGCCCCAGGGCCAGCCGCAGTACGCCGGCTACGACCCCTACACCGACTACTCCGCGTACCCGGCGCAGGGCCAGGACGCCTACGGCGGCCAGGACCCCTACGGCGGCCAGGGCGGCTACCCCGGCCAGGAGACCTACGCGGGCCAGGACGGCTACGCGGGAGCCGGGCAGTACGACTACGGCACCTCCGAGCAGCAGTACGCCGCGTACTCCGACCCGTACATCGGCACCGGCACGACCGCGGGCGCCCCGCAGTACGGCACGTACGACAGCTACGGGAACCACGACAGCAACGGCGGCCGGCCGCAGTACACCGACCCGTACGCCCCGTCCGAGCAGTACGCCCCCGAGACGCCTCCCGGCGGGGTCTGGGTGCCGCAGCAGCGCGAGGGCGAGCACTACGCCCCGATGCCCCCGGAGCAGCCCGCCCCCCAGCCGGCCCCGTACCCGAACGGCTACGACACCGGCCACAACGACCAGTACCGCTACTGAGCCCGGGAGCCGGTCACCCGGACGCGCCCGGCGCCGCTCGCCCGCCTCACTGCGATCCGCGGAAGCCGTCCCCCTCGACGATCAGCCCCGCGACCAGCGTCCCCGACATCCCCGCGTGCGCCGGCCCGCCGCCCGGATGAGACCAGCCGCCCGCCAGCAGCAGGCCGGGCACCCGGGTGCTGTTGCCCGCGTGCAGATACCCGCCCCCGGCCCCGGCCAGCGCGGGCGGCGGAACCGCGCCGCCCGCCGCGCCGGTCTCCGCCTCCGTCTCCGCGGGCGTCCGCACCTCCGCGTGGAGCACGCGTTCGCGCAGACCGGGCACGGCCGCCTCCGCCGCGTCGATCAGGGTGTCCGCGTACCGCTTGCGCAGCGCGGCGTCCGTCCAGTCCACCGCGCCGTGCGGGGCGACCGTCGCCATCAGGGTCACCGCCTCGTGGGCCGCGTCGGGACGGGTCGAGGGGTCGTCGGGGCGCAGCACCGTCACCGTGGGGCGCGCGGCGAGCCGGCCGCCGAACACCGCCGCGCGCTCGGCCGCCCCGTCCGCCGGATGAACCAGCGTCCGGTGCGCGGCATCCGAGGGACGGGCGCCGCGCAGTGACAGCAGCACCAGGAACCGGCCCGTCGCCCCGGCGCCGCCCGGCCGGGGCTGAACCGTCACATCGCCGTCCCGCCAGATCTCCTGACCGGGCATCAGCGCCGGGCGCGGCTGGGCACCCAGCACCACATGGGCGGCTTCGCGGACCGTCCCGTCGGCCAGCTCCACACCGGCCGCCCGGCCGTCCTTCTCCACCACCCGGGCCACCTCGGCGCCGAAGACGAACTCCACTTTGCGGGCAAGGCACCGCTCGTACACCGCCTGCGCCAGCGCCCGCATGCCGCCGGAGACGTACCAGCTGCCGAACGTCTCCTCCATGTACGGCAGCAGGGCCGCGCTCGCCGGGGCGTGCTGCGGATCCAGGCCGTAGGACAGCGCGTACCCGTCGAACAGGGCGGCCAGCCGGGGGTCCGCCAGCTCCCAGGAACCGACCTCCGCCACCGTGCCGGCCCGCAACGCCGGGCGCAGCAGCCGCCGCCGCACCGGGGCCGGATAAGGATCGCGGGCCAGCACCTGCCAGTCGGGGCGCAGCGGCTCCTCCAGCAAGGGCCGCCTGGACCGGTCCCAGGCATCCCCGGCCCGGTCCAGGAACGCGCCCCAGCGCTCACCCGCACCGTCCCCGAGCGCGGCGTCCAGCGCCGTGACGACTCCGGACCGCGAGGCGTTCGGCAGCGACACCGAGGTGCCGTCCGCGAAGACATGACGGCTCGCCGGATCGACCTGGGACAGCGTGACGCACCGCTCCAGCGGCTCCTTGCCCGTCTTCACGAACAGGTCGCGGTAGACCGCGGGCAGATGCAGCAGGGAGGGCCCGGTGTCGAAAGCGAAGCCGCCCTGGGCATGGCGGCCGAGCGAGCCGCCGAAGGTCTCGGACCGCTCGTACACCGTCACCCGGTGGCCTGCCACGGCCAGCCGGGCCGCCGCCGACATCGCGCCCATCCCGGCGCCGATCACCGCAATACGTGCCATGGCAGCGACCTTAACGGCCGCCACCGACGGCTCAGCCGTCAGGCCACCGGGAAGGGACGGCGGTCGGCCGCTTCTCCTCCCGCCGCTGCGCCCTGCGGCGCAGGAACCGGCGGATGCGGGAGGCCAGGAAGGCCAGTATCACCAGACCGAGCACCAGCAGCGTCCCGGCGATGGTGGCCGCGATCCAGGGATGGAATATGGCGAACGTGACGACCCCGGCCACGCCCAGGTCCTCGACCGTGCTCATGGCGATGTTGCTGAACGGCTCCGGCGAGGTGTTGACCGCCATCCTGGTGCCCGCCTTCACCAGATGGCTCACCAGCGCGGTGGAACCGCCGACGGCCCCGGCCGCCAGCTCCGGCAGCGAACCGTCCCCGCCCGCCAGCAGCGCCGCGACGACCGCTCCGGAGACCGGCCTGATGACGGTGTGGGCGGTGTCCCAGACCGAGTCCACGTAGGGGATCTTGTCGGCCACCAGCTCGCACAGGAAGAGCACACCGGCCACGACGAGCACATCGGTGCGCTGGAGCGAGGCGGGCACCTCGTCGCTCACACCGGTCGCGCCGAATATGCCGAGGAGGAGGACCACCGCGTAGGCGTTGATCCCGCTCGCCCAGCCGCTCGTGAACACCAGGGGGAGTACGGACACGGACGCGATCGTAACCAGTCGGCGTACGGGCGCGGGAGGGCTTCGGTGCGCAGGTCTGAGTATCCGTACCTAGTACGCGAGATGAGTAGGGACGCGGATGGGCCGCGACCTGCGCGGACGGCAGAGTGGTGACCACGGGAGGGGCGCCGCGACGGTACCGCCGGCACGGGGCGGCGGAACAGCCGCGGCGCCCCGTCCGAACGGGGGCAGCGACGGAGGGCCCGGGACCACGGGGGAACGAACGGGGTCACGGGGGAGGCTCTCCGGCAGTACGGATGACGCCGGTCAGGCGAGGCCCGGGGGGATCGGGCCCGGTCGGACCGGCGTCGTCGTGCGTCCGGACCGCCGGAGCCTGTGGGCTCGCGGCACGGCCGGGTCAGCGCCCGCTGACGCGGCCGTGCAGCAGCAGGGACAGCGCCGAGTGCACGTCGTCGATCGACCGCTCCGGCTGGAACGCCTGCCAGTCCAGCGCCGCCACCAGCACCATGCCGACGAGCGCGGCCGCCGTCAGCGGGATGTCGATCTCCTCGCTGAGCTCGCCGCCCGCGACTCCCGCCCTGAGCACTCCCTCGACCACGGCGACGGCCTCCTGACGCACCACCAGTAGGGTCGCCTGCCAGGCCCGGTTCGTGCGCCAGAGCTCCGCCACGTACAGCTGGGTGAAGGCGGGATAGCGGTCGATGAAGGCCAGACCCGCCCGGATCATGGCGTCCAGTGCCTCGACCCGGCTGCCGCCCCGGGCGTCGGTCTCCTCCTCCGCCGCACGCAGCGAGGCGGTGAGCAGTCCGACGCCGTGCCGCAGCAACTCCTCGAACAGCTCGGTCTTGCTCTTGAAGTTGTAGTAGACCGTGCCCTTGGCGACCCCGGCGCGCTCGGCGATCTCGTCCACCGTGGTGGCCGAGAAGCCCTTCTCGGCGATGAGGGTCACGGCCGCCTCGTAGAGCTTCTGCCGGGTGGCCTGGCGGCGCGTGGTGCTACTGCTTTCCATGCTCCTGATTCTCACAGGTCCCGGGCTGCTCACAGGCTCAGCTCCGGGTGCAGCCGGTCCACGGTCCACATCTGCTTGCGGCGCGCCGAGACGGCGGTCAGCGCGAGAGCGCCCGCGGTGAAGGCCGTCAGCACCGCGCAGCCCTGCCAGACAGGGCCGAGCCCGCCGCCCGTGATCAGCCGGCGCAGCCCCTCGACGACGTAGCTCATCGGCAGATAGGGATGGATCGCGTTGAAGAAGCCCGGACTGGTCTGGACGGGGTAAGTGCCCCCGGCCGAGGTCAGCTGGAGCATCAGCACCGCGAGGACGAGGATGCGCCCCGCCGCCCCGAAGCGGGCGTTCAGCCACTGCACGATCGCGGCGAAACAGCAGGTCACCAGCGCCAGGAAGCCGACCGTCCCGGCTGCCCGGACCATCTGCAGTCCGAGGCCCCAGTGCAGTACGGACATCAGGGCGGCCACCTGGAGCAGCCCGATCGCCGCCACCGGCAGCCAGCCCGCGAGGGCGATCCGCCAGGCCGGGGCCCCGGCGGCAAGCGCGCGCCGGTTCAGCGGCTGGATCAGCATGTACGCCACCATCGCGCCGACCCAGAGGGAGAGCGGGATGAAGTACGGCGCGAAGCCGGTGCCGTAGTTCGGGGCGGCGTGCAGCGACTGGGATGCGAGCTGCACCGGGTCGGCCATCACCCCGGTACGGGCGTCACGGTCCTTCTTGTCGTAGTCGGGGATCTTGCCGGCCCCCTCGTTGAGTCCCTGGGCGAGGGTGGCCGAACCGTCCTTGAGCCGGACCATCCCGCCGTCCAGGCTCGTCGCGCCCTTCTTCAGATCGCCCACGCCGGTGTTCAGCTCGGCCGAACCCGTCTGGGCCGTGGCCAGCCCGGTGTGCAGCTGGGCGGCGCCCTTGGCGACCTTGTGGGCGCCGGTGTTGAGCGCGTTGATCTTCTTGACCGCGCCGCTCAGGTCCTCGTCCAGGTGCGGTGAGCGCTCGGCGAGGGCGTCGGCCTGCTTCTGCAGGGTGGCCAGTTGGCCCCGGAGCGTCTTGAGGTCCCCGTGCTGGTTCGTCACCAGGACGTTCACGTCGTCGGCCACGGCCGCCACATCGGCGGCGGCCGTCACGGCCCGCTTGAGCGGTGCGCAGACGGTGGCGTCGGGGAGCGGCTGCTCCTCGCACCGGGTGCGGTGGACGGCGGCGAGATCGTCGGATGCCGTGTGCGCCGCGGTGGCGGCGGCGGGCGCGGCCTCGACCAGCACGTCGAGGTTGTCCCGTACGGTCTGCGAGGAATCGGCCACCAGCCGGGCGGTGTCCCCGATCGACTTTCCGTTGTCCTTCAGGAACGGGCGGATGTCGGCCGCCACCGCGTTCACCTTGTCGGCGAGCAACTGCGTGCCGTCCGCGACCTGGTGCGAGCCGGTCTTCAGGTCGCCCGCGCCGGTGTTCAGCTTGACGATGCCGCCGGCCAGCCGGCTGCTGCCCGCCTTCGCGTCCTTCAGCCCGTCCGCGAGGTCCTTGGAGCCCTTCTTCGCCTTGCCGATGCCGCCCCGGAGATCGTCGGCGCCCTTGGCGGCCTTCGCCGTCGCGTCGTGGAGATCGGAGAAGTTGATGAAGATCCGGTCCAGGAAGCCGCGCGAGGCGTTGGCAGAGGCGGCGGTGCGGACCTCGGAGAAGACCGTCCGGGAGATCTGGCCGACGATGTAGTTGTTCGCGTCGTTGGTGCGCACCTGGAGCGCGCCGGTCTCGGGGGAGTCCCCGGAGCTGGAGGCGATGCGCTCGCTGAAGTCCGACGGCATGCGCAGCGAGAGGTAGTACGTGCCGTCCTCGACGCCCTTGTCGGCCTCCTTCGCGCTGACCTCGTGCCAGTCGAAGACCTTGGAGTCGAGCAGCTTTCCAGTGATCTCGTCCCCGGCCTCGATGCGCTCGCCCTCGGCGGCGGCGCCCTTGTCGTCGTTGACCAGGGCGACCGGGATGCGGTCCAGGCGGCCGTACGGGTCCCAGAACGACCACAGGTACAGGGCGCCGTAGAGCAGTGGCAGCAGCAGGAGGGCGGCGAGGGCGGCCCTCGGCAGCCTGCCCCGGCCGAAGCGTCGCAGCTCAAGAGCGGCCAGTCGCGGCGAACGCATCGGCGGTCCCTTCGTCGTCCGTGTCGGTGCTGTTCTTGGTGGTGCTGGTGGTGCTGGTGGTGCCGGTGTCGGCGGTGCTCTCTGTGGTGCCGGCTCCCGTGCGTACGGTCACCGCGTCCTTCGGGGCCGGGCCGCTGCACACGGCCAGCACGGTCGTACCGTCGGCGGCGAGGGCGCGCAGCAGTTCCCAGGCCTCGGCGCGTTCGGCGTCGGAGAGTTTCAGGTCGGCGTCGTCCACCGCGATCAGCGCCGGCCGCCCGATCAGGGCGAGGGCGACGGAGAGCCGCAGTGCCTCCAGCCGCTCCAGATCCCGTACGCAGGTCCGTTCGGCCTTGGGCAGGGTGGCGGGGGCGAGCCCGGCCGCGTCCAGTGCCGCGTCGATCCGGGCCCCGGCCGCGGCGGCGCGCTCGCGGCGCGGGCGCAGCAGGGCGCGCAGGGACCCGTCGTAGCGGCGCTGGAGCAGGGCGCGTTCGCGCAGGTGCTCGGCGACCGTGAGGGCCGGGTCCAGCTCGCTGACCCCCGGCACGGGTCCCAGTGCGGCGATGCGCCGTACGGCGGCGGCCCGGCGCGGCAGGCGCAGCCCGCCGGTCTCCGCGCGGCCCTCCGACGGGCGCATCCGGCCGGTGAGGGTGAGCAGCAGGCAGGTGCGGCCGGAGCCGGAGGGGCCCTCGACCGCGACCAGGGAGCCGGGCCCGGCGCTGAAGGTCACATCCCGGAAGGCCCAGCCGCGCGGCCCCTTGAGCCCGAGATTCCCGGCGGTGACGGCGGCCCCGTGCGGGCTGTCCACAAGCTCTCCCCATCCATTTGAACTGACTGGTCAGTACAAAAAGGTAGCCCGAACTTGCGATCGAAGCAAAATCCCAGGTCAGGAGGCGATCGGGGCCGATTGTCAGTGGGGGCCGTCACGATGGATACAGACGGCCACCGAGCCGTTACGAGACAGGAGGTTCTGTCATGGCCCACTCGTCCGCAGCAGCCGCCCCGCGACGCCGCGCAGACGGCCCTGCCCCCTCACCGACCGGTCCGGCGCACGACGTCCACCCCGTTCTCCGGCGCGCCACGGCGCCGCCCGCCGCTCTCGATCTCCTCGCCCAGGCCCGCGCCGGCCTCGAAGAGGCAGCTGTTCTCGACGTGCCCAACGAGCGGTATGCCACCGCCCACCTCGCCGCGCTGCGCACCGCCGCCGCCGTGCTCGCCGTCCGGGGGCGCCCCGAGCCCTCCCGGCGGCGGCGCGAGAAGATCCGCAGCGCCTGGGAGGTCCTCCCCGAGCTCGCCCCCGAGCTGACCGAGTGGAGCGCGCTGTTCGCCTCCGGTGCCCGGCGCCGGGCCCGTGCGGAGGCGGGCATACCCGGTGCGGCGGGCCGGCGTGACGCGGACGATCTGCTGCGTGACGCGGCGATGTTCCTGCGCCTGGTGGAGCGGCTGCTGGTCCTCCAGCCGGTGCTCCCGCAGCCCCGCGGGGAGCGCTCCGACGAGTGAGGGCGGTGCGGGCGGCGCGAGGCAATAGGGTGGTCGGGACCTATCACCTGCGCTGTTCACGCTCCGCCCCCAGCGGCGGCCCGTGCCGAGGAGTCAACTGCCGTGTCGGACCAGCTGCGCCCCCGCGCCTCCCTCCGTACCGCCGTGGTCTGGGAGGTCCTCAAGGACGCCCTCGACCGTCAGGTCAAGGCGACCGGCAGGGATGCCCTGGACGTAGTGGACACCGGCGGCGGCACGGGCAACTTCGCCGTGCCGGTGGCCCGCCTCGGCCACCGGGTCACCGTCGTCGACCCCAGCCCCAACGCGCTCTTCGCGCTGGAGCGCCGCGCCGCGGAGGCCGGGGTGGCAGACCGGGTCCACGGTGTCCAGGGCGACATCCTCGGCCTGTTCGACGTGGTCGGGCGCGGTGGCTACGACGCGGCGCTCTGCCACGGAGTCCTGGAGTACGTGGACGACCCCGCACAGGGCGTGCGCAACGCGGTGGACGCGCTCCGGCCGGGAGGCGCCCTCAGCCTGCTCGCCGCCGGGCTGGGCGGCGCGGTCCTGGCCCGTGCGCTCGCCGGCCACTTCACCGAGGCCAGGCAGGCGCTCAGCGACCCGGCGGGCCGCTGGGGCGACGGCGACCCGATGCCCCGGCGCTACACGGCCGAGCAGCTCACCGAGCTGGTCTCCGCGGCCGGTGCCGAGGTCGGCGCGGTGCACGGCGTACGCGTCTTCGCGGACCTCGTTCCGGGCGTGCTGGTGGACACCGAGCCCGGCGCGATGGAAGCCCTGCTCAAGCTGGAGACGGCGGCCGCGGAACTGCCGGCTTTCCATTCGGTGGCGACCCAGCTGCACGTTCTGGGTGCCAGGCAGGCCTGAGCCACCGGCCGTATCACGCCGCTAGCGCGGCTGATCAGCAACGCAGCCGCAGACGGAGTACGGCCCAGCAGCCCCGATCAGCGCCTGAGCCCCGTATGATCGGAGGACACCATCCGGCATGATGGATCGGAGGTTGGGGAATCAACGCCTCAGCAGCTGAGCCGTCGTGGCGGCCCGGACTGGCTGATTGGCAATGAGGGCGGGTTTCACGGGGACGATTCCCTGCCTATCCTGGAAGGGCCGCATACCGGCCGCCCCCCGCGGCCGACGACGAGGAGGACTCCGTGCCGCTCTCGGAGCACGAGCAGCGAATGCTCGAGCAAATGGAGCGAGCGCTGTACGCCGAAGATCCCAAGTTCGCGACAGCGCTTGAGGGAAGCGGGCTGCGTACGTACACCCGGCGACGGGTCTACCAGGCAGTTGCTGGCTTCCTGGTGGGTATCGCGCTCCTCATGGCCGGAATGGTCGCCCAGCAGATCTGGATCAGCGTGGTGGGGTTCCTCGTCATGCTGGGCTGCGCGGTGCTCGCGGTCACGGGCTGGCGCAAAGCGCCCAAGCCCGGCGAGCAACAGACAGCAGGGACCGGAGGCGGGGGCGAGCGTCGACAGCCCAAACAGCGCCGGACCGTGATGAACCGGATCGAGCAGCGGTGGCAGCGCCGCCGCGATGAGCAGGGCCAGTAAGCGCTTCGAACACTTATGGGTGAGGGGCGGTCGCATTTCTGCGGCCGCCCCTCACACGTGTGTCCGCACAGGTGTGTCCGCCCCGGGAGAACGCCAGGGGGACACCGGTCGGACGGTGTGAGCCCGGCGGGTGTGAGCCCGGCGTCCGGGCGGGCCCGGCAGCCCACCCGGACACCGGGGCGGTGTCAGGCGGTGTCAGCCCTCCTGGCCGGACGGGCGCCGCGACCAGGCCGGTCGCCGCAGCCAGGCCGGTCGCCGGGGCAGGTGCCACCGGGCGGTCAGCGCTGCCCGGCGGTCAGAGGCCGCCCACACCACCCGTACGGCCGAGCGCGGTGCCACGATCGCGCGGAGCCGGAGCAGCCCGCCGACGGAGGCCCGCAGTGCGGCCCGTACGGTCTGCACGTCCTCGGAGAGCCCCGCCTCGGGCCGCGGCTCCGGCGCGTAGAGGACCTGCTCCACCGCGCCCGCCACCCGGTGCACCGCCTCGGCCCCGTTGGTGTCGAGCCGTCCCAGCCGCACGAGGCGCTCCGCGGCCTTGCGCGGGGTCAGGGACTCGTCCGGGACGATGCCGTGGTCCCACGCCGTATCGGTGATCTCCCGCCAGGCGGCCAGCGTTCTGGCGGTGACGTCACCCGGCGTACGCCCGGCGGAGAAGCCCAGCCTGCGGGCCCGTGCCCGGATCCGCCAGAGCATCGGCAGCATCGGCAGCAGCAGGACGAGCACCACCAGCAGGATCACGCCGACCACCGTGCCGGTCGGCGTCCCCGAATCCGTCGGGCCCACCGCTCCCGGCGCCACCGTGTTGCCGCACTCGCCCTGCTTGCGCGACTGCGCCGGGCAGCTCTCCGAGGCGGACGGGGCGACCGGCGTGGCGGCCGACGCGCCCGTCTCCGGCCGGTCCGGACCGGCCGGATCGCCCGAGGGGGCGTCCGGCAGGGTGTACGACGGGGCGGTGCCACGCGTCGGCGTCGGCTCGAACCGGGTCCAGCCCACGCCCTCGAAATACAGCTCCGGCCAGGCGTGCGCATCGCGCAGCCCGACCGACGTAGAACCGTCCGACTGCGTGGTCCCCGGAGTGAAGCCGATGGCGACCCTGGCGGGAATCCCGAGCGTCCGGGCCATCGCGGCCATCGTGAAGGAGAAGTGGACGCAGAAGCCCTCCTTGTCCTTCAGGAAGCGGCCGATCGCCGCGCTGCCGGTGCCGGAGTTCACCGAGGTGTTGTAGGTGAACCCGCCCTCGGAGGCGAAGTAGTCCTGCAGCTTCACCGCCTGCTCGTAGGCGTTTCCGGCGCCCCGCGTCACCTTGTCCGCCGTCTCCCTGACCACCTTCGGCAGCGAGTCGGGCACCCGGGTGTACTCGCGCTGGATGGCGGCCGGGGCCGGTCCCGCGTCGGCCAGCTGGTCCGACGTCGGTTGCACGACCAGGCTGGACACCTGGTACTGCGCCCCCTGGGTCGTCTCCCCGCCGTCACCGACGAGGGTGCGCCCCTCGGACTCGTACCGCCAGTGCCCGCCGACCCGGACCTCGGTCGCCGGATAGGGCAGCGGCAGATACGTCTGCCGGTACGAACTGGACGCGGAGATGTTCGAGCTGATCTCCGTGACCGCGACCTCCGGGGACAGCCCCCCGGGGCTCGGCAGCCGCTTCGGCACGTCCTTCAGCCGACGGGTCGACGCCCGCCATTCGTTGCCGTTGAACTGGTCCAGCGCCAGGATCCGCAGATAGAAGTCCTGTGGGCTGTTCGAGTTGGTGCGGTAGGACATCACCTGCCGGTTCTCCGGCTGGTTGAGGTTGTTCTGCAGGGAGACGAGCGGGTTCACCGCGGAGATGGTGCCGCCACCGCCCCCCTTCCCGTTGCCGGCCCCCGAACCGGACAGCAGA
Organism: Streptomyces sp. NBC_00341; assembly: GCF_041435055.1. Taxonomy (NCBI): domain Bacteria; kingdom Bacillati; phylum Actinomycetota; class Actinomycetes; order Kitasatosporales; family Streptomycetaceae; genus Streptomyces; species Streptomyces sp. NBC_00341. The sequence goes on along the minus strand of NZ_CP108002.1, from coordinate 2,147,770 downwards.
CCGCTGTCGAGAGCGGGCAGCGCCGCGGGCACGACCAGCGCGATTCCCAGGGCCAGCGCGCCGATCCGCCGCCCCGTGCGCACCGGCGCGAGCGCTCCGCCGCCCGACAGGCCGCCACCGACCGGACCTCTGGCGGGCCCGGCCGCACCGGCGAAGACCCGTCCCCACTGCGAGAGCCGGTCGCGCCCCTCGGCCAGCAGCAGAAGCAGGTAGCCGCAGGCGGCGAGGAGGAACCACAGCCAGTCCGCGCCGCCGTCCGACAGCCCTGCCGCGACGGAGTACAGGGCCAGCAGGGGGAGCCCGGCCGGCGCGGCACTGCGGAACGTCACCGCCAGCACGTCCACCGCCAGACCGACCAGCAGCACACCGCCCACCAGCATCAGCCGGATGCCCGCCGTGGCCGGAGCCGGAATCGCGTACCGGCTGACGTCATCGGCACCCTCCGACAGCAGATCCGCGAGCAGCATCACGGTCTGCGGCCCCGGCAGGAACCCCGCCAGCGCCTGCTCCCGGGCGAACGCCACGGTGAGCAGCATCAGCGTGACCAGCAGCTGCACGGCGACGGTCAGCAGCCGCGGCAGCGGCACCCGGCGGCCGAGCGCACCCACCCCGTACTGGATGGCCAGCAGGAACGCGGCCTGCACCAGCCAGCTGACCGGATCGACCAGCGGCAGCATCGAACACGCCGCCATCAGCGTCGCCGCATAGGCGCACAGCGCCAGCCGACCACGACCGCTCATGCCCGTCCCCTCATGACCAACCACCGGAGAAACCTGTCGTACCGCCCGTCGAGCCGCCCACGGCCGCGGACTGGGTGAGCGAACCGAGATGGCTCGCCTGCTGCCACAGCCCGGCGAGTCCGGTGCCGGGCTTCACCGCGACCGCCGTCCACCCCGACTCGCGCAGCAGCCGCAGCCGCTGTTCGGACGCCTCCTCCGCGGCGGGCGACTCACCGTGCACCCAGGCGGCGCTGTCCAGTACGAAGGCGACGGCACCACCGCTGCGCTGCCGCATCCGGGCGGCCACCGCCGCCTGCTCCTCGTCCAGTTCGCCCAGGAAGGCGATCAGCAGACCCTCGTTGCCGCCGCGCAGCACGTCGTACGCCCGGGAGAGACCGCCCCCGTCGGAGTTGTCCACCTCGGCGAGGGTGTCCATCATCAGCCCGGCCGCGGCCGCCGGGTCCTGGCCGGAGCCGGAGAATCCGCTCGCCCCCTCGACCGGGAGCGCGTTGCCCTCGTCCGTCAGGAGCCGGACGGAGAAGCCCCGTTCCAGCATGTGCATCAGCGCGGAGGCTGCCCCGGACACCGCCCACTCGAACGCCGAGTCGGGCCCCGTCCCCTGGTAGGCGATCTGCCGGGTGTCCAGCAGCACCGTGCATCTGGCCCGCTGCGGCTGCTCCTCACGGCGCACCATCAGCTCGCCGTAGCGCGCGGTCGAGCGCCAGTGGACGCGGCGCAGATCGTCGCCGTGCCGGTAGCCGCGCGGGATCACGTCGTCCTCGCCGGCCAGCGCCAGGGACCGCTGCCGCCCCTCGCCGTACCCGGAGGACTCGCCCGCCAGCCGCACCGGCGGCAGCGGTTCGGTCCGGGGTATGACGACGAGGGAGTCGTACGCGGTGAACGAACGCGTCAGCTCGCACATCCCGAACGGATCGCTCAGCCGCAGCTGCAACGGGCCGAGCGGATAGCGTCCCCGCAGATCGGACCGCACCCGGTAGGACACCTCGCGCCGGCCGCCCGCCTCCACCCGGTCCAGGACGAAGCGGGGCCGGGGACCGAGCACGTACGGCACCCGGTCCTGAAGCATCAGCAGGCCGGTGGGCAGCCGCGAGACGTTGTCCATCCGCAGGTGGACCCGCGCCTCCGTGCCCGCGGACACCCGGGACGGCGAGAGCCGCCTGGTCCCCGCGACCCGGTACCGGGTCCGGAAGAGCACCGCCACACAGACCAGCGGCAGCACGGCGAGCAGCAGTCCGACCCGCAGCAGATCCCCCTGGCCCAGCACATACGCGCAGACCGCGGCGGCGATACCGGCGGCGAGGAAGGACCGGCCCCGGGTGGTCAGCCCGCTCAGAGCGGCCCGCAGGCCCCCCTTGTCGTCGCCGTCGTCCATCGCGGTGGGCCCCCCGGCGCTCATCAGAGCCGCCGTACGCCGGGCTGCCGGGTGTCGTACGCGGTGCCCGGTTGATGCGGCGGGGCCGGGACGGACGCACCGCCCGCGGCGGTCGGCACCGGGGTCTGCTGGAGGATCTCCTGCACGACCTGCTCCGCGGTACGGCGGTTCAGCTGGGCCTGGGCCGTGGGCAGCAGCCGGTGTGCGAGCACCGCGACCGCCAGTGCCTGTACGTCGTCCGGCAGGCAGTAGTCCCGCCCGCTCAGCGCCGCGGTGGCCTTGGCCGCGCGCAGCAGGTGCAGGGTGGCGCGCGGCGAGGCGCCGAGTCTGAGATCGGCATGGCTGCGGGTCGCCCCGACGAGCTGCACCGCGTACCGGCGGACCGCGTCCGCGACATGGACCGTGCGCACGGCCTCGATCAGCTTCGCGATGTCGTGTGCGTGTGCCACCGGCTGGAGGTCGTCCAGGGGCGAGACGCCGCCGTGCACATCGAGCATCTGCAGCTCGGCCTCCGGGCTGGGGTAGCCGATCGACACCCTGGCCATGAACCGGTCGCGCTGGGCCTCGGGCAGCGGATACGTGCCCTCCATCTCCACCGGGTTCTGGGTGGCCACGACCATGAAGGGATCGGGCAGCTCGTAGGAGTGCCCGTCGATCGTGACCTGGCGCTCCTCCATCGACTCCAGCAGCGCGGACTGGGTCTTGGGCGAGGCGCGGTTGATCTCGTCGCCGATCACGATCTGGGCGAAGATCGCACCCGGTTTGAACTCGAACTCGCGGCGCTGCTGGTCGAAGATGGAGACCCCGGTGATGTCCGAGGGCAGCAGGTCCGGTGTGAACTGGATACGCCGCACCGAGCAGTCGATGGACCGCGCCAGCGCCTTGGCCAGCATGGTCTTGCCGACGCCGGGGACATCCTCGATCAGCAGATGCCCCTCCGCGAGCAGCACGGTCAGCGAAAGCCGTACGACCTCAGGCTTGCCCTCGATCACACTCTCCACCGACCTGCGCACCCGCTCCGCTGTGGTGGTCAGATCTGTGAGGCTCGCTCGATCGTCATAGGTCGTCACCCGGCCCTCCTCGGCCCTGCCCCACGCTCACCAGGAGCACGGGATTCCCCAGTCACGGTCCGGTGCTCCTGTACGGCCCGGCCCACCCCGAAATACGGACACCTCGGCGGACGGTGTCCGACCGGGGTGTCACACCCGCATTCTTGTTGCCGTTACCGCTTCGTGTCACTCGCCTGTGGACAACTGGGGCCGATATGTCGGGTTGGGCGGGTTTTTCGATGCCCGAAAGGGTCTTTCCTGAGGTCAGGAAGCCGGAAGGATCTCGCGCAGCAGACCGGTGGTCACGTCGAACACAAACCCTCGGACGTCGTCCTTGTGCAGCAGGAACGGGGAGGTGCGCACCCGCTGGATCGACTGCCGGACATCCTGGTCCGCGTCGGTGTAGGCCTCCACGGCCCAGACCGGGCGCTGGCCGACCTCGCCCTCGAGCTCCTGGCGGAACTCCTCGGTGATCGACTCCATGCCGCAGTTCGTGTGGTGGATCAGTATCACGCTGCGGGTGCCGAGGGCCCGCTGGCTGATGGTCAGCGAGCGGATCACGTCATCGGTGACCACGCCGCCCGCGTTGCGGATGGTGTGACAGTCACCGAGCGCCAGGCCGAGCGCCTTGTGCAGGTCGAGCCGGGCGTCCATGCAGGCGACGACGGCGACGCGCAGCACCGGCTTCGCGTCCATGCCGGGATCGCTGAACTCGGCGGCGTACTCGCCGTTCGCATCGACGAGGCGGTCGGTGACCGTACCGCCGGAGTTGGCCCGGCCTGCGGCGGGGGCGGACGGCTCGGCGGGGGAATGCGCGGAAATCGACATGGACAAGACGTTAGCCCGGCCCGACCGCTCCGGCGTGGCGTGGAAGCGGACAAAGAACGTCAACGGGGTTTGTTGTGAGGTAACCCACAAGCCTCACTCCCGGTCACCCGGCCGGGTGAACAAAGGGAGGGCCGACGCGCTGCCGGGTTGATTGATCGGGAATCGATCGAATGGCAGGGTGGAGCAGGACCGACTGCCGGTCGGTCTAAAGTGACGGGAAGTTACCGACACCCTGCACATTCCGAAGTTTCCCCGTGTGCGCGGCGTACGTACGGCCCGGCCCTCTCCCGCTCGCCGGTCGGCTGACGCCCCTTCCCCGGCGCCGGCGGACCTCCCCTTCGCGAGCGGGCGGGGACCAGGCCGTACGTGCCGCCACCCGGGACCTGAGCCTGAGAGGGCGCATGAGCCAGACCCGACACGTCCCGGTGATGCTCCAGCGGTGCCTGGACCTGTTGGCCCCGGCTCTGGAGGCACCGGGACCGCAGCAGCCCGTGGTCGTCGACTGCACGCTGGGCCTCGGCGGACACAGCGAGGCGCTGCTCTCGGCCTTCCCCACCGCGCGGCTGATCGCGCTGGACCGGGACAAGGAGGCGCTGCGCCTCTCGGGTGAGCGGCTCGCCCCCTACGGCGACCGCGCCACCCTGGTGCACGCCGTCTACGACGAACTGCCCGAGGTGCTCGACCGGCTCGGCGTCCCCGAGGTCCAGGGGGTCCTGTTCGACCTCGGCGTCTCCTCCATGCAGCTGGACGAGGCGGAGCGCGGGTTCGCGTACGCCCAGGACGCCCCGCTCGACATGCGCATGGACCAGACGACCGGCATGGGCGCCGCCGAGGTCCTCAACACCTATCCGCCCGGCGAACTGGTCCGGATCCTGCGGGCGTACGGCGAGGAGAAGCAGGCCAAGCGGATCGTCTCCGCCGTCGTCCGCGAGCGCGAGAAGGAACCCTTCAGCAACAGCGCCCGGCTCGTCGAGCTGATCCGCGACTCACTGCCGCAGGCCGCCAAGCGCACCGGCGGCAACCCCGCCAAACGCACCTTCCAGGCCCTGCGCATCGAGGTCAACGGCGAACTGACCGTGCTGGAACGGGCGATCCCGGCCGCGGTACGGAGCCTCGCCGTGGGCGGGCGCATCGCCGTCCTCTCGTACCACTCGCTGGAGGACCGGCTGGTCAAGCAGGTGCTCGCGGCGGGCGCCGCCAACACCGCTCCGGCCGGGCTGCCCGTCGTCCCCGAGCGCTACCAGCCCCGGCTGAAGCTGCTGACCCGGGGCGCGGAGCTGCCCACGGAGGAGGAGGTCGCCGAGAACCGGCGCGCCGCCCCCGCCCGGCTGCGAGGCGCCCAGCGGATCAGGGCGGAGGAGCGATGAGCCCCCGGGACCCCGGCGGGCTGACAGGGCCGAGGGACGGGGCGGTGCGGTGAGCAAAGCGGCCGGGCAGTTGAAAGGGCGTGCCGCACGGCTCACCCGGCTGATGCCGGCCGGGCCGAGCAACGCCGCCCGGACCCCCTTCGTCCTGCTGGTCGTCCTGCTCCTGGGCGGCGGCCTGATCACCCTGCTCGTGCTCAACTCCGCGCTCAACGAAGGATCGTTCCGGCTGAGCGAGCTGAAGAAGCGCACCACCGACCTGACCGACGAGCAGCAGGCGCTCCAGCACGACGTGGACAGCTCCGCAGAACCCGACGCGCTCGCCCGGCGGGCCCGGGAACTGGGCATGGTCCCCGGCGGCAGCCCCGTCTTCCTCGGCCCCGACGGCAAGGTCCGCGGCGTGCCCTCCGCCGCCACCTCGGAACCGGCCCCCGCGCCCCCGCAGAAGACCATCGCGCCGCCGCAGCCCCCCGCGAGCGCGGCGACCCCCTCCGGTTCGCCCGCGTCCGGCGCCCCCACCCCGTCGGGCAGCGCGGCCACCGGACCGAGCACCTCCGCCGCCGGCCCCGGCCCGGCCGCGCCGAGCACCCCGGCGGCCCCGCGTACCCCGGCAGACCAGACCTCCTCGAGCCCCGGCAGGTGACGCAGTGCCCTCCAAGGAACCCCCGCGCCGCCGGGTCCCCGGCCCGGCGCGCCCCCGCGGCGCGGCGCCCCGCTCCGGACGGCCCCGCCCCGACGCGCGACGGCGGTCCGCGCCGGCCGCGCGCCGGCCGGCCCCGCGCGCCCGCTCCGGCCGCCCGCTGCGGCTCGGCAGCCCGCGCCCCCGGCTCCGGCTGGTCAGCCTCGCCCTGACGCTCGTCATGATCGCGTTCGTCGTCCGGCTCCTCCAGGTCCAGGCCGTCGACGCCAACGCGTACGCCGCCAAGGCGGACAAGAACCGCTACCTCAGCTACACCGTCGCCGCCGAGCGCGGCGAGATCACCGACCGCAGCGGCATCGCGCTGGCCACCAGCGTCGACGCGTACGACATCACCGCCGACCCCAAGATGTTCACCCCGGCCGACAGCAAGGCCCCGGACGCCCCCCAGCAGGCGGCCGCCCTGCTCGCGCCCATCCTCGGCGCCGACGCCGCAGAGCTGACCAAGAAGCTCGCGAAGCCCAAGAGCCGGTACGCCGTGCTCGCCCGCCGGCAGACCCCGCAGGTCTGGAAGCAGATCAAGGACCTCAAGTCGGTCTTCGCGGAGAAGGCGGCCAAGGACAAGGCGGCCGGCGGCCCCGGCGCCAACGTGCTCGCCGGTGTCTTCCAGGAGGCGACCACCAAGCGGGTCTACCCCAACGGCGGGCTCGCCGCCGGGATACTGGGCTACGTCAACGCGGAGGGCAAGGGCGCGGGCGGCCTCGAATCGCAGCTGGACAAGGAGCTGGCGGGCGAGGACGGCACGATCAAGTACGCCCAGTCCGGAGGCCGCCGGGTGCCCACCGCGGGCACCAAGGAGGTCCCGGCCGTCGCGGGCTCCGACATCGAGCTCACCATTGACCGCGACATCCAGTGGGCGGCCCAGAAGGCCATCTCCGAACAGGTGGAGAAGTCCAAGGCCGACCGAGGCTACGTCGTCGTCCAGAACACCCGGACCGGCGAGGTGCTCGCCATGGCCAACGCCCCCGGATTCGATCCCAACGACCTCTCGCAGGCCGACGCCGCGTCCCTGGGCAACGCCGCGCTCCAGGACGTGTACGAGCCCGGCTCCACCAGCAAGGTCATGTCCATGGCCGCAGTGCTGGAGGAGGGGGCCGCCACCCCCGGCACCCACGTCACCGTCCCCAACCGGCTGCACCGCGGCGACCGGCTCTTCAAGGACGACATCGACCACCCCACCTGGTCCCTGACGCTCAACGGCGTACTCGCCAAGTCCAGCAACATCGGCACCATCCTGGCCGCCGGACAGCTCGGCAAGACGCAGGCCCAGGCCAACAAGACGCTCTACTCCTACCTGCGCAAGTTCGGCATCGGCTCACCGACCGGACTCGGCTACCCGGGTGAGACCCCCGGCATCCTCGCCAAACCGCAGGACTGGTCGACCTCGCAGCAGTACACGATCCCGTTCGGCCAGGGGCTCTCGCTCAACGCCATGCAGGCCGCCTCGATCTACTCCACGATCGCCAACGGCGGGGTCCGGATCGCACCCACCCTGGTGCGCGGCACCAAGGGGGCCGACGGCCGCTTCACCACCGCGGACGCCCCCGAGCAGTCCCGGGTGGTCAGCGAGAAGACGGCGAAGACACTCGCGAAGATGCTGGAGTCGGTGGTCGGCGACCAGGAGGGCACCGGAACCCAGGCCAAGATCCCCGGCTACCGGGTCGCGGGCAAGACCGGTACGGCCAACCGGGTCGATCCGGTACGCGGCGGCTACCACGGCTACACCGCCTCCTTCGCCGGTTTCGCCCCCGCCGACAACCCCCAGATCACCGTCTACTGTGCGATCCAGAACCCCACCAAGGGCGGCTACTTCGGCGGCCAGATCTGCGGGCCCATCTACAAGCAGGTCATGGAATTCGCGCTCAAGACGCTTCAGACCGCACCCTCCGGCAGCGAGCCGGCCAGGCTGCCGGTGTCCTTCAAACCCGGCGAGTGAACTCGGGGAGACCCTCCAGTGACAACCATCACCCCTGATCCAGGGAACCGGAACGGGAACCACCACGGCCCCGGCCCCTCACTTCGCGAGAGGCCGGGTGCTCCCGGTACGCTCACCGCCGTGTCCCACGCTGAACAGTCCCGAACCACCCAGAAGGACGCCCCTGTGAACTACCCGGGAGCGCCCCGCCCGGATCGGCTGCGGCCGACCTCCATCGCCGATCTGGCCGCCCGGCTGGGAGTCGAACCGCCGGGTACCGGCGAAGTCACCGGCATCACCCACGACTCCCGGGCCGTACGCCCCGGAGACGTGTACGCGGCCCTGCCCGGCGCCCGCCTGCACGGCGCCGACTTCACCGCCCAGGCGGCCGGCCTCGGCGCCGCCGCCATCCTCACCGACCCGGCGGGCGCCGAACGCGCCGCCGCCACCGGACTCCCGGTGCTGGTCATCGAGGACCCGCGCGGCCGGATGGGCGAACTCGCCGCCGAGATCTACGGGCACCCCGGCACGGACCTGCTCCAGATCGGCATCACCGGGACCTCCGGCAAGACCACCACCGCCTACCTCATCGAGGGCGGTTTCCGCGGCGCAGGGCGCAGCACGGGCCTGATCGGCACCGTGGAGATGCGGATCGGCGACGAGCGCATCAAGTCCGAGCGGACCACGCCCGAGGCCACCGACCTGCAGGCCCTGCTCGCCGTCATGCGCGAGCGCGGCGCCGACGCGGTGACCATGGAGGTCTCCAGCCACGCCCTGGTGCTCGGCCGGGTCGACGGCTGCGTCTTCGACGTCGCCGTCTTCAACAACCTCAGCCCGGAGCACATGGAGTTCCACTCCGGCATGGAGGACTACTTCCAGGCCAAGGCGCGGCTGTTCACCCCGCAGCGCAGCAGGCAGGGCGTCGTCAACTTCGACGACGAGTACGGCCGCAGGCTGATCACCGAGGCGTCGGTCCCGATCACCACCTTCTCCGCGGAGGGCCACCCGGACGCCGACTGGCGGGCCGAGGACGTCGAGGTCGGCCGGCTCGGCTCCACCTTCACGGTCGTCAGCCCCAAGGACGAACGGGCCACCGCCAGGGCCCCGCTGCCCGGACCGTTCAACGTCGCCAACACCCTGGCCGCGATCGTCACCCTCGCCGTCGCGGGCATCGACCCGCAGATCGCGGCCGACGGCGTCGCCGTCGTGCCCGGGGTGCCCGGCCGGCTGGAGCGGATCGACGTCGGACAGCCGTATCTCGCGCTCGTCGACTACGCGCACAAGACCGACGCCGTCGAATCGGTGCTCCGCTCCCTCCAGCGGGTCACGGAGGGCAAGCTGCACATCGTCCTCGGCTGCGGCGGCGACCGCGACACCACCAAGCGCGGCCCGATGGGAGCGGCCGCCGCCCGGCTCTCCGACACCGCCGTGCTGACCTCCGACAACCCCCGCTCGGAGGACCCCCTCGGCATCCTGGCCGCCATGCTCGCGGGCGCCGCGGAAGTGCCGGTGCACGAACGCGGCGACGTCCTGGTCGACGCCGACCGGGCCGCCGCCATCGCCGCCGCGGTCGGTCGGGCCGGGCCGGGCGACACCGTGATCGTCGCGGGCAAGGGCCACGAGCAGGGCCAGGACATCCACGGCGTCGTGCGCCCCTTCGACGACCGGGTGGTCCTGCGCGAGGCCATCGAGCGGTCCATGGGACACGAGAGCGCCGCCCACCGCGCCCCCACCCACGAGAACAACAGTCAGGGATGACCAAGTGATCGCCCTTTCCCTCGCCGAGATCGCCGAAATCGTCGGCGGGCAGTCGTACGACATACCGGATCCGGCAGCAACCGTCAGCGGGCCAGTCGTCATCGACTCCCGGGCGGTGAAGCAAGGCAGCCTCTTCGTCGCCTTCGCCGGTGAACGGGTCGACGGCCACGACTACGCGCAGCGCGCCGTCGAGGCGGGCGCGGCAGTCGTGCTGGCCGCCCGCCCCGTCGGCGTTCCCGCGATCGTCGTGGACGACGTGGTGGCGGCGCTCGGCGCGCTCTCCCGCGCCGTCGTCGGCCGCCTGGGCACCACCGTGGTCGCCCTCACCGGATCCGCAGGCAAGACCTCCACCAAGGACCTGATCGCCCAGCTCCTGGAGCGCAAGGGCCCCACCGTCTACCCGGAGGGCAACCTCAACAACGAGATCGGTCTGCCGCTCACCGCGCTGCGCGCCACCGAGGAGACCCGGCACCTGGTCCTCGAAATGGGTGCGCGCTACATCGGTGACATCTGCTACCTCACCGGTCTCGTCCCGCCCCGGATCGGCCTCGTCCTGAACGTCGGCACCGCGCACATCGGTGAGTTCGGCGGCCGAGAGCAGATCGCCCAGGCCAAGGGCGAGATGGTCGAGTCCCTCCCCGCTGAGGGTCTCGCCGTACTCAACGCCGACGACCCGCTCGTCCGCGCCATGACCTCCCGCACCAAGGCACGGATTCTGCTCTTCGGCGAAGCCGCGGAAGCGGACGTACGGGGAGAGAACGTGCGGCTCACCGACGACGGACGCCCCGCGTTCCGCCTCCACACACCCACCGGGTGCAGCGATGTGACCATGCGCCTGTACGGTGAGCACCACGTGTCGAACGCGCTCGCCGCGGCCGCCGTCGCCCATGAGTTGGGCCTGTCCGCAGACGAGATCGCCGAAGGGCTCTCCGAGGCGGGCACCCTCTCCCGCTGGCGCATGGAGGTCACCGAGCGTCCGGACGGCGTGACGTTCGTCAATGACGCCTACAACGCCAACCCCGAATCCATGAGAGCCGCGCTGCGCGCGCTGGCCGCCATGGGGAAGGGGCGTCGTACGTGGGCGGTGCTCGGCCAGATGGCCGAGCTCGGCGACGCCTCGCTCACCGAGCACGACGCGGTCGGACGGCTTGCCGTCCGGCTCAACGTCAGCAAGCTCGTCGCGGTCGGGGGCAGAGAGGCCTCCTGGCTGCAACTGGGCGCATACAACGAGGGTTCGTGGGGTGAGGAGTCGGTGCATGTGTCCGACGCGCAGGCTGCCGTCGACCTGTTGCGCAGTGAACTGCGCCCGGGAGACGTCGTGCTGGTGAAGGCGTCCCGGTCGGTCGGCCTGGAGCAGGTCGTTACGGCACTGCTGGAGAACGCGACCGAGGGCGAGGTCGCCGGCCGATGAGGCAGATCCTCTTCGCGGGGGCCATCGGGCTCTTCCTGACCCTGGTCGGTACCCCGCTGCTGATCAAGCTGCTGGCCCGCAAGGGATACGGGCAGTTCATCCGGGACGACGGCCCGCGCAGCCACGGATCGAAGAAGGGCACGCCCACCATGGGCGGCATCGCCTTCATCCTGGCGACGATCATCGCGTACGTCGCCTCGAAGCTGATCACCGGCGAGGACATGCGCTTCTCCGGCGTGCTGGTCCTCTTCCTGATGGCGGGGATGGGGCTCGTCGGCTTCCTCGACGACTACATCAAGATCGTCAAGCAGCGCTCGCTCGGCCTGCGCGCCAGGGCGAAGATGGCCGGCCAGCTGATCGTCGGCATCGCCTTCGCGGTGCTCTCGCTCCAGTTCGCCGACGCCCGCGGCAACACCCCCGCCTCCACCAAGCTCTCGTTCGTCGAGGACTTCGGCTGGTCGATCGGCCCGGTGCTGTTCGTGGTCTGGGCGCTGTTCATGATTCTCGCCATGTCCAACGGCGTGAACCTGACGGACGGTCTGGACGGCCTCGCCACCGGTGCGTCGGTGATGGTCTTCGGCGCCTACACCTTCATCGGGCTCTGGCAGTTCCAGGAGTCCTGCGCCAACGCGGCCACCCTCACCAACCCGAGCGCCTGTTTCGAAGTACGAGATCCACTCGACCTCGCGGTCGTGGCCTCCGCCCTGATGGGCTCCTGCTTCGGATTCCTGTGGTGGAACACCTCGCCCGCCAAGATCTTCATGGGGGACACCGGTTCGCTCGCCCTCGGCGGCGCGCTCGCCGGTCTGGCGATCTGCTCCCGCACGGAGTTCCTGATGGCGGTGCTCGGCGGCCTCTTCGTGATGATCACGATGTCCGTCGTCATCCAGGTCGGCTCGTTCAAGATGACCCGCAAGCGGGTGTTCCGGATGGCGCCGCTCCAGCACCACTTCGAACTAAAGGGGTGGTCCGAAGTCCTTGTCGTGGTCCGCTTCTGGATCATCCAGGGCATGTGCGTGATCGTCGCTCTCGGCCTCTTCTACGCAGGATGGGCAGCCAAGAAGTGAGCAACACGGACTGGCGGGGCAAGCACGTCACGGTCGCCGGACTCGGGGTCTCCGGGATCCCGGCGGCCCGGGTGCTGAACGGTCTCGGCGCCGTCGTCACCGTCGTCAACGACGGGGACGACGACCGCTCGCGCGCCCAGGCCGCGGAGCTGGAGGCGCAGGGCATCACCGTGCGCCTCGGCGACGGGGCCACCCTGCCCGGGTCCACCGAGCTCATCGTCACCACCCCGGGCTGGAAGCCCGACAAGCCGCTGTTCGCCGCGGCCGCCGAGGCGGGCGTCCCCGTCTGGGGCGACGTCGAACTCGCCTGGCGGCTGCGCGGACAGGACGGCCGCGAGCCGGCACCCTGGCTCGCGGTCACCGGCACCAACGGCAAGACCACGACCGTCCGGATGCTCGCCTCGATCCTGGAGGCGGCCGGTCTGCGCACCGCCGCCGTCGGCAACATCGGCGTCTCGCTCCTGGACACGGTGCTCGGGGACGAGAAGTACGACGTACTCGCCGTCGAGCTGTCCAGCTACCAGCTGCACTGGTCGCCCTCGCTGCGCGCCCACTCCGCGGCCGTACTCAACCTGGCCCCCGACCACCTCGACTGGCACGGCTCCATGGCGGCGTACGTCGCGGACAAGGGCCGGATCTACGAGGGCAACACCGTGGCCTGCGTCTACAACGTCGCGGACGCGGTCACCGAGGAACTGGTGCGCGAGGCGGACGTCGAGGAGGGCTGCCGGGCGATCGGCTTCACTCTCGGTACCCCCGGGCCCTCCCAGCTCGGGGTCGTCGACGGAATCCTCGTCGACCGCGCCTTCGTGACGAACCGGCAGAAGCAGGCCCAGGAGCTCGCCGAGGTCGCGGACGTGAACCCGCCCGCCCCGCACAACATCGCCAACGCGCTGGCGGCCGCGGCGCTGGCCCGCGCCTTCGGCGTCGCCCCGGCCGCCGTGCGCGACGGGCTGCGGAACTTCCGCCCCGACCCGCACCGCATCGAGCACGTCGCGGACGTCGCCGGGGTCACGTACATCGACGACTCCAAGGCCACCAACACCCACGCCGCCGAAGCCTCGCTGGCCTCGTACGAGCCCATCGTCTGGATCGCCGGCGGACTGGCCAAGGGCGCCACCTTCGACGAGCTGGTGACCGGGTGCGCGGGCCGCCTGCGGGGCGTCGTACTGATGGGCGCCGACCGCGCCCTGATCCGCGAAGCCCTCGCGCGACACGCGCCCGAGGTCCCGGTGACCGACCTCGACCGGACCGACACTGGTGCGATGTCGGAGGCGGTCCGCGAGGCGGCACGGCTCGCCCGGCCGGGAGACACCGTACTGATGGCCCCGGCCTGCGCCTCGATGGACATGTTCACCAACTACAACAAGCGGGGCGAGGCCTTCGCGGACGCGGTCCGCGCACTCGCCGCCGAGAGCGCCTGACGGGCCCGGCCTCCACGCCGTACCGTCCCGGGACAACCGGGTGCGTACGGCAGTGCCGTGGGCGCGGGCCCTCGGCACCGAAGCCCCGGGCACGAGCAGTGGAGGGGACAGGACCATGCCGGCCGAAGAGAGCCCTGCCGTACGCGGCGGGGACCGCTCACGGGCGACCGCGGCGATCAGCCGGGCGCTCCATCCGCCCCTCCTGGCGACCGCGGGCGCCCCGCTGCCGGACGGACTCGCGCTCCGCGTCCGCTCCGCGCCCGGCTCCCGGCGGCCTCCCGCCGCCCGCTCCAGGAGCACGGGCGGTCCCCGCACCCCGCGCGGCGGCGGTGTGCGGCGGCTCTACGAGCAGGCACGCCGGGCCTGGGACCGGCCGCTGACGGCGTACTACCTCATCCTGGGTGCCGGGCTGCTCATCACCGTGCTAGGGCTCGTGATGGTCTACTCCGCCTCGATGATCAAGGCGCTGGAGCTCGACAAGCCCGGCACCTACTTCTTCCGCAAGCAGTTCCTGGCCGCCGTCATAGGGGCCGGGCTGATGGCGATCGCCGCCCGGATGCCGGTGAAGCTGCACCGCGCCCTGTCCTACCCGCTGCTGATGGGCGCCGTCTTCCTGATGGTGCTGGTCCAGGTGCCGGGGATAGGGATGTCGGTCAACGGCAACCGCAACTGGCTCTACCTGGGCGGCCCCTTCCAGCTCCAGCCCAGCGAGTTCGGCAAGCTGGCCCTCGTCCTGTGGGGGGCCGACCTGCTCGCCCGCAAACAGGACAAGCGGCTGCTGAACCAGTGGAAGCACATGCTCGTGCCGCTGGTGCCGGTCGCCTTCATGCTGCTCGGGCTGATCATGCTCGGCGGTGACATGGGCACTGCGATCATTCTCACGGCGATCCTGTTCGGGCTCCTCTGGCTGGCCGGGGCCCCCACCCGGCTGTTCGCCGGGGTGCTCGCCACCGCCGGACTGATCGGCTTCGTGCTGATCAAGACCAGTCCGAACCGGATGGCCAGGCTCGACTGCATGGGTGCGAGCGAGCCGGGACCCGGCGGCTCGTGCTGGCAGGCCGTGCACGGTATCTACGCTCTGGCGTCCGGCGGCTGGTTCGGATCCGGGCTCGGTGCGAGTGTGGAGAAATGGGGTCAACTCCCCGAACCCCACACCGACTTCATCTTCGCCATCACGGGGGAGGAACTGGGGTTGGCGGGGACGCTGTCGGTACTCGCCCTCTTCGCGGCTCTAGGCTATGCGGGTATCCGCGTGGCCGGACGCACGGAGGACCCCTTCGTGAGGTATGCCGCGGGAGGTGTGACCACCTGGATCACGGCTCAGGCCGTGATCAATATCGGTGCGGTGCTCGGTCTGCTTCCGATCGCCGGCGTCCCGCTCCCGCTGTTCTCCTACGGAGGGTCCGCCCTGCTTCCGACCATGTTCGCTGTCGGGCTGCTGATCGCGTTCGCGCGAGAGGATCCCGCCGCGAAGGCGGCCCTGGCCATGCGGAGGCCCGGGGTGAGATGGAAGACGATGAGACGGCGCATCAAGAAGCGTTCGTCCGGAGAGCGGTGAATTTCGGTGCATGTCGTACTCGCCGGTGGGGGGACCGCCGGCCACATCGAGCCCGCGCTCGCCCTCGCGGACGCCCTGCGCAGGCAGGACCCGAGCGTGGGAATCACCGCTCTCGGCACGGAGCGCGGACTCGAGACAAGACTCGTACCCGAGCGGGGGTACGAACTCGCCCTGATCCCGGCCGTACCGCTGCCGCGCAAGCCCACCCCCGAACTCATCACCGTCCCGGGCAGGCTGCGCGGCACCATCAAGGCCGCCGAGCAGATCCTGGAGCGGACCAAGGCGGACTGCGTGGTCGGCTTCGGCGGTTACGTCGCGCTGCCCGGCTACCTCGCCGCCAAGCGCGCCGGGGTGCCGATCGTGGTGCACGAGGCCAACGCCCGGCCGGGCCTGGCCAACAAGATCGGTTCGCGGTACGCGCACGGGGTCGCCGTCTCCACCCCCGACAGCAAGCTCCGCGGTGCCCGCTACATCGGCATTCCGCTTCGCCGCACCATCGCCACCCTGGACCGGGCCCGGGTCCGTCCGGAGGCGCGTGCCGCCTTCGGGCTCGACCCCAACCTGCCGACGCTGCTGGTCTCCGGCGGCTCGCAGGGCGCCCGCCACCTCAACGAGGTGGTCCAGCGGGTCGCCCCGCTGCTGCAGCGCTCTGGAATCCAGATCCTGCACGTGGTCGGCCCGAAGAACGAAATGCCGCGCGTGGACAACATGCCCGGTATGCCGCCCTATATCCCGGTACCGTATGTGGACCGGATGGACCTCGCGTACGCCGCGGCCGACATGATGCTCTGCCGCGCGGGCGCGATGACCGTGGCGGAACTTTCCGCCGTCGGGCTGCCCGCCGCCTACGTCCCGTTGCCGATCGGCAACGGCGAACAGCGGCTCAACGCCCAGCCGCTGATCAACGCCGGCGGCGGTCTGCTGGTGGATGACGCCGCGCTCACCCCGGAGTGGGTGCAGGGCAACGTCCTTCCGGTGCTGGCGGATCCGCACCGGCTGTACGAGATGTCCCGCGCTGCCGCCGAGTTCGGCCGCCGGGACGCCGACGACCTGCTGGTCGGCATGGTGTACGAGGCGATTGCCGCACGCCGAGGCGCGTGAGGCGGACGGGTCCGGGGGCGGCGCCCCCGGACCCGGCATAAGGAGCGAGCGTGGCCGGACCGACGACCGCCCAGCGCGGTGCAGGGCAGCAGGAGGACACCCCGGACCGGCCGCCGCGCCCGGGGACCGAAGGACGCCGGATGTCCCGGCGGACCCTGCTGATCGTGATCGCCGCGGCCGTACTGCTGCTCGGCTCAGGCGCCGTCTGGGCGCTCTACGGCTCCTCCTGGCTCCGCACCGAACAGGTCCGGATCACCGGTGTCGACGTACTGTCACCGGCCGAGGTGGAGTCCGCCGCGGCGGTGCCGATGGGGTCTCCGCTCGTTTCCGTGGACACGGATGCCATCGCGGACAGATTGCGCCAGAAGTTGCCTCGTATCGACTCGGTGGATGTCGTACGGTCATGGCCGCACGGCATCGGACTTAAGGTGACCGAACGAAAGCCGGTCCTGTTGGTGAAAAAGGGCGCAAAGTTCATTGAAGTGGACGCCAAAGGCGTGCGCTTCGCCACGGTGGACAAGGCACCCGGGCGCGTACCCCTGCTGGAACTGACCCCTGGTCGGTCGGCGAGCCTGCGCCGTTTCGGCAGCGACCGGCTGGTGCGGGAGGCGGTCCGGGTCGCGGGCGACCTTCCGGGCGGCATTGCCGGGGACACCAAGGTCGTGCGGGTCACCTCGTACGATTCGGTCTCCCTGGAGCTCACTCGGGACCGTGAGGTGATCTGGGGGAGTGGTGAAGAAGGTGCTGTGAAGGCGAAAGTCCTCACCGCGCTCATGAAAGCCGCTCCCAAAGCAGGACACTTCGACGTGAGTGCACCCACCGCTCCTGCGGTGTCGGGTAGTTGACGCACATTCGGCCTGGCCAGCACCCTGGTTGGTCAGCGCTACGGGTGATCACATAGGGTGAAAAGAAAAACGGGAGGTTCGGCGTGTTCGTTGAACGTGCGCCACTTGTCGACTTAGTGTCCTGTTCGGAAGAGTCCATGAAGCAGACACACTGGTAACCCTAAACTTCAACGTTAGGGTTTGGGTCGGCGTTCGGACCGTCCCAATCGGCATCCGTCGTCGCGGCGGGACTACCGCCAAGCGACGACACGTAACTCGAGGCGAGAGGCCTTCGACGTGGCAGCACCGCAGAACTACCTCGCAGTCATCAAGGTCATCGGTGTCGGCGGCGGTGGTGTCAATGCCATCAACCGAATGATCGAGGTCGGTCTCAAGGGCGTCGAGTTCATCGCGATCAACACTGATGCGCAAGCCCTGTTGATGAGCGACGCCGACGTCAAGCTCGACGTCGGCCGTGAACTCACCCGTGGCCTCGGCGCCGGGGCGAACCCGGCCGTCGGTCGCAAGGCGGCAGAGGACCACCGTGAAGAGATCGAGGAGGTCCTCAAGGGGGCCGACATGGTCTTCGTCACCGCAGGCGAAGGCGGTGGCACCGGAACCGGTGGCGCACCCGTCGTCGCCAACATCGCGCGTTCGCTCGGCGCCCTGACGATCGGTGTGGTCACCCGCCCGTTCACCTTCGAGGGCCGGCGTCGCGCAAACCAGGCGGAGGACGGCATCGCCGAACTCCGCGAAGAGGTCGACACCCTCATCGTCATCCCCAACGACCGACTGCTGTCCATCTCGGACCGCCAGGTCAGCGTGCTCGACGCGTTCAAGTCGGCCGACCAGGTGCTGCTCTCGGGTGTCCAGGGCATCACCGACCTCATCACCACCCCGGGTCTGATCAACCTCGACTTCGCCGACGTCAAGTCGGTCATGTCCGAGGCCGGATCGGCGCTCATGGGCATCGGCTCCGCACGCGGCGACGACCGCGCGGTGGCGGCGGCAGAGATGGCGATCTCCTCGCCGCTCCTGGAGGCGTCCATCGACGGCGCCCGCGGTGTCCTGCTCTCCATCTCCGGCGGCAGCGACCTCGGTCTCTTCGAGATCAACGAGGCCGCCCAGCTGGTGAGTGAGGCGGCGCACCCGGAGGCGAACATCATCTTCGGCGCGGTCATCGACGACGCGCTGGGCGACGAGGTGCGGGTCACCGTGATCGCCGCGGGCTTCGACGGCGGACAGCCGCCGGCCCGTCGCGAGAACGTCCTGGGCGCGAACTCCACCAAGCGTGAGGAGTCCGCCCCGCCGGTCCGGGCCGCTGAGCCCGTGCGCCAGTCGAGCGGACTGGGCTCCGTGCCCCCGCGCGAGGAGACCCCGGTCCAGGCAGAGCCGGTGCCGGCGGCCAACGAGAGCCACCTCCCGCCGGTCGCTCCGCCGCACGTCCCGCCGGCCCGTCCCTACCAGGACTCCCAGGCCGAAGAGCTGGATGTTCCGGATTTCTTGAAGTGATAGATCCGCATCACGCAGTGAGCGAAGAGAATTCTGTCTCTTCGGGGGGCGGCGCCCACTTCTCCTTCACCGACAGGTGGGGAGGGGTGAGCGCCGCCCCGTATGCGGAGCTCAACCTCGGCGGCGCGGTCGGTGACGACCCCGCCGCCGTTCTCGCCAACCGGGAGCGCGCCGCCCGCGGGCGCGGGCTCGACCCGGCGCGGGTCGTCTGGATGAACCAGGTCCACGGCCGGGACGTCGCCGTGGTCGACGGACCGTGGGGCGACGCCTCCGAGATTCCCGCCGTGGACGCGGTGGTGACCGCGCGGCGCGGACTCCCGCTCGCCGTTCTCACCGCGGACTGCACCCCCGTACTCCTCGCCGACCCGGTCGCCGGGATCGTCGCGGCGGCACACGCGGGCCGTCCAGGTCTCGTCGCCGGAGTGGTGCCCGCCGCGGTCGGGGCCATGGTCCGGCTCGGCGCGGACCCCTCGCGGATCATCGCCCGCACCGGGCCGGCCGTCTGCGGACGGTGCTACGAGGTCCCGGCCGCGATGCGGGACGAGGTCGCGAAGAGCGTCCCCGCCTCCTGGTCGGAGACCAGCTGGGGAACCCCCGCCGTGGATGTCACCGCCGGGGTCCATGCCCAGCTCGACGCCCTCGGAATCACCGACCGGCACATGTCGCCCGTTTGCACTCTCGAATCGGGTGACCACTTCTCGTACCGACGCGACCGCACCACCGGGCGGCTCGCCGGATATGTCTGGCTGGACGGATAGGGCATGACGGACCGTAAGGCTCAACTCGCAGCGAATCTCGCACAGGTGGAGGAACGCATCGCATCCGCCTGCGCCGCCGCCGGCCGGAAGCGGGAGGAGGTGACCCTCATCGTGGTCACCAAGACCTACCCGGCGACCGATGTGCGGATCCTGCACGAACTCGGCGTGCGCCAGGTCGCGGAGAACCGCGACCAGGACGCGGCGCCCAAGGCCACCGCATGTGCGGATCTGTCCCTCACATGGCACTTTGTCGGTCAATTGCAGACGAACAAGGTTCGCTCTGTGGTGAGTTATGCCGATATCGTGCAGTCGGTGGATCGCACCAAGCTGGTGACGGCACTCTCCGCCGCGGTCGGGCGCGACGAGCGCGACGGGCGGGAACTCGGGTGTCTCATCCAGGTCGCGCTCGACGCGGAGAGCGGTGAGCGGGGAGAGCGGGGCGGTGTCGCCCCGGACGGGGTCGAGGAGTTGGCCGCCGCGCTCGAATCCGCCCCGGGGCTGCGGCCGGCCGGTCTGATGACCGTCGCGCCGCTCGCCGGACCGTTCGCCGGAAGGCAACGGGCCGCGTTCGACCGGCTGATGGAAATCTCATCCCGGCTGCGCGGGAACCATCCGGCTGCGAACATGGTCTCTGCAGGGATGAGTGCGGACCTCGAGGACGCGGTTGCGGCCGGAGCGACACATGTGCGCGTCGGTACTGCGGTACTCGGAGTCCGACCCGGGCTCGGGTAACGTCGCCAAGCAAGTCGGACCACAGCAGAAAATATGGTCATTACCGCCCACGGCGGACAGGCCACAGTGGATCGCGGGCACTTGGTGACAGATGCCGATCCACCACAGAGCGGAGGACTCAGAGCATGGCCGGCGCGATGCGCAAGATGGCGGTCTACCTCGGCCTCGTGGAGGACGATGGGTACGACGGTCCGGGGTTCGACCCCGACGACGAATTCGAACCCGAGCCGGAGCCCGAGCGGGACCGGCGCCGGCACCAGCCCGCGCATCAGGTGGAGCGGGAACGGGACGAACCGGTACGAGCGGTACAGCCTCCCGCGCAACGGGAGCCGGTTCAGATCCCGGCCGAGCGAGAGCGACCCGCCCGAATCGCCCCCGTGGCATCCATCACACCTGAACGCTCGAACTTGGAGAAGAACGCACCGGTGATCATGCCCAAGGTTGTGTCCGAGCGGGAGCCCTACCGCATCACCACGCTGCACCCCAGGACCTACAACGAGGCCCGTACCATCGGGGAACACTTCCGTGAGGGCACTCCGGTGATCATGAATCTCACGGAGATGGACGACACGGACGCGAAGCGACTTGTCGACTTTGCCGCGGGACTTGTCTTCGGTCTCCATGGCAGCATTGAGCGCGTGACGCAGAAG
This sequence comes from Streptomyces sp. NBC_00341, assembly GCF_041435055.1. Classification (NCBI taxonomy): domain Bacteria; kingdom Bacillati; phylum Actinomycetota; class Actinomycetes; order Kitasatosporales; family Streptomycetaceae; genus Streptomyces; species Streptomyces sp. NBC_00341. The sequence continues at coordinate 2,127,010 of NZ_CP108002.1, read as the reverse complement.
GTCTTTCTGTTGTCGCCTGCTAACGTCGATGTCACGGCGGAGGACAAGGCCCGCATCGCAGAGGGCGGATTCTTCAACCAGAGCTGAGAACACGACACCGGGAACAACCCGGCCGAGAGGCCGGAGCTACGAGAGCCAGGGGAGAGGGAAGCGCGAGGATGGGCGTCGCTCAAAGTGTTGTCTACATCGCGTTGATGTGTTTCCTCATCGTGCTGATCTTCCGGCTGGTCATGGACTACGTCTTCCAGTTCGCACGTTCATGGCAGCCGGGCAAGCCGATGGTGGTCGTTCTTGAGGCCACTTACACGGTCACCGATCCACCGCTCAAGCTCCTGCGGCGGTTCATTCCGCCGCTGCGTCTCGGGGGCGTGGCACTCGACCTGTCCTTCTTCGTTCTGATGATCATCGTTTCCATCCTGATCAGCGTCGTGATCAGGTTGTGAGCGATACGGTCTTGCCGACTGCCGACGACTACGTAGAGGTGAAGAAGAGATGCCGCTGACCCCCGAGGACGTGCGGAACAAGCAGTTCACGACGGTCCGCCTCCGAGAAGGCTATGACGAGGACGAGGTTGATGCCTTCCTCGACGAGGTCGAATCGGAGCTGACCCGCCTGCTCCGTGAGAACGAGGACCTGCGCGCCAAGCTGGCCGCCGCCACGCGTGCCGCCGCGCAGAACCAGCAGCAGCAAGGCATGCGCAAGCCGGAGCAGCAGGAACGGCCCGGCGCACCGGTGCCGGCCGCCATATCTGGTCCGCCGGTCCAGCAGCAGCAGCCTCCGCAGATGGGTCCGCCCCAGCTGCCCGGTGGCGCTCCGCAGCTGCCCGCCGGTCCCAGTGGCCACGGACCCCAGGGTCCGCACGGCCCCGGTCCGCAGGGCCCGCACGGCCCCGGCCCGATGCAGGGCGGTCCCATGGGTGGCCCGATGGGCGGCCCCATGGGTGGTCACAACCCCCAGCAGCAGCAGATGCAGCAGATGCAGCAGCAGCAGCCGCCGCAGATGCAGCAGCAGCAGGGCCCCGGCGGCGACAGCGCCGCCCGTGTCCTCTCCCTGGCGCAGCAGACCGCCGACCAGGCGATCGCGGAGGCCCGTTCCGAGGCCAACAAGATCGTCGGCGAGGCGCGCAGCCGTGCCGAGGGCCTGGAGCGCGACGCCCGTGCCAAGGCGGACGCCCTGGAGCGGGACGCGCAGGAGAAGCACCGCGTGGCGATGGGCTCCCTGGAGTCGGCCCGCGCGACGCTTGAGCGCAAGGTCGAGGACCTGCGTGGCTTCGAGCGCGAGTACCGGACGCGTCTGAAGTCCTACCTGGAGAGCCAGCTGCGTCAGCTGGAGACCCAGGCGGACGACTCGCTGGCTCCGCCGCGGACCCCGGCGACCGCTTCGCTGCCGCCGTCGCCCTCGCTGGCTCCGGCCGGTGCGGGTGCCATGGGCCACACCATGGGCGGCAACCACGGTGGTCACGGCGGCCCGCAGATGGGCGGCAGCCCGTCCATGGGCAGTGCGCCCTCGTACGGTGGCCAGCAGCAGATGTCGCCGGCGATGACCCAGCCGATGGCACCGGTGCGGCCGCAGGCGCCGCAGCCGATGCAGCAGGCGCCTTCGCCGATGCGCGGATTCCTGATCGACGAGGACGACAACTGAGCGGTTCGCGCTCGCTGAGCGCGTAGCCGTCGGCAGGCTGAGGGCCGGGCCCCGGGGTTTTCCCCGGGGCCCGGCCCTTTGCCGTGCGCGGGGCGTCCCCTACTCCCGGGGGCTCTGCCCCCGGACCCCCGCTCCTCAATCGCCGGAGGGGCTTGATTTCGCTGGCTGAGCGGGAATCTCAGCCTCGCCGGCGTTTGAGGCGCGGGGTCTGGGGCGGAGCCCCAGGTTCGGGAAGGGGTGGGTGGGGGAACGACAAAGGGCCCGGCCGGAACGTGTCGACGCTGACTCTGTCGGGGATCTTGAGGATCCCCGGCGGGGCAGCATGATCAACGGGCATGCTCGACTCTGTCCAAGGACCAATGCAGTTGTCGAGGTGCCCGTTGTCGCTCCACGCCCGTTCTGGTGAGCAAGTCCCTTCTCTGACCGTGCAGATGGCGCGGGCGAGCAATCCGGGTGGTACGACGGCGATGTGGGTGAGAGACCGCCTGGGCGGGCTGTGGCGTGACGAGGACTTCGCGGACTGGTATCCGCGTGACGGCCGCCCCGGGCTCTCGCCCGCTCAGCTGGCCACCGTGTGTGTGCTGCAGTTCCTGCTCGGTCTGTCGGACCGGCAGGCCGCCGAGGCGGTTCGCTGCCGCATCGATTTCAAGTACGCGCTGGCCATGGAGCTGAACGATCCCGGATTCCACCACAGCGTGCTGGGCGACTTCCGCGAGCGTCTCACCGAGGACGACCGCGCCGACCGTCTCCTTGACCTCACGCTTGCGCGCCTGAAGGAGGCCGGTCTCGTGCGCGAGCGCACCACTCAGCGCACGGACTCCACCCACGTCCTGGCCGCGGTGCGCGACCTGACCCGGCTGGAACTGGTCACCGAGGCCGTCCGCGCCGCCCTGGAAGAGCTGGCCGGCACCGCTCCGCACCTGCTGGCCGACCTGGTAGACGAGGAGTGGGGGCGTCGTTACGGCCGCCCGGTCCGCCTGGGCAAGAACCCCACCCGCCCCAAGACCAGGATCCTCGCCACCGGTGGTGACGCCGTCCGGCTGCTGGAGCACGTCGCAGAGCATGCGGCGGATCGCCTGTCCGGGCCCCGGGCCCAGGCCCTGCGGCAGATCATGGTGCAGAACTACTACCGCGACGGGGCCGGCCGTCTGCGCTGGCGCACCGCCGATGACGGCGGGCTGCCGCCCTCAGCGGTCGCGGTCGTCTCGCCCTACGACCCGACGGCCCGTTACGCGCGCCGCGGACACGTCACCCGTTGGAAAGGGTTCGTCGCGCATCTCACCGAGACCTGTGATCCTGAAGGCGTCAACGTGATCACGGATGTGGCCACCACCGACGCCACCGGCTACGACGCGAAGGCTCTGCCCGGTATCCACACCCGGCTGGGGCGTCGCGGGCTGCTGCCCGCCGAGCATCTGGTCGACGGCGGCTACACCTCCCTGGTCCATCTCGAACAGGCGGCCCGGGAACACCAGGTCACGGTCACCGGACCACTGCCGGTCAACACCACCCGCCAGAACCGCAGGAACAACGGCTTCGGCCGCGACGACTTCCACATCGACTTCGACCGCCGACAGGTCACCTGCCCGCAGGGCGAGACCAGCGCGGGATGGCACGGCCCCTACCCGACCTCCTCACCCACCGCAGCACCTCTGATCGTGGCACGGTTCACCAAGAGCCAGTGCCGTCCCTGCCCGGTCCGCACCCGCTGCACGACCACCGCCGACAGCGCCCGGAGCGTGGGCTTTCCCCCGCGAGAACTCCGTGACCTGCAACTCCGAGTCCGCGCCGAGCAGCAGACACCCGAATGGCAGGCCCGCTACGCGGTCCGCTCCGGAGTGGAAGGCACCATCAACGAGCTCGCCCACGGACACGGCATGCGCCGCTGTCGCTACCGGGGACAGCACAAAGCCCACTTACAGCACGTGTTCACAGCCATCGCCGCAAACATCGAGCGCCTCAGCCGGCGGCCGCCGACCGGAGAACCACCTCCGTCCCGGCCGCCGACCGCATTCCAGAACTACCTGGACCAGCACGGAATCACCCGGCCGAGGTCTTGGCGGTCCGCCAGAGACTGAGCAGACCGCCAAGATCCCCGACAGAGTCAGCGTCGAACGTGTCCGGCCGGGCCCTCGCGTGCTGCGTGGCTACCGCTCCGTCTTGCGGAGGCGGAACGTCAGGGACAGGCCCTCGTCCTCGAACGGCTCGCCGTACGCCGCGTCCGCCTCGCCCTCGGCGTAGTCCAGGGCCAGGACCTCGTCCGCGATCAGGGACGCGTGCTCGCTCAGCGCCTCGGCCGTCGCAGGCGACGTGGACGTCCAGCGGACGGCGATGCGGTCCGCCACGTCCAGGCCGCTGTTCTTGCGGGCCTCCTGGATGAGTCGGATCGCGTCACGGGCCAGGCCCGCACGGCGCAGCTCCGGGGTGATCTCCAGGTCGAGGGCGACCGTGGCGCCCGAGTCGGACGCGACCGACCAGCCCTCGCGCGGGGTCTCGGTGATGATGACCTCGTCCGGGGCCAGCGACACCGTCTCGCCGTCGACCTCGACCGAGGCGGTGCCCTCGCGCAGGGCCAGCGACAGCGCGGCGGCGTCGGCGTTCGCGACGGCCTTGGCCACCGCCTGGACGCCCTTGCCGAACCGCTTGCCCAGCGCCCGGAAGTTGGCCTTCGCCGTCGTGTCGACCAGCGAACCCCCGACCTCGGACAGAGTGGCCACGGAGGAGACGTTCAGCTCCTCGGTGATCTGGGCCCGCAGCGCGGGGGAGAGGCTCTCGAAGCCCGAGGCCGCGACCAGGGCCCGGGACAGCGGCTGGCGGGTCTTGACGCCCGACTCGGCACGCGTCGCCCGGCCCAGCTCGACCAGTCGGCGCACCAGCGCCATCTGCGTCGAGAGCTCGGGGTCGATCGCCGTCAGCTCCGCCTTCGGCCAGTCGGAGAGGTGGACCGACTCCGGGGCGTCCGGGGCGACCGGCACGATCAGGTCCTGCCAGACCCGCTCGGTGATGAACGGGGTCAGCGGGGCCATCAGCCGGGTGACCGTCTCGATGACCTCGTGCAGGGTGCGCAGCGCCGCCTTGTCGCCCTGCCAGAAGCGGCGGCGGGAGCGGCGTACGTACCAGTTGGACAGATCGTCGACGAACCCGGAGAGCAGCTTGCCGGCCCGCTGGGTGTCGTAGCCCTCCAGCGCCTGGGTGACCTGGTCCACCAGGGCGTTCAGCTCGCTCAGCAGCCAGCGGTCCAGGACCGTGCGGTCGGCCGGTGCCGGATCGGCCTCGGACGGCGCCCAGTTCGACGTGCGGGCGTACAGCGCCTGGAAGGCGACCGTGTTCCAGTACGTGAGGAGCGTCTTGCGGACGACCTCCTGGATCGTGCCGTGACCGACGCGCCGCGCCGCCCACGGGGAGCCGCCGGCCGCCATGAACCAGCGCACGGCGTCGGCGCCGTGCTGGTCCATCAGCGGGACCGGTTCCAGGGTGTTGCCCAGGTGCTTGGACATCTTGCGGCCGTCCTCGGCGAGGATGTGGCCGAGGCACACCACGTTCTCGTAACTCGACTTGTCGAAGACCAGGGTGCCGATCGCCATCAGCGTGTAGAACCAGCCGCGCGTCTGGTCGATGGCCTCCGAGATGAACTGCGCCGGGTAGCGGCTCTCGAAGATCTCCTTGTTCTTGTGCGGGTAGCCCCACTGCGCGAACGGCATCGAGCCCGAGTCGTACCAGGCGTCGATGACCTCGGGGACGCGGTACGCCTCCAGCTGGCAGCTCTCGTGCGAGCAGGTGAACGTGATCTCGTCGATGAACGGCCGGTGCGGGTCGAGGCCGGAGAGGTCGGTGCCGGTCAGCTCGCTCAGCTCGGCGCGCGAGCCGATGACGGTGAGGTGGTCGTCCTCGCAGCGCCAGATCGGCAGCGGGGTGCCCCAGTAGCGGTTGCGGGACAGCGCCCAGTCGATGTTGTTGTTCAGCCAGTCGCCGTAGCGGCCGTTCTTGACCGACTCCGGGAACCAGTTGGTCTTCTGGTTCTCCTCCAGGAGGCGGTCCTTGACGGCCGTCGTGCGGATGTACCAGGACGGCTGCGCGTAGTAGAGCAGCGCGGTGTGGCAGCGCCAGCAGTGCGGGTAGCTGTGCTCGTACGGGACGTGCCGGAAGAGCAGGCCGCGGTCGGCGAGGTCCTCGGTGAGCGCCTCGTCGGCCTTCTTGAAGAAGACGCCGCCGACCAGCGGCACGTCCTCCTCGAAGGTGCCGTCGGGGCGCACCGGGTTGACCACCGGCAGGCCGTACGCCTTGCAGACCAGGAGGTCCTCGGCGCCGAAGGCGGGGGACTGGTGGACCAGACCCGTACCGTCCTCCGTCGTCACGTACTCGGCGTTGACGACGTAGTGCGCGGGGGCCGGGAAGTCGATCAGGGCGAACGGGCGCTCGTACGTCCAGCGCTCCATCTCGCGACCGGTGAACGACGGGCCGGTCAGCTCCCAGCCCTCGCCGAGCGCCTTCTCGACGAGCGGCCGGGCGACGACGAGCTTCTCCTCGCCGTTCGTCGCGACGACGTACTCGACCTCGGGGTGTGCGGCGACGGCCGTGTTGGAGACCAGGGTCCAGGGGGTCGTCGTCCAGACCAGGAGGGCCGCCTCGCCGGCCAGCGGGCCGGAGGTGAGCGGGAAGCGGACGAAGACCGAGGGGTCGACGACCGTCTCGTAGCCCTGGGCCAGCTCGTGGTCGGAGAGGCCGGTGCCGCAGCGCGGGCACCAGGGGGCGACGCGGTGGTCCTGGACCAGCAGGTCCTTGTTGAAGATCTCCTTCAGCGACCACCACACGGACTCGACGTACTCGGGGTCCATCGTGCGGTAGGCGTCGTCGAGGTCGACCCAGTAGCCCATCCGGGTCGTCAGCTCGGTGAAGGCGTCGGTGTGCCGGGTCACGGATTCACGGCACTTGGCGTTGAACTCGGCGATGCCGTACGCCTCGATGTCCTTCTTGCCGTTGAAGCCCAGCTCCTTCTCGACCGCGAGCTCGACCGGCAGGCCGTGGCAGTCCCAGCCGGCCTTGCGGCCGACGTGGTAGCCCTGCATGGTGCGGAAGCGCGGGAAGACGTCCTTGAAGACGCGGGCCTCGATGTGGTGGGCGCCGGGCATGCCGTTGGCGGTCGGCGGGCCCTCGTAGAAGACCCACTCGGGGCGGCCCTCGGACTGGTCGAGGCTCTTGGTGAAGACCTTGTTCTCGCGCCAGAAGTCGAGCACGGCGTGCTCCAGCGCGGGCAGGTCTACCTGGGCGGGTACCTGGCGGTACTGCGGCGATGTCATGTGCGGGCTTCCTCCGGCGGACGTATTCCACTTCCGTCGGAGGGACGAGAACCGGTCGGGTTCCCGCGGTACCACCCTCCTTGGCCCCGGGCGGCTGCCCGTGGCCCCCTCATTAGGGGTGCGAAGCCGGTTCTACTCGCCCTGTGCACGTGGGCGGGGCCCACGGTCCAGAGCTTTCCTCCGACGGCTCCGGGTGATCTTCACGACGCGCTCGCCCCCGGGCTTCCACCGTCCCCGGGTCGCTCCTGGCTGCGTACGACGCTACTCGTCCCATCCACGCCTCTCGCTGCCGCCAGTGTACGGGGCCCGGGGTGCGGGGCCGACCGGTTTAACGGCCGGACCCGGCCTGACCCGAATGGCCAGACGCGGCGTACGGAGTCCCGGCGCCGCCCGGCGAGAGGGACGAGGGCGGATTACCCGGCGGGGAGCTGGGCACAACGGACTCAGGCGGGCTGTGATCCGGACACGGGGAGGGGCGAATCGGCGGCGTGCCCCGTTGCCGCGGGGCTGGGGTCGACTTATCGTCCCAGCACGACTCGCGAGCAAGATCACAATGTGTGAAGGGGCCGCGGCCATGGTGGCGAAGAAGACCGCCGCAAAGAAGACGGCGTCAGCGGAATCCACGGGCGCGGCAGCCGAGGAGAAGGCGACGAAGAAGGCCGCCAAGAAGGCGGCGCCCAGGAAATCGGCGACCAAGAAGGCGGCGGCGAAGAAGGCCGCTCCGAAGAAGGCCGCGGCCGCGAGGACCGTGGCCGAGAAGGCTTCGAAGAAGGCCGCCGCTGCGGCCACGGGGGCGGCCGAGGCCGCCGAGCAGACGGGAGCCCACACGGTGGTAGCCAAGAAGAGCGCGGCCAGGACCCGGACCGCCGGCCGGAGCGCGGCGCCCGTGCCCCCGGCCCGCGCCGCCGCGACGACGCCGGGGGAGCTGGCCGTACGGCCGGGCGAGGACCCCTGGACGCCGGAGGAGGTCTCGGCCGCCAGGTCCGAGCTGACCGGCGAGATCGCCCGGCTCCGCAGCGAGCTGGAGACCTCGGGCGCGGCGCTGGCCGGGCTGATGCGGGACTCCGGCGACGGGGCGGGTGACGACGAGGCGGACACCGGTACCAAGAACATCACCCGCGAGCACGAGATGTCGCTGGCCGCCCACGCCCAGGAGACGCTGGAGCAGACGGAGCGGGCGCTGGCGCGGCTCGACGCCGGGACGTACGGGCTCTGTGAGATCTGCGGCAACCCGATCGGCAAGGCGCGGATGCAGGCGTTCCCCCGGGCCACCCTGTGTGTCGAGGACAAACAGAAGCAGGAGCGGCGCGGCTAGCGCGTGCTCCCGGCGGATCGTGGCCGGTGCCGGTGCCGGTGCCGCGGCCCCGCCGCGATCCGCCGGGGGACGGGCCCTGCTCCCCGCCGCTGTGTCGTACCCTCGTCCTCAGTCGGGAACTAGGTTGAGGGACTCACGTGGCAGAGGCGGAGAGCATCATCGGTAGGCCGGACATCCCTGAGTCCGAGGGACACGAAGGAGCCGAGCCGGAGCGGGGCGAGGGGGCCGGGCCCGCGGACGGGCAGTCGGTGGACCCCACCGCGGTGGAGGACGGGGACGGCGAGGCGGTGGTCGACCGCTCTGCGGCCACCCGGCGGCGCCGGATCATCCTGCTCTTCTGCGTCGCCGTCCTGGCGTACCTGCTCGACCTGGGCAGCAAGATGCTCGTGGTGGCGAAGCTGGAGCACCAGGAGCCGGTGGAGATCTTCGGCAGCTGGCTCAGGCTCGACGCGATCCGCAACGCGGGCGCCGCGTTCGGTATCGGTGAGGCCTTCACGATCATCTTCACGATCATCGCGGCGACCGTCATCGTGGTGATCGCGCGGCTGGCGCGCAAGCTCTACAGCCTGCCGTGGG